>NZ_CP070356.1:5447440-5762788 GCF_016919445.1 Pseudomonas sp. PDNC002 | reverse complement strand
CGGTGGACCCCAGCAGCCGGTAGCTGACGTAGGCCAACAGCAGGATCAGCGCGATGCTCACCCGGCGCACGGTCAGCAGCCAGTGACGGAATACCTCGAAGGGCTGTTCGGCCTCGCCTTTGCGGCGCAGCAGCCAGGGCAGCAGCATGTCGTTGGAGACCATGGTGGACAGCGCCACGCTGGCGACGATGACCATGCCGGTGGCCGCCGAGGCGCCGCCGATGAAGGCCAGCAGGGCCAGCGCCGGATGGGCTTCGGCCAGCGGCAGGCTGATCACGAAGGAGTCCGGCATCACGCCCGCCGGCAGTTGCATCTGTCCGGCCAGGGCGATGGGCACCACGAACAGCGCGGCGAGCACGAGATAGGCGGGGAATACCCAGCGTGCCAGGTTCAGGTCGCGCGGCTCGATGTTTTCCACCACCAGCACATGGAACTGCCGGGGCAGGCACATGATGGCGGTCATTGCCACGCCGGTCTGCAGCAGCATGCCCGGCCAGTGCACGGTTTCCTGCCAGTACTCGGTGAGCTGCGGGGCGACACGGGCCTTGTCCAGCAGGTCACCGAAGCCGTCGTAGAGGCCGTAGGTGACGAAGATGCCAACGGCGAGGAAAGCGGTGAGCTTGACCAGGGATTCGAAGGCGATGGCCAGCACCATGCCGCGGTGGTGTTCGGTGACGTCCAGGTTACGGGTGCCGAAGACGATGGTGAACAGGGCCAGGATCAGCGACACGATGAGCGCCGTGTCCTGGGCGCGGATGCCGCCCGAATCGGGCCCGGCGCCGATCAGCAGGTTCACGCCGAGCACGATGCCCTTGAGCTGCAGGGCGATGTAGGGCAGCACGCAGACGATGCAGATCAGCGCCACCACCACGGCCAGTGCCTGGGACTTGCCGTAGCGTGCGGCGATGAAGTCGGCGATGGAGGTGATGTTCTCCTGCTTGCTGATGACGATCATCTTCTGCAGCACCCAGGGCGCGAAGAGCATCAGCAGCACGGGGCCGACGTAGATCGGCAGGAACGACCAGAGCTGTCCGGCGGCCTGGCCGACGGCGCCGAAGAAGGTCCAGCTGGTGCAGTACACCGCCAGCGAGAGGCTGTAGACCCAGGCGCGGACACGCGGCGAAAGAGGGGCGCGACGGCGGTCGCCATAGAACGCAATGGCGAACAGGACCGCCATGTAGAGCAGGGCGACCGTTGCGATCAACCCACTGGACAACGACATGCTGACTCCGGAAATGAACTGGCTCCCCCGCAGGAGCGCTCGCAGCAGTTTCGCACCAAAGTCAGAAACTGTCAGACGCCTGCTACCAATGTCTCAGTGGCGCTGTGTCGCGCCTCACACTTGAGGGGCGGGCGCCGGGCTGGTAGCTTGCCGGCCTTTTCGCGGTCCGTCCGTCGCGCCCGTTCCGGTGCGCGGCACTTCAGCGGGCCGCTACGCTCTGATGTGAGCGATGATTTCGCGTTGAGTTTCGAGGAGGGCGCCATGTTCAGACCGCTACCGATCACCTTGCAGCGCGGGGCCTTGCGCCTGGAGCCGATGGTGGAGGCCGACGTACCGGACCTGGTGACCCTGGCGGAGCAGAATCGCGACGTCCTGCAGTTCATGAGCGCACCGGCTCGTCCCGACTGGTACCGCCAGGGGCTGGCGGACCAGCGCGAGGGCCGCGCGCTGCCGCTGGTGGTGCGCCTGGGCAACCAGATCGTCGGCACCACGCGCTTCATGGACTTCCTCCCGGCGCTGCCGGCCTGCGAGATCGGCGCCACCTGGCTGGACCAGAGTCAGCACGGCAGCGGTCTCAACGCCACCATGAAGTACCTGATGCTGCGCCACGCCTTCGACAGCTGGAAGATGGTCCGTGTGCAGTTCAAGACCGCCGCCAGCAACGAACGCTCGCAGCGCGCCATCGAGAAGCTTGGCGCGGTGCGCGAGGGTGTATTGCGCAATCACCGGCGCCTGGCCGGCGGGCGGCTGGACGACACCATCCTCTACAGCATCACCGATCAGGAATGGCCGCAGGTGAAGGCCGCGCTGGAAGCTGGTTTCGTCGGCTGAGTGATATTCTGTCTGCGGCATCTGAACCCCTCACCCTAACCCTCTCCCCATGGGAGAGGGGACTGATCGGCGCGGGATGAAACTCCCGAGTCAGCCGGTACGGGCTGCCCTTCTCCCGATGGAAGAGGGCTGATCGGCACAGGGTGAAACCACAGTTTCAGCCGGCACTGACTGCTCCCTCTCCCTCCGGGAGAGGGCTGGGGTGAGGGGGCACGAGCACGGATGCTTCGGACAACGCAATGCTCCCGGCCAAGGCGCCGGCGGAGCTGCAATGGGGTAGTGCATGACAGAACACGACGCAAGCGGTGAACGCACCCGCTTCTGGCGCGCCCAGGAGCTGGGCGGCGTCGAGTTGCTGCACGCGCGCTACATCGAGCAGGTGTTCTCGCCCCATGTCCATGAGGGCTTCGCCTTCGTGATGATCGAGCAGGGCGCCCAGCGCTTCCACCATCGCGGCGCCGAGCATTTCGCTCCGGCCGGCAGCGTGGTGTTGATCAACCCTGATGAGGTTCACACCGGCTCCAAGGCCGACGAGGCCGGCTGGCGTTATCGCGGCTTCTACCCGGAGCTGGCGCAGGTCTCCGGCGTGCTGGAGGAACTGGAGCTGGGCGCAGGCGGCACGCCGTCCTTCGACGCCAGCGTGGTGCAGGATCCGGAGCTGGTGCAGGCGCTCTTCGCCGCGCACCGTCTGGTGGATTCCGATGCCAGCGTGCTGCAGCGCCAGACCTGCTGGCGCGAGGCGCTGCTGTTGCTGTTCCAGCGCCACGCGCGGATTCCCGAGGCTCCGCCAGCCGGAAATGAGCCCATCGCCGTGGCACGAGCGCGCGAATTGCTCGGCGCGCGACTGATGGAGCCTCCCTCGCTGGAGGAGCTGGCCGCTGCCGTCGGACTTTCGCCCTTCCACTTCGCCCGCGTGTTCCGCAAGGCCACCGGTCTGCCTCCCCACGCCTGGCTCAAGCAGCGCCGCCTGGAGCAGGCGCGCGCGTTGCTCAAGCAAGGCTGTATGCCGGTGAACGTGGCGATGCAGCTGGGCTTCGCCGACCAGAGTCACCTTAGCAGGCAGTTCAAACAGGCCTATGGCGTCGGCCCCGGCGAATATCGCCATGCCTGTGCGCGGTCGTTTCGTTCCGCCTGAATTTTCGCTTCGTTCTTCTGAAAAAGCGCGCCCTTGAGGGGCTGTTGCCCTCTTGAAGCAACGGCGCTGAGCGCTCGTTCGATACGCCGAAAAGAGAATCCGAGTCAATCGGAATATTTTTTCATTTGCGATATATTTGCATTTACAAAATTTACATTCGGTTTTAATTTGCCGCCCCTTCACGAAGTACCCGGGGAGGGGGAAGCATGTCGCACGTTCGTTCGTGGTCGCGTCTGGCGATCGCCGTTGCCCTGGCCACGCCGCTGCTGCCGGCGCAGGCCGAAGAAGACACCAAGGAGCTGGAGACCGTCACCGTCGTCGGTGATTGGCTCGGCGAGGCCGACCAGCAGGTGGTGCAGAACCACCCCGGCGCGCGCACCGTGGTGCGTCGCGAGCAGATGATCGAAGAGGGCGCGCAGAACGTGCGCGACGTGCTGCGCGGCATTCCCGGCGTGCAGGTGCAGGACAACAACGGCACCGGCGGCAGCGATGTTTCCCTCAACGTCGGCGTGCGTGGCCTGACCTCGCGCCTGTCGCCGCGCTCCACCGTGCTCATCGACGGCGTCCCGGCCGCCGTGGCGCCCTACGGTCAGCCGCAGCTGTCGATGTTCCCGCTGTCGGTGGGCAACCTCGACAGCGTCGACGTCGTGCGTGGCGCCGGCTCCGTGCGCTATGGCCCGCAGAACGTCGGCGGGGTGATCAACTTCGTCACCCGCGCAATTCCCAAGGAATTCTCCGGCGACGTCGGCAGCACCGTGGAAACCGCTTCCCACGGTGGCTGGAAGAAGCTCTACAACGCCTTCCTCGGCGGCACCGCCGATAACGGCATGGGCGCCGCGCTGCTGTACTCGGGCGTGAAGGGCGCGGGCTACCGCGACAGCAACGATGCCACCGACATCGACGACGTGATGTTCAAGACCCACTGGGCGCCCACCGACGTCGACGAGTTCTCCGCCAACTTCCATTACTACGATGGCAGCGCCGACATGCCCGGCGGCCTGACCCAGGCGCAGTTCGACAAGGACCCGTACCAGTCGGTGCGCGATTACGACAATTTCACCGGCCGCCGCAAGGACGTCTCGTTCAAGTACAAGCGGCAGATCGACGACCTTACCCAGGTCGAAGTGCTGACCTACTACAGCGACAGCTTCCGCGGCAGCAACATCGCCAACCGCGATCTCAAGACCCTGGCGTCCTATCCGCGTGACTACCACACCTTCGGCATCGAGCCGCGCGTGTCGAAGATCTTCATGGTCGGCCCGACCACCCAGGAAGCCAGCATTGGCTACCGCTACCTGAAGGAAGCGATGCACGAGCGCGCCAGCCAGGTCGCTCTGGTCAACAATGTCCCGACGACGCTGCCGACTCCGGGCGCAGACGGCCACACCTACCAGGACCGCACCGGCGGCACCGAGGCGAACTCCATCTACCTCGACGACAAGATCGACGTGGGTAACTGGACCGTCACCCCGGGCATCCGTTTCGAACGCATCTCCACCGACTGGCATGAGCGCCCTGTGATCGACAACAAGGGCAAGCCGGTCCAGGAGAAGAACCGCAGCAAGGACTACAACGAGCCGCTGCCGGCGCTGGCGGTGATGTATCACCTGTCTGACGCGTGGAAGCTGTTCGCCAACTACGAGACTTCCTTCGGCAGCCTGCAGTACTTCCAGCTTGGCCAGGGCGGCAGTGGCAACGACACCGCCAGCGGCCTGCAGCCGGAGAAGGCGAAGACCTACGAAGTGGGCACGCGCTACGACAACGGCACCTGGGGTGGCGAAGTCACGCTGTTCTACATCGACTTCGACGACGAGCTGCAGTACATCAGCAACGACGTGGGCTGGACCAACCTGGGCGCCACCAAGCACCAGGGCATCGAGACTTCGGCGCACTACGACATGGCCGCGCTTGACCCGGTGCTTGCCGGCCTGACCGCCTATGGCACGCTGACCTACACCCGCGCCACCTACGAAGGCGACATCCCCGGCTTCAAGGGCCGCGACCTGCCGCTCTATTCGCGCCAGGTGGCAACCATCGGCCTGCGCTACGAGCACGACCGCTGGACCTACAACGTCGACGGTTTCGCCCAGTCGAAGCAACGCGCGCCCGGCCCGACCACCAACGCCAATGGCAGCTTCACCGACAACTACATCACCGAACCGACCGCCGACGGCCAGTATGGCGACATCCCCGGCTACGTGTTGTGGAACGCCCGGGTGGGTTACGACTTCGGTCCGCAGGCGTCGAACCTGAAAGTCGCCGCCGGGGTGAAGAATATCTTCGACCAGATGAACTACACCCGCTCCAGCGACAACAACGCCGGTATCTACCTGGGCGAGCCGCGCACCTTCTACGTGCAGGGCAGCGTCGGCTTCTGACCGCGTCCCGCTGTAACGAAAAAGCCCGTCCAGCGTGACGGGCTTTTTCCTGCCGGGATTTCGCCGCAGGAATGGAATTGTGCGGAAAATGTGGCTTTTCTTCACGCAGTTGCCGTCATATCCGTGCTGTCATTCCGGCTCAAGGCCGCTACGCAGGTATACAAGGACGATGTCTCAACACTCGCAATTCGCCCTGCTGGGCACCAAGCGATTCCTGCCGTTCTTCATCACCCAGCTGCTGGGTGCCTTCAACGACAACATCTTCAAGCAATCACTGATCCTGGCGATCCTCTACCACCTCACCGTCGGCGGTGACCGCAACCTGCTGGTCAACCTCTGCGCGCTGCTGTTCATCCTGCCGTTCTTCCTGTTCTCCGCCCTGGGCGGACAGTTCGGCGAGAAGTACAACAAGGACGCGCTCATGCGGGCGCTGAAACTGGCCGAGATCGTGATCATGGCGGTTGGCGCCACCGGTTTCGTGTTCGGCAGCCTGCCGCTGTTGTTCCTTGCGCTGTTCGCCATGGGCACGCACTCGGCGCTATTCGGCCCGGTGAAGTATTCGATCCTGCCGCAGCACCTGCGCGAGGACGAATTGGTGGGCGGTAACGCGCTGGTGGAGATGGGCACCTTCCTCGCCATCCTCTGCGGCACCATCGGCGCGGGCGTGCTGATGTCGCGGCAGGATTACGCTGCCGGCGTAGGTATCGCCGTGGTGCTGGTGGCGACCTGTGGCTACCTCGCCAGCCGCAGCATTCCTCGCGCTGCGGCCGCTCTGCCGGAGCTGAAGGTCGACTGGAACATCTTCCGCCAGTCCTGGAGCATTCTCCTGCTCGGCCTGCGCCAGCGCCCGGCGGTGTCGCGTTCGCTGGTGGGCAACTCGTGGTTCTGGTTCCTCGGCGCGGTCTACCTGACGCAGATCCCGACCTATGCCAAGGAGTTGCTGCACGGCGACGAAAGCGTGGTGACGCTGATCCTCACCGTCTTCTCGGTGGGCATCGCGCTGGGCTCGATGCTTTGCGAAAAGCTCTCCGGCAAGAAAGTGGAGATCGGCCTGGTACCCTTCGGCTCCATCGGCCTGAGCCTGTTCGGCATCCTCCTGTGGTGGCATTCGGGCGGCTTCCCGCAAGGTGAGCAGCCGTACAACTGGCTGGCGGTGCTGGAGCATTCGCAGTCCTGGGCGGTGCTGGCGGACATCCTCGGCATCGGCATCTTCGGCGGCTTCTACATCGTGCCGCTGTACGCGCTGATACAGGCGCGCACCGAGGAAGACAAGCGCGCCCGGGTGATCGCGGCGAACAACATCCTCAATGCGCTGTTCATGGTGGTGGCGGCGATCGTCTCGATCCTGCTGCTGTCGGTGGCGAAGCTGACGATCCCCGAGCTGTTCCTCGTGCTGTCGCTGATGAACGTCGCGGTGAACGTGTACATCTTCAAGATCGTGCCCGAGTTCACCATGCGCTTCCTGGTCTGGCTGCTGACCCACTCGATGTACCGGGTCGACCACCGCAACCTCGACGCCATCCCCGACGAAGGCCCGGCGGTGCTGGTGTGCAACCACGTGTCCTTCGTCGATGCGCTGCTGATCGCCGGTTCCGTGCGGCGTCCGGTGCGCTTCGTCATGTACTACAAGATCTTCCGAATCCCGGTGCTCAACTTCATCTTCCGTACTGCAGGCGCCGTGCCGATCGCCGGGCGCAATGAGGATGCCGCGACCTACGAAAAGGCGTTCGCCAAGGTCGCCGAGTACCTGCGCGAAGGAGAGGTGGTGTGCATCTTCCCCGAGGGCATGCTGACCCTGGACGGAGAGATGAACGAGTTCCGCGGCGGCGTGGAGCGGATCATCGAGGAAACGCCGGTGCCGGTGATCCCGATGGCGTTGCAGGGGCTGTGGGGCAGCTTCTTCAGCCGCGATCCGCAGAAGGGCTTCTTCCGTCGGCTGTGGTCGCGGGTCTGCCTGGTGGCGGGCCAGCCGGTCGCGCCGGAAGAGGCCAAGCGCCTGCTACTGCAGGAGCAGGTCGCTGCCTTGCGCGGTGCGGCCCGCTGAGTTTCCGCGCTGCAAAGAAAAAGCCCCGGCAATGCCGGGGCTTTTTCTTGGAGTCTGGCGTGGTTCAGATGACCTGAACTTCGTCAGCCTGCAGGCCTTTCTGGCCTTCAACAACGATGAAGGAGACCTTCTGGCCTTCCTGCAGCGACTTGAAGCCAGTGCCCTGGATGGAGCGGAAATGTACGAAGACATCGTTGCCGCTTTCCGGAGTGATGAAGCCGAAGCCCTTGGCGTCGTTGAACCACTTGACGGTGCCGGTCTGACGATTCGACATGGAAATACACCTTGAACAATTGAAGATTGTTGTGCGGAAAGTCCGCGCTCGTCCTGAGTTGCAAGGTGCAGTCGAAGCCGGGTGATGGGGAATGGCCCCACCAGGTCACGAGCCACAGTGACCCAAGCAAACACAGTGGCCCGCAGCATACCGACAAATTTTAGGGAAAGCGACAGCCCGCCCGTATCGAGAACCGATACAGCGTCAGTGGCTCATTTTCAGTCCGACCAGTCCGCACAGGATCAGCGCAACGCTGAGCAGGCGTACCGGCGCCATGGACTCGCCGAACAGCACGATACCGACGATGACGGTGCCAACGGCGCCGACGCCGGTCCAGATGGCGTAGGCGGTGCCCAGCGGCAGATTCCTCATGGCCAGGCCCAGCAATCCCATGCTGGTGATGATCGCCAGCACGGTGAGAATGGTCGGTATCGGGCGGGTGAAACCTTCGGTGTATTTCAGGCCGACGGCCCAGCCCACTTCGAACAGGCCGGCGACGAACAGAATGAACCAGGACATGGAGCTCTCCAGACGGTTGATGAGGATGGAGGGCCGTCCCCGCTGGAGCACCGGAAGGTGGTGAGGTCGTCCTCACAATGTGCATTATTTTGCACAAATCCAGCGCGCCGGGCAACCCGGCGCCGGATCTTCGTTCTATTGCGGGACTTCTTTCTGGACGGATGGCTCGTCGGTCATGCGGCGGAACCAGGTGGAAAGCGTGGCGCCGGAAATGTTGTGCCAGACGCTGAACAGCGCGCTGGGCACTGCCGCCAGCGGCGAGAAGTGTGCGCTGGCCAGGGCGGCGCCGAGGCCGGAGTTCTGCATGCCGACTTCCAGGGCCAGCGACTTGCGCTGCGCCAGCGGCAACCCGAAGACCTTGGCGGTGAAGTAGCCGAGCAGGAAACCGAAGCCGTTGTGCAGGATCACCACCGCCAGGATCAGCAGGCCGGATTCGGCGATTTTCGCCTGACTGGCCGCGACGACGGCGGCGACGATGATCACGATCGAAACCACCGAGACCAGCGGCAGCACATCCACCACGTGGCGCACCCGTGCGCCAAGCAGACGCTGAGCGACGATGCCCAGGACGATGGGAACGACCACGACCTGCAGGATTGACCAGAACAGCGCCCCGAAGGACACCGGTAGCCAGGCCGAAGCCAGCAGCCAGATCAGTGCTGGGGTCAGCAGTGGGGCGAGGAGGGTGGTGACGCCCGCGATGGCCACCGACAGTGCGAGGTCACCGCGCGACAGCCAGGTCATCACGTTGGACGCGGTGCCGCTGGGGCAACAGCCGACCAGGATCACGCCTACGGCGATCTCCGGTGGCAAGTGCATCAGTTGGCAGAGCAACCAGGCCATGCCCGGCATGATGACGAAATGCGCAACTACGCCGAGGGCAACGCGCCAGGGATGCCGGGCGACTTCGGCGAAGTCTTCGACCTTGAGCGTCAGGCCCATGCCGAACATCACCACGCCGAGCATGGGCACGATGGCGACGGTGAGCGGAGTGAAAAGGGAGGGGACGAAGAATGCCAGGATGGCGAAGAGCAGCACCCAGAGGGCGAAGGTGTTGCCCATGAAGCGGCTGAGCAGGATGAGAGCACGCATGGGCCATCCTTCTTATGAGTGGGGGCCTTTGTAGAGTGACAGGCGCCGCGCGGACGCGGCGCCGGTCGGGGCGTCAGATACCTTCCGGAATCGCCTCGCCGCCGAGTGCCTCGATCAGAGCCGGGATGAACTCGGCAAAGGTCAGCATCATCAGGGTGAAGCTGGCATCGAGCTGGCCGAGGGCGTCTTCGCCGCCATCCTGCTCGGCCTTCTCCTGCAGCAGATCCTCGAAGCGCAGGCGTTTGATCGTCACCTTGTCGTCGAGGATGAAGGACAGCTTGTCCGACCAGGCCAGGGAGAGCTGGGTGACCAGCTTGCCGGAGGTCAGGTGCAGCTGGATTTCCTCGCTGGTCAGGTCCTGGCGCTTGCAGCGCACCACGCCGCCGTCTTCGTGGGTGTCGC
This sequence comes from Pseudomonas sp. PDNC002, assembly GCF_016919445.1. NCBI lineage: Bacteria > Pseudomonadati > Pseudomonadota > Gammaproteobacteria > Pseudomonadales > Pseudomonadaceae > Pseudomonas > Pseudomonas sp. PDNC002. Next base: position 5,752,891 of record NZ_CP070356.1, on the reverse strand, counting down.
GCAGCTCGCATTCGTCGAGGACGAAGAAGTCGCCGGCGGCTTCCTGGGTCTTCACCCATTCGGTCAGGGTGGCGGTCGGCGCGACCTTTACGGTCAGCGGGCGAACCGGCAGCGAGCCCAGAGCTTCACGCAGGGTAGAGAGCAGGTCCTCAGCCTTCTTCGCGCTGGAGGAGTCGACCAGGATCAGGCCGAGGCTCGGTGCGATGGCGGCGAAGGTCACCGAGCGGCGGATGAAGGCGCGCGGCAGCAGGGTCTGGACGATCTCGTCCTTGAGCTGGTCGCGTTCCTTCTTATAGACCTTGCGCATCTGCGTGCCTTCGATCTCGTCGACCTTCTCCTTCAGCGCATCGCGTACGACGCTACCGGGGAGGATGCGCTCTTCCTTGCGCGCGCTGACCAGGAAGTAGCCTTCGCTGGCATGGACCAGCGGCGCGTCCGGGCCCTTGCCGAAGGGGGCGGTGAAACCGTAGGTAGTCAGTTCCTGGCTGGCGCAGGAGCGCGCCGGCTTACTGGCCAGGGCCTTCTCCAGGGCATCGGCGTCGATCTGCATATCCTGGGTGAGGCGGTATACGAGCAGGTTGCGGAACCACATGAGGGGCGAACTCCTGGACACAAAGTCCCCCATTATTCCGATCGGCGCCCTCCAGGCCAACCCCGTTTCGTCATTCGCCCTCTTCATCTAAGCCTTTGGAACATCTGAAAATTTTTTTCATCGGAGGGGTTGCCAGGTTCAAATGTCCTCCGTAGAATGCGCCCCACTTCGAGACGAAGGGTGATTAGCTCAGCCGGGAGAGCATCTGCCTTACAAGCAGAGGGTCGGCGGTTCGATCCCGTCATCACCCACCACTCGAGGTCCGACGCAGCGGTAGTTCAGTCGGTTAGAATACCGGCCTGTCACGCCGGGGGTCGCGGGTTCGAGTCCCGTCCGCTGCGCCACATTCCGAAAAGCCCTCAGGTAGCGATACCTGGGGGCTTTTTCTTTGCGTCCGCGTTTTTCGTGGCGATTTCTGTGACGTCGTGTTCCGACTTATCTTGTTAATTTTCCTATAACTTTGCTCAGGGAACTTATCCTCCGGCAGTGGTTCCTATTGCCCATAGCCACTGGCCACGAGCGCCTGATAAGCTCGCGGCTTCATCGACATCAGCCATGACGGCGCAAAGACAAGGATTCAGCATGAAACAACATCGGTTGGCGGCAGCGATCGCGCTGGTCGGCCTGGTTCTCGCGGGCTGCGATAAACAGGCCGCCGAAGTGGAACTCAAGACTCCCGCGCAGAAAGCTTCCTATGGCATCGGCCTGAACATGGGCAAGAGCCTGGCCCAGGAAGGCATGAATGACCTGGACTCCAAAGCCGTCGCCCAGGGTATCGAAGACGCCGTCGGCAAGAAGAAGCAGAAGCTGACCGACGAAGAGCTCACCGAAGCCTTCACCGCACTGCAGAAGCGTGCCGAAGAACAGGTCGCCAAGAAGAATGCCGAGGCGCTGGACGCTGGCAAGAAGTTCCTCGCCGAGAATGGCAAGCGTGACGGCGTGATCACCACCAAGTCCGGCCTGCAGTACGAAGTCGTGAAGAAAGCCGACGGCCCGCAGCCCAAGGCTACCGACGTAGTCACCGTTCATTACGAAGGCAAGCTGGTCGATGGTACTGTCTTCGACAGCTCCATCCAGCGTGGCAGCCCGATCGACCTGCCGGTCGGCGGCGTGATCCCGGGTTGGGTCGAAGCCCTGCAACTGATGCACGTTGGCGAGAAGATCAAGCTCTACATCCCGAGCGAACTGGCCTACGGCGCCCAGAGCCCGAGCCCGACCATTCCGGCCAACTCGGTACTGGTGTTCGATCTGGAACTGCTGGGCATCAAAGACCAGAACCAGCCTGAAGCTGCCGAAGCTCCGGCGGAGCAGCCGAAGAAGTAACTGAGTACCTTCGTACCAGAGAAAACGCCCCGTTACCCACGGGGCGTTTTCATTTGTGGTGCAAACGCTCTGGAACGGCTGGCTGACCGCTGGGTCTGAAAGGGAGTAACCTTCGGGCGCGGTGTTACCCTTATGCACATATTTGACGCAGTTGAAACAATGTCCGTCCCTTGACATTGATCGGCCCTTCGCTTAGCCGCAACTGCATGATTTTTAACGTATTTGTCAGGTGAACAAAAAATCGCCGATCTGTCTGCAGCCCTCGTGGTACGGGCGTTTTGGCGATATCGAAGGTCGCTTTCAACAGAGTTATCCACAGGAAAGGTGGATAACCTTAACGCGCCTTGTACGAATGTTCCGATCGAGGTGAATCGATGAAAAAGCCTCCAGGTTTTGATCGCTATCTGGCCCTGGCAAGCCGTTTTCTGGCCCGTGGCCGTGTCCCGGCGTTGCTGTTCGCGGTGGCGCGCAAAAGCGGGCGGGTGAAACTCGCACGCACCGATTTCAAGCTGCTGCAGGAGCTGCTGGTCGCCTGGGTCCGGGGCGATTATCGCGGCGTCAGCTCCCAAGCCCTGGTTTCTGTCGTGGCGGCTTTGCTGTACTTCCTATCACCTGTCGATCTCGTTCCCGACTGGCTGTTCGGTGTCGGCTTCCTGGACGATCTGGCGGTTCTGGCGTGGGTAGTGCGCCGTTGGCAGTCCGAACTGGATGCGTTCAAGGTCTGGCGGGACGGGCAAGGTGTAGAAGCCCGCGAAGCCCTGAAACAGTTGCCGCCGCCGGACGCGATTCAGCGCCTCTGACGTAGCCGCGCGGACTGCTCGCCAAGCAGCCGCTGGATGGCGCCGTCGTCCACCAGGGTCTGCAGCACCGCATCCAGCCGGTCGGCCGGGACCGGCAGCGCCGGGCCGTAGGAGCAGTAGATCGAATAACGTTGCACACCTTTACGGCTTACTGCCACGGGCAGGTTGACGTGCTCGGCCACCAGGAATTCCAGTGGTCGGCGCATATCGATCAGGGCATCCAGGCGACGGTGCTCGAGCATGTGCAAGCGGGTGTCCAGATCGCGGGCGTCGGTGCGTTGGATCCGCCCTTCGGCGAACGCCTGCATTAGTCGATTGGGATAGATATAGCCCAGACTGGTGCCGAGGCGAGTGCCGTTCAATGCCTCCAGGTCGTCCATCGGCGGCGCGTCTGTGCGAAAGGCGAGCACATCTTCCTCCTCGAACAGGCCGGGTGACCAATGCAGCTTGGCGGGTGCCTTCATCCATTGCGGATTGTTGATGCACAACAAGTCGATGCTGCCTTGTGCGAGCGCCGTTTCGATGCGTTTGTCCGGGGTTTCCACGAAGCGAACCTCGAGCCCCAGGCGCTGTCCGACGGTTTCGCCCAGATCGCGGATGAAGCCAGGCGCCAGTTCATGGTCGATACTTTCCGCGTAAGGCATGCCATTGCTGGGTGAATAGCCCCAGCGCAGTTCCTCGGCGCCGCACAGGCAGCTGGCCAGGCAAAGGCAGAACGAAAGGAGGCGCTGCAAGTCGGTCCCCATGTCTGGTGGCGTGACGGCGGTGCGCAGTATAGCCGGCACAGTCGCTCTCCAGACTGTTAAGATGGCTGCCTGCAAGGAGTGTTGTCATGAACGTTCAAGTCATCATGCGTGACGGCGAAGCGGAGTACGCCGTGGTTCCCTGGGGCGAGTACCAGGCGCTGCTGGCGGCTGCCGGCCGGGGTGCCGCGCAGGTCGTCAAGCCCACAGCCGCCCCGGCGCTCGACGAAGCGCCCGATTGGAAGGCGCTGCGCGAAGCCCGTGGTCTGTCTCTCGAAACGCTGGCGCGTTCGGTGGGCATCAGCCCGTCCTACCTCGAACTGATCGAGAAGGGCGAGCGCGAGGCCAGCGACGCCATCCAGCATGGCCTGCGTCGTGCCCTGGGCACTGGGGAGTCCGCTTCTTGAGCGTGCAGATCAGTCGCAAACATTGGGAAGGCCTGCTCGGCGAGCTGGAAGATGCTCGCCGGCAGCGCCATCTGTTGACCTACCGGGCGCTGATCGAGCGCCTGCAACTGCCCACCCCCGCCATGACGGTGCTGACCGCCGCGCTGGAGCACCTGGCCGCGCTGGATGCTCGCGCGGGCCGCCCATTGCGCAGTTCGTTGGTGATCAGCCAGGGCGCCAGTCGCCTGCCGCGCACCGGTTTCTTCGAGTGCGTCGAGCGCCTTGGCCGCTTCTCCGGCGCACCGGATGGCCCTGCGGCCGCCGGCTGGCACGCGGCGGAGGTGGTGCGCGTGTTCGAGTTCGAGTACCCCGAGGAGCCCTGATGGCCTCGCCCCGCGAGCTGTTCTGGCGCCTGCGCGCACGCTTGAGCTATGCCGTCGCGCGCCGACTGATGGGCTGGCCGTGGATGGTTCGCCAGCCGCGCTCCTGGGCCTGGATGCAGGGCCAGTTCTCGCGCATGGCCGCCCTTGGCGATGTCGGCGCGCAGAGCTTCTATGGACACCTGCTGCTGTTCCGCGGGCAGGGTTTCGGTGCTCGGGAGGAGGGACTGCGCTTGCTCCGTCTGGCTGCCGCAGCAGGCGACCACAAGGCGGCGTACCAGGTGGGGGTGCAATCGCTCAAGGGCGACACGCGCCATGCGGGCGATGCGCAGGAAGCGGCGCGTTACTGGAGCCAGGCCGCCGAGGCGGGCCACCCGTTGGCGGCGCGCAAGCTCGGCGAACTGTATCGCAGCGGCGGGCCGGGACTCGATCCCGACGAAGCCCAGGCCGAGCGCTTCGAGGAGCGCGCCCGCCAGCTGGGCCTCTGACTCATTCGGCCGTCAGGATGTGTACGCTGTAGCCGGGCATGTTTTTCGCGTGGCGTTTGGCTTCCGACGCCAGCCCGGCCAGTTGGCTGGCATCCAGCCGCTGCCCGGCGCCGCTCTTCACATGGACCACGCCGATCGATAGCGATAGCAGCGGATACTCCTCGCGCCGCCCCTGGCGGTTGTGCGCGACGAAGCAGCCCGCTTCCAGGTGCTCGCGGCTATAGAAGCGCCGGCACTGGCCCTGGAAATCTTCCAGCAGGTGATTGAGGCGTTCGCGCCAGTCCTGTGTCCCCAATACCAGCATGAAGTCATCGCCACCGATATGGCCAACGAAGTCCCGCGTCGGGTCCACCCGCTCGCCCAGGCACTGCGCCAGGCAGAGCAGCACTTCGTCGCCGCGTGCATAGCCGTAGAGGTCGTTGAAGGGCTTGAAACTGTCGATGTCGACGTAGCACACCACCGCCTCGCGGCCCTGTTGCAGCAAGCGCGTCAGGCACTGCTGGATCGGCACGTTGCCGGGCAGCAGGGTCAGCGGGTTGGCGTGGCGAGCCTGGCGGATCTTCTGTTCGGTGATCAGCTTGAGTACGTCGATTACCCGCCCCAGCCCCAGGTAGCGGCCACCCTGGGTGATGATGAAATCTTCCTCGATACGCTGCCGCGCGCGGCTGGTGAGCAGGCGGCTGACCTGCTGCAGCGATTGGCTGCGCTCCACCGCGAGGAAATCCTCGCTCATCAGCCGGCTGATGGGTTTGCGCGCGTACAGCTCCGGGGCGAACGGCTTGAGCAGGGCATCTGAAAGGGCATGGCGATGGACGATGCCCACCGGTTGATCGTGGCAATCGAGCACCGCCAGGGAGTTCAGGTTGGCCTGGGCGCGGAACGCCTCGAGCACGTCGCCTATGGGCGTGCTGTCGCGCACCGTCGGTTGCTCCAGCAGGAGCGGGGTGAGATCGGACTGTTCCTCGGCGAGCAGCGTTCCCGCGTTGTCCAGCTCCGGCAGAAGGGCGCGGGCGTCGCGCGGCGGCGTTTCATTGGGACGACCGAGCAGATAACCCTGCACCAGGTCGACACCCATCTCTGACAGCACTGCCAGCTCTTCCGGAATCTCGATACCTTCGGCGATCACCTGGGCGCGGGAGGCGTGGGCCATCTTCAAGATCGAGCCGACGAATTCACGCTTCACGGCGTCCAGATGGATGCCTTCGATGAAGTGACGGTCGATCTTCACGTAGTCGGGGCGCAGCTCAGACCACAGGCGCAGGCTGGAGTAGCCGGCGCCCAGGTCGTCCAGGGCGATGGAAAAGCCCATGGCGCGATAGTGGTGCAGCGCGGTGTCGAGGAGGGTGTAGTCCTCGATGGGCGTCTGCTCGGTCAGCTCGATCACCACGTCGTTGGGCGAGATGCCGAACGTCTGTAGCAGCTGCAGCGTGCGGCCGGGCTGGTGGGTCGGCTCCAGCAGGGACTCCGGCGAGACGTTGAGGAACAGCTTGCCTTCGAGTTTCAGGTCGCGAAAGCGTGCGCAGGCTTTGCGTCGGCACAGTAGTTCGAGCTGGCTGAGACGGCCGCTGCTGCGGGCGATGCTGAACAGCGTCAGGGGCGAGTGCAAGGGGCCGTTGGATGGGCCGCGGGTGAGGGCTTCGTAGCCCACCAGGCGCCTTTCCGAAAGCGACAGAATGGGCTGGAACAGGCAGTGCAGGTCGCCGTGAGCGAGGATCTGGTCCAGCGCGCTCAACTGCTCGGTGACGGTCATGACGGTTCTCGGTGGCTGGAAAAGCAAAGGGCCGGTTTCCCGGCCCTGTGCATTTCACGACAGCGTCATGACTGTTTGATTACATCCGATCAGTGTTTGGCGACCTGGGAGTCCAGATTCAGGTAGTCGATCAGGATGTGCCCGGACTCGGTGAGGTAGGCGTCGTCCTGCGGCTTGGTCTTGTCCTCTTCCGGCAGGGCGTTCTCGTCTTCCTTCTTCAGCTCCTTGAGCGGCTCCTGGCCCTTGGATTTGCGCAGGGCGTTCTCCATGGCCAACTGGCGGCTCTCGATGCTGGTCTGCTGGGCGCGACGTTTGGCTTCATTGAGGCTGACAGTCTTCTCCTTCATCAGCTCCTGGGCCAGGGCGAGGCGTTCGCGGGCATAGACGAAGTCCGCGTTGTGCTCGGTGCGCGTGTCATGGCGGGTGCGCAACTGGTCGAGGAACGGCTTGAACGGATCGGCCTGGGCCTTCAGCGCGGGTTTGATGGTGTCCCACGGCATCGAGTCGGGCAGCGCGCTCTCGCCGATTTCCTTGTCGTCGACGATGGACGGATAGCTGATGTCCGGGATCACGCCCTGGTGCTGGGTGCTCTGGCCGGAGACGCGGTAGAACTTGGCCAGGGTCAGCTTCAGCTCGCCATGGTTGAGCGGCTGGATGGTCTGCACGGTGCCCTTGCCGAAGGTCTGGCCGCCGACGATGAGCGCGCGGTGGTAGTCCTGCATGGCGCCGGCGAAGATCTCCGAGGCCGAGGCGGACAGGCGGTTCACCAGCACGGTCATCGGGCCGGTGTAGAAGGCCTTGCCCTCGTCATCGTTGAGCACGTCGACACGGCCGTCGCTGTTGCGCACCAGCACGGTCGGGCCCTGATCGATGAACAGCCCGGTCAGCTCGGTGGCTTCCTGCAGGGAGCCGCCGCCGTTGTTGCGCAGGTCGATGACGATACCGTCGACGTTGTCCTTCTGCAGCTCGGCGATCAGTTTCTTCACGTCGCGGGTGGTGGACTTGTAGTCCGGGTCGCCGGCGCGATAGGCCTTGAAGTCGAGGTAGAACGCCGGCACGTCGATGATGCCCAGCTTGTAGTTCTTGCCTTCGTGGTCGATGGTGATTTCCGACTTCTTCGCCGCCTGGTCTTCCAGCTTCACCGCCTCGCGGGTGATGGTGACGATCTTGCTGGTCTGGTCGTTGGGCGCGTTGGTCGACGGAATCACTTCCAGGCGGACCTGCGAGCCTTTCGGGCCGCGGATCAGCTTGACCACTTCATCCAGACGCCAGCCCACCACGTCGACCATTTCGCCCTTGCCCTGGGCAACGCCGATGATCTTGTCGGAGGTGGCGATCTGCTTGCTCTTCTCGGCGGGGCCGGCCGGTACCAGGCGCACGACTTTCACGTAGTCGTTGTCGCTCTGCAGTACGGCGCCGATGCCTTCCAGCGAGAGGCTCATGTTGATGTCGAAGTTTTCCGCGCTGTCCGGCGACAGGTACTGGGTGTGCGGATCGTAGGTCTGGGCGAAGGCGTTGATGTAGGCCTGGAAGATGTCTTCGCTGCGGGTTTGCTCCAGGCGCATCAGCTGGTTCTTGTAGCGCTTGGTCAGCTGTTCCTGGATGGCCTTGTTGTCCTTGCCGGCGATCTTCAGGCGCAGGACTTCGTCCTTAACCTTCTTGCGCCACAGGTCGTCCAGCGCGGCGCTGTCCTTGGCCCAGGGCGACTTCTCGCGGTCGATTTCCAGCGATTCGTCAGTCTTGAAGTCGATCTTGTCGACGCCTTTGCCGAGCATCGCCAGGGCGAAGTCGAGGCGTTCCTTCAGACGGTCGAGATGGCGCTTGTAGATGGTGAAGCCAGGCTCCAGCTCGCCGCTCTTGAGGAAGTCGTCGAACTGGGTGCGCCAGGGCGCGAACTGGTCGATGTCGGCCTGGGTGAAGTACATCCGCGCCGGATCGAGAGTCTTCAGGTAGCTGTCGTAGATCTTCGCCGAGCGCTCGTCGTTCAGCGGCGGCTTGTTGTAGTGATGGCGCTTGAGCAGCTCAACGATGTTGAGGCTGGCGATCACTTGATCCCGGTCAGGCTGCAGGCCGTCCCAGACATTCGGGCTGGTGGTCGCCGCGAACGAGGAAAAGGCGGTTGCGCCGAGGATGAACAACAGGGCGGTACGGGGCAAAAATCGCTTCATGCTGATTCGACTGATCGCGGAGTTATGACGCATATTAGGCCGTAATTGGCGACGCCGGGTTCAATCGCAATAGAAATCGGCGCGAAGAAAAGGCCCGACCTTACGGGTCGGGCCCTGCAAGGTCACTATGGAGGCAGCGTGAACGCATTGCAAGGCATCGAAGGGCGAGTGGAGTGGGCTGAGCGCCCGAACCCAACTTGCGCACAGGGACAGATCCGTATCCAGGTTGCTGCCGCAGGACTCAACCGCGCCGATCTGCTGCAGGTCGCGGGTCTCTATCCGCCGCCACCGGGCGCCAGCGACGTCATCGGCCTGGAATGCGCCGGCGTGGTAACCGAAGTCGGCGCCGGCAGCACCTGGCAGGTGGGTGATCGCGTCTGCGCCCTGCTGGCCGGTGGCGGCATGGCCGAGGAGGTGGTGGTGGACCAGCGCCACGCCTTGCCGGTGCCGGCTGGCCTGAGCCTGGCGGAAGCGGCCGCGCTGCCTGAGGTTTACGCCACCGCCTGGCTGAATCTGTTCATGCTCGGCGCGCTGCAGCCCGGCGAGAAAGTGCTGTTACATGCTGGTGCCAGCGGTGTCGGCTCGGCCGGCATCCAGCTGTGCAAGGCCTTCGGTAGCCCGTGCTGGGTCAGTGTCGGTTCCGCCGATCGGCTGGCCTACTGCGAGGGCCTGGGCGCCGAGGGCGGCGCGCTGCGCGGCGAGAGCCTCGAATCCTTGCGAGATTTCGCACCGTTCGATGTGATCCTCGACCCGGTCGGCGCGAATTACGCCGCGCTCGACCTGGAAATCCTCGGCCGTGACGGGCGATGGGTGGTCATTGGTCTGATGGGCGGTCGCAAGGCCGAACTGGACCTGGCGTTGCTGCTGGGCAAGCGCATCCAACTGATCGGTTCGACCCTGCGTTCGCGGGACGCCGACTTCAAGGCGCAGTTGATCGCCGAGCTGGGACAGAAGGTCTGGCCGTTGTTCGAAACCGGCAAGCTGAGTCCGCAGCTGGAGCGTACCTTCCCGGTCCGCGATGCGCAGAGCGCGTTCGATGCGCTGGCGAGCAACCAGGTGCAGGGCAAGGTCGTGGTGCTGATCGACGAGAGCCTGAGCTGAGGGGCGCCACGGACGACGCCGAAGAAAAAAGGGCCGCTGATGCGGCCCTTTTTTACAGGTAAAAAGTCACTTCCAGTCGAGAATATCCCAGCCCATTTTCTGCGCGTGTTCCAGCAGCACCGGGTCGGCGTTCACCACGTGCGGGTGGCCGACCAGCTTGAGCAGCGGCAGGTCGTTGCGCGAGTCGGAGTAGAAGTGCGCGTCGGCCAACGGGCTGTCGTCGCCTTCGAGCAGGTCGAGCAGGCGCAGCACTTTGCCTTCACGGTAGGTGAGGGTGCCGACGGTGCGGCCGGTGTAGTGACCGTTCACCACTTCCAGGTCGATGGCGAGCACGTCGTCGATGCCGATGCGTTCGGCGATGGGCTTGACCAGGTGCACGCCGGAGGCGGAGATCACCAGCGGGCGGTCGCCGGCTTCGCGGTGGCGGGCGAGGGTGGCGCAGGCGTCGCTGTGGATCAGCGGCTCGATCACGTCCTCGACGAAGGCTTCCACGTCACGCTCGATTTCTTCCACGCTGCGCCCGGCCATCGGCTCCAGGGCGAAGGCCATGTAGTCCTCCATGGGCAGCTTGCCCTGCGCGTACAGCGCCATCAGTTCGGCGTCGCGCTTGAGGAACGACTCCGCGTCGACCCAGCCGAGATCGGCCATGCGCTTGCTCCACAGGCTCGCGCAGTCGCCGTCGATCAGGGTGTCGTCGAGGTCGAATATCACCAGGGCCATCAGGCCACCTCCCGAATGCTTTCAATGTCTACATGCAGGCCGAGCGGGGTGCCGGCCGGGTACAAGCGCTCGGCGCTGCGGTTGAGGACGTCCACGGTCAGCCCGACGCCATTGGCGTCCACCCGGTAGCGGATCACGTTGCCCAGCAGGCTGTGGGAGAGTACCCGAACCGGAATGCCCTCGCTTGCTTCAGGGCTCAGGCGCAGGGATTCGGGGCGGATCGCCACCTGTTGGCGGAAAGGGCGGTCCAGCAGCCGAGTCGCCTGCGCCGCGTCGAGCAGGTTGTAGTTGCCGATGAAGCCGGCGGCGAAGGCGTTTTCCGGCGCGGTGTAGAGGGTTTCCGCGTCGCCGCTCTGGACGATGCGCCCGGCGTTCATCAGCACGATACGGTCCGACAGCGTCAGCGCCTCCTCCTGGTCGTGGGTGACGAAGACCGTGGTCAGTTTCAGTTCCTGCTGGATGCGGCGGATCTGCTCGCGTAGGTGCTTGCGGATGCGCGCGTCCAGCGCCGACAGCGGCTCGTCGAGCAGCAGCAGGCGCGGGCGGGTGACCAGCGAACGGGCCAGGGCGACACGCTGGCACTGGCCGCCGGAGAGCTGGTGCGGATAGCGCGCGGCAAGCGGCCCCAGTTCGACCATTTCCAGCACCTCGGCCACGCGCTGGGTGGATTCCGCCGCCGGCACCTTGTGCATGCGCAGCCCGAAGGCGACGTTCTGCTGCACGGTCATGTTGGGGAACAGCGCGTAGCTCTGGAACACCATGGCGATGCCACGCTTCTGCGGGCTCTTGGGCACGATGTCCTCGCCGTCCAGCAGGATGCGTCCGCTGTCCACCGCAGTGAGGCCGGCGATGCAGCGCAGCAGGGTGGACTTGCCGCAGCCGCTGGGGCCAAGCAGGGTGACGAACTCGCCGCTCTCGGCGGCGAAGTCGATGTCCTGGAATACCGTAGTGGTGCCGTAGCTCTTGTTCAGTGTCTCGACGCTGAGGAAGCTCATGCCTTGTCCTTGCTTAAACGGTTCGCCGCCCAGGTGAGCAGCAGGACGAAGAGGAAGTACGAAACCACTACCGCGCTGGTGTAGTGGCCGCTGCTGTTGCGCATGTTGTTGAGGAACACCTGCAGGGTTTCGTAGCGGGTGCCCACCAGCAGGTTGGCGAAGACGAACTCGCCGATAAGGAAGCTGAAGGACAGGAACAGCGCCACCATCAGGCCCTTGCGCAGGTTCGGCAGCACCACCAGCAGGGCGGCCTGCCAGGTGCTGGCGCCGAGCAGGTGGGCGGCGTCCATCAGGTCGTGCAGGTTGATCGCCTGCAGGTTGTTGCTGATCGCCCGGTACATGAAGGGCAGAGCGATGGTGAAGTAGCAGCCGATCAGGATCCAGGGCGTGCCCACGATGGGCACCGGGCCCGAGGCGTAGAGCTGCAGCAGGCCGACCGACGACACCACCGGCGGCACCGCGAAGGGCAGCAGGATCAGCACGTTCATCAGCGCATCCAGGCGCGGGAAGTAGTAGTGGATGACGAACATCAGCGGCAGCACCAGCACCACGCTCAGCACCAGTGCGCCAAAGCACACCAGCAGCGACTGGCCGAAGGCGACGAGGAAGCGCGGGTCGCTCCACAAGGACAGGAACCACTTCAGGGTCAGACCATCGGGCAGCACGCTGGCGCTCCACGAGGTCGCCAGCGAATAGAGCAGGGTGGCGGCCAGCGGCACCAGCAGGATCAGGAACAGCGCGCAGACCACCACGCGGTGGTACAGCGAACTAGCGTTTCTGGACATGGTAGCTCCGGCGCAGCAGCCACTGGTGGGCCAGGGTAATGATGGTCATCAGGCCGACCAGCACCATCGCCAGGGCGCTGGCCATGTTCGGGTCGAGGAACACGTCGCCCGAGACCAAGCCTGCAATGCGGATCGGCACCACGTTGAAGTTGCCGGTGGTCAGTGAGTACACCGTGGCGTAGGCGCCCAGGGCGTTGGCCAGCAGGATCACGAAGGTGCCCAGCAGCGCGGGGGTCAGCACCGGGATGCCGATGTGCCGCCAGAACGCCCAGTGGCTGGCGCCCAGCAGGGCGGCGGATTCGCGCCAGTCCTCGCGCAGGGCGTCGAAGGCCGGATAGAGCAGCATCACGCCCAGGGGAATCTGGAAGTAGGTGTAGAGGATGATCAGGCCGGTCTTCGAATAGAGGTTGAAGTCTTCGATGATTCCCGCCTGCTTCAGCAGCAGCGTGATGGCACCGTTGAAGCCCAGGATGATGATGAAGGCGAAGGCCAGCGGCACCCCGGCGAAGTTGCTGGTCATGTTGGCGAAGGCCATCACAAAGTCGCGCAGCTTGCTGTCCACCTGGCGCAGCGAGTAGCTGCCGAGCACGGCGATGAACAGGCCGATCAGGCTCGACCATACCGAGATTTCCAGGCTGTAGCGGATCGCCTGCAGGTAGAACGGCGAGCCGAAGATCTCGCTGAAGTTGGCCAGGCCCCAGCCGTCGCCCGTGCGCACGCTGTTGATCATCACCCACAGCAGCGGCGCGAGCTGGAAGGCGAAGAAGAACAGCGCGAAGGGCAGCAGGCAGAGCAGGGCGAAGAGCTTTCCGGTGTTCGATCTCATGCCTTGAGCAGCTCCCGGCAGACCGGTTTGTCGTGGGCGGCGCCGAGGATTTCGCACAGCGTGCCGCAGAGTTCGATCTGGCGCGGGCGGGCCTGGTCATCGAGGCTGAATGCGTCGCCGAAGACGAACAGCGGCACTTCGCGCTCCTCGGGGAGGATGCCGCCGTGGCTGCGGTCGTCGTTCATGCCGTGGTCGGCGGTGACCATCACCTGGTAGCCGGCGGCGAGCCACTGGTGCAGGTATTCGGAAAGGATGATGTCAGCGTGCCGCGCGCTGTTGCGGTACTGCGGCGTGCCCAGGCCGTGTTTGTGGCCGGCGTCGTCGATGTTCATCGGGTGCACCAGCAGGCAGTTGGGCCCATGCCGGCGGCGCAGCGACTCGGCGTCGGTAAACAGGTGCGAGTCGGGATAGTGGTCGGTCCAGTAGAAGTGGCCGTGCTGGATCGGCAGGGATTCGTCGTCGGTATGACGATCGCGCGCCGGGTCGAAGGGCGTGCGGTTGTACAGCTCGCTGACCCAGTGATAGGCCGCCGCGGCAGTGGTCAGGCCGGCGTCGCGAGCGTAGTGGAATAGGCTGCGCTGGTTCGACAGGCGCGACACGTCGTTGTGCAGGATGCCGCTGTCGATGGGGCGCACGCCGGTGAGGATGCATTCGTAGAGCGGGCGGGACAGCGACGGCAACTCGCATTCGAGCCGGTAGAGCTGGCCGCGGCCGGCGTTGCACAGGGCTTGCAGGTGGCCCATGCAGTCGTGGGCGACGCTGTAGTTGAGGCCGTCGAGGACGACCAGGATGACGTCGTGGCGCATGGGCGGGGCCTTCGTTGAAGCGCGGCCGCCCCGGCGCGAACCGGGGCGGCTGGGCGTCACTGCATGTTGATGATCACGTTTTCCTGCCACTGGCGCGGCAGGCGCTTGGAGGTTTCTTCCCAGGCCTTGGGATCCTTGATCGGCTGGGCCTTGGCGTACTGCTCGTTGGGCAGCAGCTTGGCCTTCACCTCGGCCGGCAGGGTCAGGTGCTCGGCGCGGATTGGACGGGCGTTGCCCTTGGCCAGGTTGATCTGCCCGGCATCGCTGAAGATGTACTCGCGGGCCAGCTTGGCGGCGTTCGGGTTCTTCGCGTATTTGTTGATGATGGTGGTGTAGCCGGAGATCACCGAGCCGTCGGAGGGGATCAGCACCTCGAAGCGCGTCGGATCGATCTGATCGCGGTAACTCAGGCCGTTGAAGTCCCAGACGATGCCGACTTCCACTTCACCCTTTTCCAGGGTGTTGATCACCGGGTTGGTCAGCGACAGGCGGCCCTGCTTGGCGATCTGCGCGAAGAACTCCAGGCCCGGCTTGATGTTCTTCTCGTCGCCGCCGTTGGCGATGGAGGCAGCCAGTACGCCGTTGACGGCCTGGGCGGCGGTGCTGACGTCACCGATGGTGACCTTGTACTTGCCCTTGAGCAGGTCGGCCCAGCTGTGCGGGACGTCCTTCACCAGTTGCTTGTTGACGATGAAGGCGATGGTGCCGGTGTAGGCGAGCGCCCAGTGGCCGTCCTTGTCCTTGGCCCATTCCGGCACCTGGTCCCAGGTGCTGGGCTTGTAAGGCTGGCTGACGTCCTGCTGGACGGCGATGGGACCGAAGGCGGCGCCCACATCGCCGATGTCGGCGCTGGCGTTTTCCTTCTCGGCCTTGAATTTGGCCAGTTCCTGGGCCGAACTCATGTCGGTGTCCATGTGCTTCAAGCCGTACTTGCTTTCCAGGTCCTTCCAGGTGTCCTTCCAGTTCGCCCAGCTGTCGGGCATGCCCACGCTGTTGACCTGGCCTTCCTTGCGGGCGGCGGCTTCCAGCGATTGCAGATCGGCGTCGGCCGCCATGGCGAGGCCGCTGCCAATGGCAATGGCCGATCCCAGCAGTGAAGCAAGCAAGCGTTTCATTCGGTGCTCCTTCGGATGAAGTTCGGTGTTTTCAAGCGTGGTCTAGATCAGCAAGACGCAGGCCAATCTATGCGGGACGGATGACAGTTTGATGTAAGCCCCTGGCGCGCCGGCCCGGCCGTGAGCGTCCAGCGCGTCGTCCGGGAAAAGCGTAGACCATGGCCAACGCCTTGATCCGCCTGGTCTACGCTGGTGTCGTTATCTGGCATGGGCGCTGCTTGCAAAGAAGCTGTCACGGGACGGTCATCGGGCTTTCCTAGGATGACGACACCCCGAGAGGGGGAAGAAATGCCCTGTTCTGGGGCTGGACTAGTCCAAAAGAGGGAATGGAATGCGCGATACGGCGCTACCCACGGTCACGGCAATCTGCCGCGCACTCATCGAACAGATCGACAGCGGTCTGCTGAGCCCGGGCGGCAAGCTGCCTGCCGAGCGCAAGCTGAGCGAGCTGTTCGACACCACGCGGATCACCCTGCGTGAAGCGCTGGGGCAACTGGAGGCCCAGGGCCTGATCTACCGCGAGGAGCGTCGCGGCTGGTTCGTCTCGCCACCGCGCCTGCTCTACAACCCGCTGGTACGCAGCCACTATCACGCGATGGTGGAAGGCCAGGGCCGTGTGCCGGCGACCGAGGTCCTGTCGGCGCGGCAGATGCCCGCCAGCGCGGCGATCTGCGAACTGCTGGAGCTGCCGGCGCTGTCCAGCGTGTACCAGATCCGCCGGGTACGGCGGGTGGATGGCCGGCTGGTGCTCTACGTCGAGCACTACCTCAACCCGGCGTACTTCCCCGGCATCCTCGACAGCGACCTGACCTGCTCACTCACCGAGCTGTACGCCAGTCGCTACGACATCCGCTACGGCCGCGTACGCTTCGACATGGTGCCCACCGCGCTGCACGGTGAGGCCGCCAGCGTACTGCGCGTCGCCGAGGGCAGCCCGGCGCTGCGCATCACCCGCATCAATGGTGATCAGCACGGGCGCATCATCGATTGCGATCTGGAGTTCTGGCGGCACGATGCCATCCACGTGAGCGTGGAAGTGCCGGATTGATCTTTCGGGCGGCGCCCAACCTGTAGGAGTGAGCTTGCTCGCGAACAACTGGGCCCCGCCGCAGGGGCTGCTCTCTCCCTAACCCTGGCTGCGCGCCCCGCACCGAAGGGAGAGGGGACTGTCCTCAGTGCAGGCAGAGTCATGAACTCGCCGGCCAACACCGATCTATCAACCTGCACCGAACGACTCCCTCTCCCTTCAGGGAGAGGGCGGGGGAGAGGGTGCTCCACGCCATTCTGAGGCTGGGCGATTTGCGAGCAAGCTCCTAGAAGGACCAGGAACTGCTTCAGCGATCCGGATTCCACTCCGGATAAGCTGGAATCCCATCCTGCGCCAGCCAGGGGCGATCATGGGACACCCAGATATGCCGCGCCGGCCGTGTGCCCGGATCGTCATCCAGGCTGGCCACGCGCACGATGACGTGCGGCTGGCCGTCGCGCTCGGCGATCAGTTGCGTGCCGCAGCGCGGACAGAACTTGCGCAGTTTGCCCGGTGAGGATTCATACGCGGCGACCTTGTCCGCGCCGCGAGTCCAGCGGAAGTGTTCGCGCATCACCCCGGCGGTGCTGGCGAAGGCGGCTGAGTGCGCTTTCTGGCAGGTCCGGCAGTGGCAGTGGCCGATGGGCATGTCCAGCCCGTCGATCTCATAGGCAATGTCGCCGCACAGGCAGCTTCCGCTGAAGGGCATGTTCGATCTCCGCAATGACTCTCTGCAAGAAAAAACGCCCGGCTTGGGCCGGGCGTTCGGGTCAGGGCAGGTCGGCGCTGTCGTAGAAGGCGCTGAGTACCTTGGCCAGGTAGTGCAGGTCCTGGCTGCCGGCCAGCTCGCGGATGGAGTGCATGGCGAAGGTCGGCAGGCCGATGTCCACGGTGCGCACGCCGATCTGGCTGGCGGTGATCGGGCCGATGGTGGAGCCGCAACCCATGTCGCTGCGGGTCACGAAGCTCTGCACGGGCACTTCATTCTCCAGGCAGAGATGGCGGAAGAAACCGGCGGTCTCGCTGTTGGTGGCGTAGCGCTGGTTGCTGTTGATCTTGATCACCGGGCCGCCGTTGAGTTTCGGGCCGTGGTTGCCATCGTGCTTGTCGGCATAGTTCGGGTGCACGCCATGGGCGTTGTCGGCGGAAACCAGCAGCGAGCGCTGCACGGTGCGGGTGAAGGCATCGCCCTCGGGCAGCAGGCGGCGCAGCACCTGCTCCAGGAACGGACCGTCGGCGCCACAGGCGGAGCAGGAGCCGACTTCTTCATGGTCGGTGCAGACCAGCACGCCGCTCTGCTCGTCATTGCTGCCCAGCAGCGCTTGCAGGCCGGCGTAGCACGACAGCAGGTTGTCCAGGCGGGCACCGGCGATGAAGGCCTGGTCGAGGCCGATCACGGCGGCGCGCTGGGTATCGTAGAAGCTCAGCTCGTAGTCGAGGATGGCGTCGGCGGTGATGCCGTGCTCCAGTTGCAGCTGTTCGCCGAGCAGGTCGCGGAAGTCGCGGGTCTCGCCGGCAGCGACCTGGGCGAGGATCGGCGGCAGTTCGGTCTGCGCGTTGATCGACCAGCCCAGGTTGGCTTCGCGGTTGAGATGGATGGCCAGGTTCGGGATCACCGCGATCGGCGCCTTGAAGTCGATCAGCTTGCTCTCGACCTTGCCGGCCAGACGGAAGGTGACGCGGCCGGCCAGGGACAGGTCGCGGTCGAACCAGGGCGCGAACAGCGCACCACCGTAGACTTCGACACCCAGCTGCCAGTAGCCGTTGCGCACCAGCTCGGGGTTCGGCTTGACGCGCAGGCAGGGGCTATCGGTGTGCGCGCCAACCAGGCGCAGGCCGTTCTCCAGCAGCGGCGCGGTGCCGAGCTTGAAGGCGATCAGCGAGGAGTCGTTGCGGGTGACGTAGTAGCGGCCACCGGCTTCGGTGCGCCAGGCGTCGCGCTCGTCCAGGCGCTGGTAGCCGGCCTCTTCGAGGCGGAGGGCGAGGGCCTGGGTGGCGTGGAAGGGGGTGGGGGAGGCCGCGAGGAAATCGATCAGGCCCTGGTTGAGTTCTGCACGCATGGGTAACTCCGGACAGCGAATGGCCGGAAGTTTAACGTAAATGTGCAAATCTGCGGCCAGGGGCTCGCCAACAGGTGGGGCGAGCGTAGGAGCGGACTTTGTCCGCGATCGTTTCCCGGCGGCTCCGAGCCGGCCGGACATACATCGCGGACGGAGTCCGCTCCTACACAAAGTGAATCAGAACGGCGCGGGCGACTCGAAGCGCAGGCGCTCGCCGGTCTGCGGATGGGTCAGGGCCAGCATGCTGGCATGCAGGCACAGGCGGTCGCGCAGCGTCAGGGCTTCGCCCTCGGCGTACAGGCGGTCGCCCAGCAGCGGATGGCCGATGCTGAGCATGTGCACGCGCAACTGGTGCGAGCGTCCGGTGATGGGCGTCAGCTCCACGCGGCTCCAGTTGCCATGGCGTTCCATGACGCGCCAGAAGGTCAGCGCATGCCGGCCCTGCTCGAAGTCCACCACATGGCGCGGCTTGGTCGGCGGGTCGTAGCGCAGCGGCGCCTCGATGCGGCCACTGTCGAGTTCCGGTTCGCCCCAGCACAGCGCGGTGTAGGCCTTCTCGGTCTCGCGGTCGTGGAACTGACGGGACAGTTCGCGGTGGCTGTCGGCGTCGCGGGCCAGCACGATCAGGCCGGAGGTTTCCCAGTCCAGGCGATGGACGATGCGCGCTTCCGGGTAGCCGTTTTCCTGCAGGCGGGTGATCAGACAGTCCTTGTTGTCGTCCGCGCGACCGGGCACGGAAAGCAGCAGGGTGGGCTTGTTCACCACCAGCAGGGCGGCGTCCTCATGGACGAATTCGATCTGGGAAAGCGGCATGGAAGCTCTTGGGCGAATAAGAATGACGAAAACGACTGCGGCGGCCGAAGCCGCCGCAGGTTCACTCCAGCCGGATCAACGCTCCGGCAGGGTGATGTTGAGTTCCAGGATCGAACAGCTGCCCTGGTTGGCCAGCTCGACCTGGACTTGTTCCTGGTCGATGGGCACGTATTTGCGGATCACTTCCAGCAGGTCTTTCTGCAACTGCGGGAGGTAGTCCGGTTGCGAACGGTTGCCGCGCTCGTGGGCGACGATGATCTGGAGTCTTTCTTTCGCGATGGATGCGCTGTTTTGCGCCTTCCGGCTGCGGAAGAAATCTAAAAGGCTCATTCACGTCCTCCGAACAGTCGTTGCAGGAATCCTTTCTTCTGCACGTCGAGGAATCGATGGGGCATTTCCTTGCCCATCAGACGTTCGACGGCGTCGCTGTACGCCTGGCCGGCATCGCTCTCTTCGTCGAGGATGACCGGTACGCCCTGGTTGGATGCCTTCAGCACGGCCTGGGATTCCGGAATCACGCCGAGCAGACGGATGGCCAGGATTTCCTCGACGTCCTCGACGCCGAGCATTTCGCCCTTGGTGACGCGCTCGGGGTTGTAGCGGGTCAGCAGCAGGTGTTCCTTGATCGGGTCCTCGCCTTTCTCGGCGCGGGCGGACTTGCTGGCCAGCAGGCCGAGCATACGGTCGGAGTCGCGGACCGAGGAAACTTCCGGGTTGGTCACGACGATCGCCTCGTCGGCGTAGTACATGGCCAGGTGGGCACCTTTCTCGATGCCGGCCGGGGAGTCGCAGATCACGTAGTCGAAGGTCTTCTTCAGTTCTTCGATGACCTTGCCGACGCCTTCCTGGGTGAGGGCGTCCTTGTCGCGGGTCTGGCTGGCGGCCAGTACGAACAGGTTTTCGAGGCGCTTGTCCTTGATCAGGGCCTGGGTGAGGGTCGCTTCGCCGTTGATGACGTTGACGAAGTCGTACACCACGCGGCGTTCGCAGCCCATGATCAGGTCGAGGTTACGCAGGCCTACGTCGAAGTCGACGATGACGGTCTTGTGGCCGCGCAGGGCCAGGCCGGTGCCGATGGCTGCGCTGGTGGTGGTTTTACCGACGCCACCCTTACCGGAAGTGACTACGAGGATCTTGGCCAAGGTGATTCACCCCAAAGAAAAAACGAAGAATTCTGGTCCCTGAAAGTCGCGGCAGTATCCGTTAAAGGCGGGTGATGTTCAACACGTCACCCGACAGGCTGACGTGCACCGCCTGCCCCCATTGCGGACTGCGTCGAAGGTCTTCGGCGACCTTGTAATTACCGGCGATGGACACGAGTTCCGCGGCCAGCTGCTGGCAGAAAATGCGGGCGCTGGTGTCGCCCTTGACGCCGGCCAGGGCGCGTCCGCGCATCGGGCCGTACACATGGATATTTCCGTCGGCGAGAAGTTCCGCACCGGGGCTGACTGGGGCGAGGACGATCAGGTCGCCGCCGGCGGCGTAGATCTGCACGCCGCCGCGCACGGGAGTGGTCACCAGCTTGGTCGGTCGGACAACCGGTGCCGGCGGCTCGGCGGGTTTTTCCGGCGCCGTTTCCTTGGCGGATTCTTCTGCTTCTACAGATTTTTCCACGGCGGTCTCGGCCGGCTTCTCTTCTTTAACGACTTCCGCGGGCTTCTCGGCTTGCGCGCTGTCGGCCGCCTGCTCAACGACTTTCTCCGAGAGCTTCTCTCCGCGCGGACGGCGTACCGGCGTGGCGCCGGTCACCTGCGGGACGGCGTCCTTGGGTTCGACCACGCGCTCGCGGGACGAGCCCGAAGGCGGCAATACGGGGATGTCGAACATGGTGGCCAGGCGGATGTCTTCCTCGCGACTGGCGCGAATGGCCAGGGTACGCAGGCCGTGGCGGCGGCAGATGTCCAGCACGCCTTGCAGGTCGAGCTGGCCCTCGCCGTCGGGCAGCTTGTCCAGCGCCAGTACCAGCGGGGTATCACGGAAGAAGTTGGGCGCCTGGGCGACCTTGTCGGCGAGCTGCCGGTCGAGGCGCGGCAGGTCGTTGTGGGCCAGTTCCAGGACAGTGACGGCCAGCATGCTGCCCTTGAGCTGGAATACGGGATCGTGGTCGAGAAGGTCGGCTTGGCTCATGGTCAGGCTGCATCACTAAATGGTGTGGACTTATAACGGACCGCCCCGGCAGCCGCAAGCGTGGCGGACGGCCAGGGCTTGAAGGCGGGCGCGGCGTGCGCTGGCAAGGTAGAATGTCGGGCTTTGCCCTTGCCGGAAAGTTCCATGGACCGCCCCACCTTTCGCCGTGAGTTCCTCCACCCCCGCCACTGGCCGCTCTGGCTCGGCCTAGGCGTGCTCTGGCTGGTGGTGCAGTTGCCGTACCCGGCGCTGCTGGCGCTGGGACGCGCGCTCGGCGCGCTGATGTACCGCGTGGTCGGCAGCCGCCGCGCTATCGCGGCGCGCAACCTGGAGCTGTGCTTCCCGGAGCTGTCCGCTGCCGAGCGCAAGCGCCTGCTCAAGGAAAACTTCGCTTCCACCGGCATCGCCTTCTTCGAGATGGCCATGAGCTGGTGGTGGCCGAAGGCCCGCCTGGCCAAGCTTGCCCATATCGAAGGCATCGAGCATCTGAAGCAGGCCGAGGCTGACGGCAAGGGCGTGATCCTCATGGCGATGCACTTCACCACCCTGGAGATCGGCGCGGCGCTGCTCGGCCAGGTGCAGACCATCGACGGCATGTACCGCGAGCACGACAACCCGGTGTTCGACTTCGTCCAGCGCACCGGCCGCGAGCGGCACAACGCCGACGCCACCGCCATCGAGCGCGAGGACGTGCGCGCCATGCTCAAGGTGCTGCGCGCCGGCCGCGCCATCTGGTACGCGCCGGACCAGGACTACGGCGCCAAGCAGAGCCTGTTCGTGCCGCTGTTCGGCATCCAGGCCGCCACCGTCACCGCCACCACCAAGTTCGCCCGCCTGGGCCGCGCGCTGGTGCTGCCGTTCACTCAGTCGCGCCTGCCGGGTGGCGCCGGCTATCGCCTGACCATCCACCCGCCGCTGGAAGATTTCCCTGGCGAGAGTGAAGAGGCCGACTGCCTCCGCATCAATCAGTGGGTGGAGAGCGAGATTCGCCGCCAGCCCGAGCAGTACCTCTGGGCGCATCGGCGCTTCAAGAGCCGTCCCGAGGGCGAGCCCAAGCTCTACGACAAGAAGAAGTAGAGCAAGGCGGACTACGCTGGTAACGACGCGACAAGGACTTCAGCTGTGACCGACCCCGCCACTCCATCGACTCCCCCGGCCGTCACCGGCCTCATCCTTTCCGGCGGTGGTGCGCGTGCGGCTTACCAGGTCGGGGTGCTGTCAGCCATTGCCGAGTTGCTGCCCGAGGGGGCCGAGAATCCCTTTCCTGTGATCGTCGGCACGTCCGCCGGTGCGATCAACGCCGTCGGCCTGGCGTGCGGAGCGCTGTCGTTCACCGGCGCCGTGGAGCGTCTTACGCAGGTCTGGAGGGGGTTTCGTACCGGGCAGGTGTACCGTTCCGACTGGCAGGGCGTGATCAGCCAGGCCTTCAAGTTCCTGGGGCACAGCCTGCTTGGCCTGGGCCGGCGCGAGCCGGTGGCGTTGCTGGACAGCACGCCGCTGCGCTATCTGCTGGAACGGGAACTGGACTTCTCCGGCATCGCCGCCGCCGTGCGCCGCCGCAACCTGCGCGCGGTGGCGGTGACCGCGTTCGGCTATGAGTCCGGACAGGCGGTGACCTTCTACCAGGGCCGCGCCACCATCGACCCCTGGCTGCGCCATCGGCGCATCGGCGTGCCGACGCGATTGCAGATCGAGCACCTGCTGGCCAGCTCGGCGATTCCGCTGCTGTTCCAGCCGATCAAGATTCTTCGCGAATACTTCGGTGATGGTGCGGTGCGCCAGCAGGCGCCGATCAGCCCGGCGCTGCACCTGGGCGCCAACCGTGTGCTGGTGATCGGCGTCAGCGGCAACCCGACCGTCGGCAGCGCCAACGAATCCGTCACCAACTACCGCACCGGCCAGCCGCCGAGCCTGGCGCAGGTGGGTATCCATCTGCTGAACAGCACCTTCATTGACAGCCTGGAAGGCGATATCGAGCTGCTGCATCGCATCAATTTCTTCAGTTCCCTGGTGCCGGAAGAGGCACGGCGCGGCACGATGGGCCTGCAGCCGGTGGACGTGCTGTTGATTTCGCCGAGCAAACCGCTGGACGAGATCGCCGCGCAGTACCGACACGAGCTGCCGCGCGCGCTGCGCCTGTTCCTGCGCGGTCCGGGGGCAACCAAGGCGAGTGGGGCGGGTGTGTTGAGTTACCTGCTGTTCGAACCGGGCTACTGCAATGCGCTGATCGAGCTGGGGTATCGCGACGCCATGGAAAAGCGCGCGGAGATCGCGCGCTTCCTGGGGATGGGGGACTGGTCGCTGTAGGACTGGTGCCTCACATGTAGGAGCGGACCTTGTCCGCGATCCGGCTGCAGTCCGGCCTGTCGGGCATCGCGGACAAGGTCCGCTCCTACGGGGCAATATTTGCGGAAGAGGCCAGAAATTGCTCCTCAGAGAAGGAGCAATTTCTGCCGCGGGCTATCAGACCGCGAACACACCATCGCGATAATCACGCAGCGCCTGCTCGATCTCCTCGCGGCTGTTCATCACGAACGGCCCGTATTGCACGATGGGCTCATTGAGCGGCTTGCCGGCCAGCAGCAGGACGCGCGCGCCCTGGTCGCTGGACAGGCGGACCTCGTCGCCCTGGCCCAGACGCACCAGGCGATTGGTCGCGACGGTCTCGTCACCACGTTCGCCCGGCACCTGCAGTGCACCCTCGTAGACGTACAGCATCACTCGATGGCTGGCCGGTAGTTGCGGGGTTACCGTCGCACCCGCCGGCAGGACCAGATCGTAGTAGTGCGGTTCGGTGCCCGGTCGCTGCACGGCGCCATCGGCAGCGGTCACGCCGTCGTCGAAGCGGCCGGCGATCACGGTCACGCCAACGCCCTGTTCAGTGGTCACCCGCGGCACGTCCTCGGGCTCGATATCGCGGTAGCCCGCCGGGGACAGCTTGTCCTTCGCCGGCAGGTTCAGCCAGAGCTGGAAGCCGCGCATGGCGCCTTCTTCCTGCTCGGGCATCTCGCTGTGGATGATGCCGTGGGCCGCCGTCATCCACTGCACGCCGCCGGGTTTGAGCAGGCCGCGATTGCCCAGGTGGTCCTCGTGGCGCATGCGCCCTTCGAGCATGTAGGTGACGGTCTCGAAGCCGCGGTGCGGGTGGGCCGGGAAGCCGGCGATGTAGTCGTCGGGATTCTGCGTGTCGAACTGGTCGAGCATCAGGAACGGATCGAAACGCTCGATGCCGGGACCGCCGATCACGCGGGTCAGGCGCACACCGGCGCCGTCGGAGGCGGGGTGGCCGATGTGCTGGTCGATCACGGTACGCAAACGGGTCATGGGAACCTCCTTGATCTGTGAATGACGATCATCCTAGTCCCAATTCATGGATCAATGGTTGCGAGTTTTTCAGCTTAACTATCTATTTATTAGATGTATTTGTGTGAAGAAAACCGCCGCCCGAAGGCGACGGTTCGGTGTTACTCCTGGATCTGCAGGCGCCGCGCTTCGGTATAGAAGTAGCGCAGCTTCTCGTACTCGAAGGGCGTGTTCATCTGCCCGTAGCGGAAGCCGTTGCTGTAGCGCTTGTCGATGATTTCGAGCACCGGCAGCTCCCAATAGTCGCTGCTGATGTCGGAGTAGTTCAGGTAGTTCACTTCGCGGCTCGCCATGAAGTCGGTTACCAGCCCGCCAGTGTCGCGCACGTTGGAAGGGCCCAGGATCGGCAGCATCAGGTACGGCCCTTCCGGGACGCCCCAATAACCCAGGGTCTGGCCGAAGTCCTCGCTGAGCTTCGGCAGGCCCATGGCGGTAGCCGGGTCCCAGAGGCCGGCGATGCCGAAGATGGTATTGAACAGTAGCCGCGCGGTGCTGTTCGCCGCGCGATCGGCCTTGAGCTGGGCCACGCTGTTGAGCAGGGTCGGCACTTCGCTCAGGTTACTGAAGAAGTTGCTCACGCCGGTGCGCACGAAGCGTGGGGTGACGTATTCGTAGCCGTGTACCACGGGCAGGAATACCCATTCGTCGAAGCGGTAGTTGAAGTGGTAGACCCGACGGTTCCACGACTCCCAGGGGTCGTAGACGTTGAGGGCGTCGAAGGTGGCGCGCTCGAACTCCCGCTGGTCGAAGCCGGGATTGAACTTCAGCGCATCCAGCGGGTGCTTGAAGCCGTCCTCGTCGGGCGCCATGTCGAATTTGGTGGTGGTGGGCGTCTGTACCGGTTGCGGCGATTCGGCCTGGGCGAAACCGCAGGCCAGCAGCAGGGCGAGAGTCCAGGAATGGCGTAATGGCATGGAGTCAGTTCCCTGTCTGCGCGGATGCCAGGCCGTTGGCCGAGGCGCCCTGTCCCTTGAGGAAGCCCAGCATGTCCTGGGCGTTCACGCGGTAGTTGAGGTTGCCGCAGTGGCCGCCGCGCGGGTAGAGCGTCAGGCGGTCGCCAAAGGTGCGGCGCAGGAAACCGATGTCGCCCGGACCGAGGATGACGTCGTCGGCGTTGTGCATCACGGCGATCTTCGGGCTGGCGCGCAGGTAGTCCTCGAGCGCATACAGGCTGACCTGCTGGATCAGCTGCGGCAGGCTGCCCCCGTCGTACTTGGCGCGCCACAGCGGCATCAGCTGGTCGGTCATGTAGCACTCGAAGTCGCACTGCATGGCGCGCTTGAAGAAGGGCGTCAGGCTGGTGCCTTCGGTGATCGGGTAATTGGGCGGGGTGATCAGGCCGCGGCGGTTGACCAGGTCCGAGGTGAAGGCGATGTCGGCGGAGGAGAAGCGGAACACCGCGCCGATCAGCATCGCCATTTCTTCGTTGGAAAGGTGCTGCTTGGACTGCTGGAGATCGAAGAGGAAGGCGTCGTTGAGATCGACGTAGCCCTTCTGCTTGAAGTAGCGAGTCAGCTTGGCAAGGATCACCTGGTAGAAGGTGTTGGTGTCACTGATGCCCTTGACCTGGGTCTGCACCAGCTTGTCCAGGTTGCTCACCGAGGTGTAGAGGTTCACCGGTGGGTTGAGCAGCAGCACGCGCTTGAAGTTGAAGCTGCGGCGCGTCTCGTCGAGTTGGCTGACGAAGGCTGCATGCAGCGCGCCGAGGCTGTAGCCGGTGAGATAGTAATCGGTCACTGGCAGCTCCGGATGCTGCGCGCGGACGGCCTGCATCACCCGGTACAGATCATCGGCGTCGTCCGGGGTATAGCCGGGAGTGGAGATGTGCGACGCGCCGATCATGAAGTCCCAACTGGTCGGCGAGGAGATCTGCACCACGTGGTAGCCGGCGCTGTAGAACAGGCGCTTGAGGTACTCCGGGGTGGTGCTGGAGTAATTCGCGCCGGTGCCGGCGATGATGAAAATCAGGGGCGCGGCGTGATCCTGCCTGGCCAGGCGGTAGTGCAGTTTCTTCACTGGCCAGAAGTTGCTTGGCAGTTCGTGCTCTCGCTCCGGGCGCAGGTTCAGTGCGTAGTCGGATTGGCGGATGTCGTCATCGGTGGGCAGTTCCGGACGCAGCTCCGGTGGCGTGGTGGCGATGGTCGCCTCGAATGGGTTGATCAGCGGGTAGCCATAGCTGGCCTGGTCCACGTCGCGGGCTGACGCGGACCCAGCGAGTCCCAGTGCGAGGCAGCCCATCACGGCGGCAACGCGAGAAAGAAATGTCATGGTTCGGAGTCCTTTCAAGAGGAGGCCAACTTTAGGGTGACCGGCGATTAAGACCAGCGTATTTCCCACAAGTGCGACCCGGATTTCACGCCTTGTCGGCTAGCTCACGCAGTGCCTCGCCGGTAAGACGATAGACGCTCCATTCGTCTTGTGGGCGCGCGCCCAGGCTGCGGTAGAAACCGATGGCGGGTTCGTTCCAGTCCAGTACCGACCATTCCAGGCGGCCACAACCGCGTTCCACGGCCAGCCGGGCGAGCTCCGTCAGCAGCGCCTTGCCCAGGCCGGCGCCGCGGGCGGCGGGGCGCACGTACAAGTCCTCGAGGTAGATGCCCGGTTGGCTGAGCCAGGTGGAGTAGTTGTGGAAGAACAGCGCGAACCCCTGGGGCTGGTCGTCCACCTCGCCGATGAGCACTTCGGCGTAGGGGCGCGGGCCGAACAGGTGGGCGTGCATGCGCTGGGCGTCGGCCTTCACTTCATGGGCGAGCCGTTCGTAGTCGGCCAGTTCGGTTATCAGGTCGAGGATCAGCGGAATATCGGCGGGAGTGGCGGGTCGTAGGGTGACGCGGGACATGGGCGGTACCTTTCGAGCGGGATTGGCCGAGCATGCCTAATGCCCGGCGTCGCTGGCAACCGCGTCCCTCAGTAGCGCTCCAGGCGTTCCACCCAGATCAGTTCGCAGGCACCGGCGCCGGTATCCTCGCGAGTGAGTGAGCTGACCCAGCGCCAGCCGTCGTCTCCCTCCACACGCACCAGCTTGCCGGAAAGCCGGATGTGCTCGCCGGCGCTGACCTGGGCCAGCGTGCGCGCAACGCCGTCGTTGGCCGGGATCATGTGCATGTTGGCGCTGTGGGTCTCGATCTCCCGGCGCGGGATCGGCATCGGATTGGCGTTCCAGTGGTACCAGCGGTTGCCCTGGGTGATCCGGATGCCGGCGAGTACCCGCGGGTCGGCCATCGGCCCCCAGCCCAGTGCGAGATCGGTGGGCGACAGCTCGGCCTCGCGTCCCAGGCGATAGTCCTCGCGGCCGAGCACGCGTGCCTCGAGACTGAAATCTTCCAGGGGATAGATGGCATAGCGCTCCACCCGGAAGCCGCCATTGGGCAAGGTCTGGGCCTGCTGTTGCGGCGGCGTGTGGGAACGGTCGGACGGCCATAGCCACCAGAAGCTGACAGCCAGGCACCCCACCAGGAATAGATTGGATCGCTTCATCGGGCACTCCGTCGATGGGGCGCAGTGTACGCACGGCGCGGTGCCTCTTGCATCGGCCTTTGCGCTGGTTATGCTGGGCGCCGATTTCACTGCGGAGTGGCGCCATGCCTCGTCGATTGCCCGTGATCCTCCTGCTGCTTGCCCTGGCATTGTGCGTGGCGGCGAGCTACGGCCTGCGTTTCGGGCTGATGGAGGATGGCCGCTGGGTCGGCATCTGCGCCGACGAACCCGGGAACTGGGCCTGTGGCCTGCGCTCGCAACTGGGCTGGGCGATCCACTTCGGCGTATTCGGCAAGCTGGCGCTGGGGTTATCGCTGCTGGCGTTCTTCGTCCCTCGCCAGGCGGGTTGGTGGCTGGCGGTGTTGGCGATGGCGGTCACGCTGCCGGCGCTGGCCCTGTACAACGCCAATTTTGCGGTTTTCGCCGTGGTGCTGGCCGGCTTGCGTCTGGTGCGTGCGCCCGCGCCGCGCTCCGGCGTGAGCTGAGTTCACGGCATGCGGATGATCGCGCTGGTCCTGCTGGGGCTCCCCGCCCTGGCTTTTGCCCGGGACTTCATCGCCGAGGGCGAGGACTGCATCGCCGGCAACTCCGGCGCGGCGTCGGTGGAGTGCCTGGAGCGTCTCTATTACGAAAGCAACCAGGAGATTCGCCGCCTGGAAGATCGGTTCGTGGCCCAGGCACGTCAGCGCAGGCGCAATGACGACATCGGCGAAACGCATTATGCGTTGGCGGTTTCCGCGATGCGCGACGCCTCCCGGCGCTTCCAGAAGTTCAGCGAGCGCCAGTGCGATGCCGAAGTCGCGTATTTCGGCGGCGTTGCTTCTGGCTACGGGCAGGGGCGCTTCACTTGCCTGCTGAACCTCAATGAGGGGCGCAAGGCTTACCTGCGCAGAATGCTGAAAGGCCTTTAGACGAGCCTCAGACGATTTCGGGCGCCGTCTGGTGTCGTTGGCGCAACCCACGGCAGAGCGCCAGTACCAGCACAACGCTGACCGCCGCCCACCCCAGCGCCTGCAGATTGCGCCACCCTTCCTGCAGCAGTTGCGGAACGATGCCGAGGGCGATCAGCAGCCCGAGCAGGATGCACTCGCGGCGCGGTGCGCGGACGGGGCGACAGAGGTAGACGAGCGCCGGGAACAGCAGCGCGGCGCTAGGGAAACTGCGGTAACGGGCGTCGAACACCAGCCCCAGCATCAGCACCGCGCCAGCGAAACCGGCCATGGCCAGCCAGAGGCCGGCACGCTTTTCCAGCCAGTCGAACACACGCTTACGCCAGCCCTGGCGGGCCGACAGCGCGAGGCTCAGGTGCAACAGCACCAGCAGGTTGAGTCCGACCAGACACGCTGCCCACAGCCATTCCTGCCAGAAGCGGCTGGTCACCACCGCCTGTTGCGCCCACAGGCCGATGCACGCGCCACTCAGTGCCGCGCCCAGCGGCAGCAGCAGGGCGGCGCGAGAGGATGCCGGGCGACCGCCCAGCAACAGGCCGGCGGCCAGGATCAGCCCGGACAGGCCCAGCCATGCCGGCCAGTCCGGCAGGTTGCTGACCGGCCCGGCGAGCACGCCTTTCTCTTCGCGGTCGGCGCTGAACAGCCCCCAGTAACCGCCCACCGCGCCCTCGCTCTGGCGCTTCCACGGCTGGTCGAAGGCTTCGATCAGGTTGTAGCGCCAGCCATGTTCCTCGGCCAGGTGCACGAAGCCACGAATGAAGCGCGCCTCGTTGACCCGGCTGGGCAGGGCGGTCTCGCGCTGGCGGCCTTCGCTGGGCCAGCCGGTCTCGCCAATGAGGATGTCCTTGGGCGCGAACTCGCGGCCAAAATCTTCGCGGACCTTCGCCACGTGGGCGAGCGCGTCGTCGATACCGCTGGGATCGTCCTCCCAGTACGGCAGCAGGTGGATGGTGATGAAGTCCACCGCCGGGGCGATTTCCGGATGCTGGTGCCAGAACTCCCAGACGTCGGCGTAGGTCACCGGCTGGCGCACATTGGCTTTCACCTTGCGGATCAGCCCGGCGAGGTAGCGCCCGGTGACTTCCTTGCGCAGCAGGGTCTCGTTGCCGACGATCACCGCCTGCACCACGTCCGGGTACTGGTTGGCGGCCTTGATCAACGCGTCGACTTCACGCTCGGTATCGAGCGGGTTGGCATTGACCCAGGCGCCGAGCATCAGCTTCAGGCCGTGCTTGCGCGCCAGCGCCGGGATGCCCTCCAACCCAGTCATGGAGTATGTGCGGACGCAGTCGAAGCGAGTGGCCAGCAAGGCCAGGTCGGCGTCCATCTGCGCCGGGCGCAGCACGAAAGGCTGGTCGAAAGGCGACTGATCCTTGGCAAACGGACTGTAGGACGCGCACTGCAGCTTGTGCGTGGGCGTCGCCGCGTCGGGCAGGATCACCGGTTTGCCCAGGCCGTACCAGAGCCCGCAAAGGGCAAGGAGGGCAAGCAGCAGGGAGAGACAGTAGGGCAGGAGCGGAAAGCGCGATGACTGGGGCATGTGGGCACGCGAACCGTGAGGAGGCGCGCATCTTAGCAATGCCGCCCGCCGCCGTCAGCGGGCACGCACGTTGTTCAGGCGTGACGGTGAATCCAGCGGTGCGCCGTCGCCTCCCGTGGGCTGTCGCCGCGATCGAAGCGCTTCCAGACCTTCTCGTGGACGTGAAAGCCCACTGCATTGCATAGCGGCTCGACGATCGCCACCAGGCCGCCCACGGCGATGCTGCCGGTCAGCGCGTAGGCGACGCTGAAGGCGATGACGAAGTGCATCAGGGTGAACGTGACGGTCTTGAGCATGGCGGCGGTCCTCCAAACGAGAATTGTTCTCCGTTGTGAAGAGGCTAATGCGGCGGAACCCTGCCGGGTAATCGAACCTCTGTATGGAGGCGATAGGCCGCCACCTCGGTCGTGGACACGATGGCGCGGTCGTGGATGGACGGGTTCTGTCGCGTATCGGACCGTTTGGCGTCGCTCTCAGAGCAGTTCGCCAGCAGGGCGCGCCGATCATGAGGAGGCGGCCAAGACCGCGAATGGCGCCGGGTCTACCCGGACGCCGCAACGAAAAATCACGGGGAGAAAACCATGTCTATGATGCGACGCCTGTTGGGCCTGGGCGCAGGGCTGGTGCTGTCGGCGGCTGCCGGGCTGGCCGGTGCGGCGGCCAAGCCGGAAATCACCATCGGTTACGTGGACGGCTGGTCGGACAGCGTGGCCACCACGCACGTCGCCGCCGAGATCATGCGCGAGAAGCTCGGCTACCAGGTCAAGCTGATGCCGGTCGCCGCCGGGATCATGTGGCAGGGCGTGGCGCGCGGCAAGCTCGACGCCATGCTCTCGGCGTGGCTGCCGGTCACCCACGGCGCCTACTACGAGAAGATGAAGGACAAGGTGGTCAACCTGGGTGTGAACTACCCGGGTGCGAAGATCGGCTTGATCGTGCCGGAATACGTGAAAGCCAACAGCATCGAAGACCTCAAGGCGCAGAAGGATGACTTCGGCGGCCGCATCGTTGGCATCGACGCCGGCGCCGGGGTAATGCTCAAGACCGACCAGGCGATCAAGGACTACGGCCTGGACTACAAGCTGGTGGCCAGCTCCGGCAGCGGCATGATCGCCGAACTGACCCGCGCGGAGAACGACAAGAAGGCCATCGCCGTCACCGGCTGGATCCCGCACTGGATGTTCGCCAAATGGAAACTGAAGTTCCTCGAAGACCCGAAAAAGGTCTACGGCGAAGAGGAGCACGTCGACAGCGTGGCCAACCCGGCGCTGGAGAAGAAGGCACCGGAAGTCTGGGCCTTCCTGAAGAAATTCCAGTGGAAGGACGGCCAGGAAATCGGCGAAGTGATGCTCGCCGTGCAGAATGGCGAGAAGCCGGAAGTGGCCGCCAAGAAGTGGGTCGAAGCGCATCCGGATCGGGTGAAGGAATGGCTGTAAGCAGCTAGACCGAACTTACACGCGCAACAGAAAAATCCCCCGCGAACGTCATCGTTCGCGGGGGATTTTTTTATGCCGGTGCGTCTATTCCGGGCTTGTTCGCAAAACCTGGCGTATCGCTACGACTAAAGTCGTCTGGAGCCCTTGCAGCGCTCACATAAATTAGGGATCGACGACATCCGCGTCATCCCCGCTGTGAGGACAAGAACAAAATGAACGACAGCATCTACCAGCGGATTGATACCAATCCGCGCTTCAAGGAATTGGTGGCCAAGCGCGAGCGATTCGCCTGGCTGCTCTCTTCGGTCATGTTGGGCCTGTACGTGGTCTTCATCCTGCTCATCGCCTTCCAGCCGCAGTTGCTGGGTACGAAGATCAGTGCCGATTCGTCCGTCACCTGGGGCATTCCCATGGGCGTCGGGCTGATCCTCTCGGCCTTCGTGCTCACCGGCATCTACGTGCGCCGGGCGAACGGTGAATTCGACCGCCTGAATCAGGAAATCCTCAAGGAGGCCCAGCAATGAAAGGCCGAATTTCTGCCCTCGCTCTGGCCGGCCTTTTACCCGCGCTCTGGGCCCCCGCACTCTGGGCTGACGCCCTCACCGGCGAGGTACAGCGCCAGCCGCTGAACGTCTCCGCCATCGTCATGTTCGTCGCCTTCGTCGGCCTGACCCTGTGTATCACCTACTGGGCCTCCAAGCGCAGCAAATCCGCCGCCGACTTCTACACCGCCGGCGGTAGCATCACCGGCTTCCAGAACGGCCTGGCGATCGCCGGCGACTACATGTCCGCCGCCTCCTTCCTCGGCATTTCCGCACTGGTGTTCACCTCCGGCTACGACGGCCTGATCTACTCCATCGGCTTCCTCGTCGGCTGGCCGATCATCCTCTTCCTGATCGCCGAACGCCTGCGCAACCTGGGCAAGTACACCTTCGCTGACGTGGCGTCCTACCGCCTGAAGCAGAAGGACATCCGCACCCTGTCCGCCTGCGGTTCGCTGGTGGTCGTGGCCTTCTATCTGATCGCGCAGATGGTCGGCGCCGGCAAGCTCATCGAGCTGCTGTTCGGCCTGAACTACCACGTCGCGGTCGTACTGGTCGGCATCCTGATGGTGCTGTACGTACTGTTCGGCGGCATGCTCGCCACCACCTGGGTACAGATCATCAAGGCCGTGCTGCTGCTCTCGGGCGCCACCTTCATGGCGATCATGGTGCTCAAGCACGTCAACTTCGACATCAGCACCCTGTTCTCCGAAGCCATCAAGGTTCACCCGAAAGGCGAGGGCATCATGAGCCCCGGCGGCCTGGTGAAGGACCCGATCTCCGCGTTCTCCCTGGGCTTCGCACTGATGTTCGGCACCGCTGGCCTGCCGCACATCCTGATGCGCTTCTTCACCGTCAGTGACGCCAAGGAAGCCCGCAAGTCGGTGTTCTTCGCCACCGGCTTCATCGGCTACTTCTACATCCTGACCTTCATCATCGGCTTCGGCGCGATCCTGCTGGTCAGCACCAACCCGGACTTCAAGGACGCCACCGGTGCCCTGCTGGGCGGCAACAACATGGCCGCTGTGCACCTGGCCGACGCCGTGGGTGGCAGCCTGTTCCTCGGCTTCATCTCCGCCGTGGCCTTCGCCACCATCCTCGCGGTGGTTGCCGGCCTGACCCTGGCCGGCGCCTCGGCGGTGTCCCACGACCTGTACGCCAGCGTGCTGAAAGGCGGCAAGGCCAACGAGAAGGATGAGCTGCGCGTGTCGAAGATCACCACCGTCTGCCTCGGCGTGGTGGCCATCGTCCTCGGCATCCTGTTCGAGAAGCAGAACATCGCCTTCATGGTCGGCCTGGCCTTCTCCATCGCTGCCAGCTGCAACTTCCCGGTACTGCTGCTCTCCATGTACTGGAAGAAACTGACCACCCGTGGCGCGAAGATCGGCGGCTGGCTCGGCCTGATCACCGCGGTGACCCTGATGATCCTCGGCCCGACCATCTGGGTACAGATCCTCGGCCACGAGAAAGCCATCTACCCGTACGAGTACCCGGCGCTGTTCTCCATGGCCGTGGCCTTCATCGGTATCTGGTTCTTCTCCATCACCGACAAGTCCGCCGCTGCCGACGAGGAGCGTGCACGCTTCTTCCCGCAATTCATTCGCTCGCAGACCGGCCTGGGTGCCACTGGCGCCGTTGCCCACTGATCGCTTGAGCTAACCTGCCGGGGCCGGAGGTGGAAACACCTCCGGCCCTGCTTTTTTGACAGGGATGGATAACGGATGTCCGACGATTTCAACTTCGCCTCGCCTCCCTTCGACCAGCTTCGCCCGCTGGAGCGCGAGCAACTGCGCGATGCATTGAGCGTGGGTTATTACACGGTCGACGAAGTACTGCTGGAAGCCGGCGCGCCGGCGCCCTGCCTGTTCATTCTGATGAAGGGCGTGATCGAGGAGCGCGGCGAGGACGGCAAGCTGTTCGCCCAGTACGCCGCCGAGGACCTGTTCGATGTGCGCGGTCTGCTCTCCGGCAGCAGCAAGCATCGCTACCAGGCGGTGGAAGAAAGCATCGTCTACGAACTGCCGGCGGCGGTGTTCCACCAACTCTGCGCGGACAACCCGCAGTTCGCCCGCTTCTTCCGCGCCGACCTCGCCAGCAAGCGCCAGCTGGAGCGCCGCGACGGGCAGAACCTGGCCGAATTCATCCTCACCCGCATCGCCCCCGAACACCTGTTGCCCGCCATCGAAGTGGAGCCGTCGCTGCCACTGGGCGATGCGGCGCGCCTGCAACTGAGCCGTGGTGCGGACGCGTTGCTGGTGCGCGAAGAGGGCGCGCTGGGCATCGTCACCCGCACTGACCTGATGACCGCACATTTCCGCGATGGCTTCAGCGAGGCGCAGCCCATTGGCCCGCTGGCGCACCGCCCGCTGAGCCATGTCGAGCTGGGCGATTTCCTCTTCGACGCGATGATCCTCATGACCCGCCAGCGCATCGAACGCGTGGCGGTGTGCGAGGAGGGCAGGGTGGTCGGCCTGCTGCACCTGACCCAGGTGCTCAGCCTGTTCTCCACCCATTCCCACGTGCTGGCTCTGCGCATTGCCCGCGCCGAAAGCGAGGCCGAGTTGCGCGCCGCAGCGGAAACGCTGCACACGCTGATCGCGACCCTGGCGGGCAATGGCATCCGCCTGCGCTTCATCATGCAACTGGTCAGCGCGCTCAATGAACAACTGCTCGAACGCCTCTTCGAACTGCAGGTGCCGCCGGTGCTGCGCGGCCGCTGCTGCCTGCTGGTGATGGGCAGCGAAGGGCGCGCCGAGCAACTGCTCAAGACCGATCAGGACAACGCGCTGATCCTCGACGACGGTCTGCCTGTGGAGCAGGGCCTGTTGCTGATGCAGCGCTTCTCCGCCGCGCTGCTGGAATTCGGTTATCCGCCGTGCCCTGGCGGCGTAATGGCCAGCCGGCCGGAGTGGTGCAAGCCGTTGTCGGAGTGGCAACGAGAGTTGCGCGAGGTGCCGCTGCAAGGACGCCCGGAGCAGCTGATGCGCCTGTCGATCCTTGCCGATGCCTGGCCGGTGGCGGGCAATCGGAGGCTGTTCGAGGGCCTGCGCGAAAGCCTCGATGAACTGGCCGGCGACAGCGGTCGCTGGCTGAGCGACCTGGCCTTGCCGGCGCTGCAGTTCGACACGCCGCTGACCTTCCTCGGCCAACTCAAGACCCAGGACGCGCAACTCGACGTCAAGCGCGGCGGCATCTTCCCCATCGTCCACGGCGCCCGCGTGCTGGCCGTGCGCGAGGGGCTGGAGGAGCGCGGCACGCTGGGTCGCCTCGCGGCCCTGAAAGGGCTCGGCGTGCTGGATGAATCGCTGGTGGACAACCTGGTCGAGTCCTTCGAACTGTTCCTCCAGCTGCGCCTGCGCCAGCAGCTCGAAGGTCAGCGCGATGGACGCGTACAGGGCCTGGACGTGTCGCGCCTGAGTCGCCACGAGCGCGACCTGCTGCGCTTCGGTCTGCACACGGTGAAGAAGTTCAAGCAGAGCCTGACCCGCCAATTCCACCTGGAGACACGATGAACGCCTGCGTCGTTGCACCCGATCCGCACTGGTCCGCCTGGCGCCGTCGCCTCTACTGGTGGCAGCACGACCCGGCAGAGGCCGAGGAACTGGTGTCGCTGGACCTGGAAACCACCAGCCTCGATCCGCGCAAGGCCGACATCCTCAGCATCGGCGCCGTGGTGATCCGGCGGGGCAAGCTGATCCTCGGCGAGCGCCTGGAGTTGCTGGTGGAGCCGCCGCCAACACTGGATGGCGAGTCGATCCGCATCCACAAGCTGCGCCGCACCGACCTTGAGGGCCAGCTGCCGTTGGCCGAGGCGCTGCGCAGGGTGCAGGCGTTCGTCGGCCAGCGGCCTTTGCTGGGCTACTACCTGTCCTTCGATGTCGCGGTGTTGCGCCGGCACCTGCGTGAGCAATTCGGCGCGCGCCTGGACAATCCACGCGTGGAAGTCTCGGAGCTTTACCACCGCAAGATGAGCCGGCGCTTTCCTGACCTGCACCTGGACCTGCGCTTCGACACCCTGGCGCGTACCCTGGAAATCCCTATCGAAGGTCGGCATACCGCCATCGGCGATGCGCGCACCGCCGCGCTGATGTTCCTGCGCCTGCGCAAGGGCTCGCTGCCTCGCGATCTGAGCTGATACGGCGCGCGCAGATACTTTGAATCTTCTGCGCGCCACCCCAGTCCCACATTACAAGCGCTGGCAATTCGCAACACCGCGAGCCATCGCCCCTCGTCGACCAAAGAGGAGAGACGATATGGGACTCGGGACTATTCTGTTGATCATCCTGATCTTGATGCTGATCGGTGGCTTGCCGGTCTTCCCCCACTCGCGCAACTGGGGTTACGGCCCCTCGGGCGTCATCGGTGTCGTACTGGTCGTCCTGCTGGTGCTGTTGTTGCTCGGACGTATCTGACCGAGTGGATCGGCGTGACCCGTCAAACCCCTCACCCTAGCCCTCTCCCCAGGGGAGAGGGGACCGTTCGGCACAGGATGAAATCGAGGTATCAGCCGGTACGAGCCGCTCCCTCTCCCAGGGTAGAGGGGACCGTTCGGCACAGGATGAAATCGAGGTATCAGCCATACGAGCCGCCCCCTCTCCCTGGGTTGGGGTGAGGGGAATGCCCGAGCACGGAGGCGCCAGGAAGTCGGGTTTTGTCACCGCGCTGATACGCCGCAGGGTGATTCGTCGCACAGCCCGTTGGGGTGGCCTGTACTAACATACTGGTCCTTTGCCATCAGGGAGTCGTGGGGATGCTGGGCGTTGTACTGGTTGTGCTGGGCGTCGTGTGGCTGCTCGTGCAGTGCGGGCTGGGGCTCCCGCCGCTGGCCGAGGCCATGACCCTGGACCCGGTGGTCAATCCGAACCGCTATTGGCAATTCGCCTTTCTTGGCCCGGCCATTCCCCTGGCGCTGGGCATCTTCCTTCTGCGTTACCGCATCAGCGGATTCGCCCAGTTCAAGCGTGAGCGCATCAACTGCGCAGCCCATGTACTGATCTTCGCCGGCGTTGCCCTGGTGCTGGGCAAACTCTGCGTTCTCGTTCAAGCCTGACCTCCTTCGATCAGCCGCCTGCTTCGTCGGTTTGCCAGGGGCATTCAGCGCCCTGATTTCGCCGCAGGGGCCGGAAAGCCTTGGTTACACTCCGGACACAGTCTTCGACGTCCGCGTCGTGCAAACCCTTTTTCCCCGAACAAGAACAGGCAGACCTCCCTATGCAAAATCGCATCATGATCACTGGCGCCGGTTCCGGCCTCGGTCGCGAAATCGCCCTGCGCTGGGCCCGCGAGGGCTGGAAGCTGGCCCTGGCCGATGTCAACGAAGCGGGCCTGGCCGAAACCCTCAAGCTCGTGCGCGAAGCCGGCGGTGAAGGCTTCACCCAGCGCTGCGACGTGCGCGACTACAGCCAGTTGACGCAACTGGCGCAGTCCTGCGAAGAGAAATTCGGTGGCATCGACATCATCGTCAACAACGCCGGTGTCGCCTCGGGCGGCTTCTTCAGCGAGCTGTCGCTGGAGGACTGGGACTGGCAGATCTCGATCAACCTGATGGGCGTGGTCAAGGGCTGCAAGGCCTTCCTGCCGCTGCTGGAAAAGAGCAAGGGGCGCATCATCAACATCGCCTCCATGGCTGCGCTGATGCAGGGCCCGGCCATGAGCAACTACAACGTGGCCAAGGCCGGTGTAGTGGCGCTGTCGGAAAGCCTGCTGGCCGACCTCAGCCTGGTCGACGTGAAGGTCCACGTGGTCTGCCCGTCGTTCTTCCAGACCAACCTGCTGGATTCCTTCCGCGGCCCGAGTCCGGAGATGAAGACCCAGGTCGGCAAGTTGCTGGAAAGCTCGCCCATCAGTGCCGCCGACATCGCCGACTATATCCACCAGGAAGTGGGCCGCGACGTCTTCATGATCCTGCCCCACGAACAGGGCCGCATGGCCTGGCAGATCAAGCAGCAGAACCCCCAGGCGATCTACGACGAGATGGCCAAGATGGCCGAGAAGATGCAAGCCAAGCGTCGCAGCCTGTCGTAATCGAGGGCTGATTCGCCCCCTTTCGGTGCACTGAAAGACAGGGCTTGCCCAGGCCGGTGCAAAGGTTTAGTTTTAGTCACCGGCCTGCCTGGCTGATGTACGTTGGACCCCGGTAAAAGCCCCGCTTATTTCGCGGGGCTTTTGCTTTTTCGGGCTACTGCGCAGCTGTGGGGATTCGCGCTTTGCGGGATGTCAGGCCTGTGTTAGAAGGCTCCGGTGTCATTGAAGGAAGAACCCGCTTGCACTCCGAATCCATCGTCTATGGCTGCATCCGCGACTGGCCCGGCGACTCGATGGAGCGCCGTCTGCGTCGCGCCGCCAACCGCAAGGTGCTCGACAGCCTGCCCATGGGGGAGGCCTGGCCTTTTCTCGGCCGCGAGATGTTCAGTCGCTGTGAGACCGAAGGCGCGGGCCTGTACCAGTCGCAGGTGATTCACTTCGGTGCCAGCTACCAGACCATCGAGTACGAGTGGAAACTCTGGGTCGAGCAATTCGAAGCCTTGCTGCGTCGCCTGTATTGGGCGAGCGCGGTGGTCCACCTGGAAACCGAAGTCAACGGCAGCCACACCTTCCGCTGGGAGTCCGAGAACGGCTTCCACAGCCCCCGCGAAGGCGAATTGAAAGTGCGCTGCGCCTGGGAGCGCGAAGGCGGCCTGCGCGGCTGATCGCGAGCCTCCCGCTACGGAAAGAATCCATGATCAATTACCTCTGGTTCGTCCTCGCCGCCTTCTGCGAGATCGCCGGCTGCTACGCCTTCTATCTCTGGCTGCGGCTGGACAAGAGCGCCCTGTGGATAATTCCCGGCCTGCTCAGCCTGACGGTGTTCGCCTTGCTGCTGACTCGCGTCGAAGCGAATTACGCCGGGCGCGCCTATGCCGCGTATGGCGGCATCTATGTCGCCGCATCGCTGTTCTGGCTGGCGTTCGTGGAGAAGAGCCGCCCGCTGTGGAGCGACTGGGTGGGCGTGGCGCTGTGCGTGATCGGTGCCAGCGTGGTGCTGCTCGGGCCGAAACTCGCTCCCTGAGGTTTCATCGGCGCATAACGCCTCTGGCGTCATGCGCCCTACGTTTGCCGTTCGGTGGCCTTCGTAGGAGCGGACCTTGTCCGCGAAATCCCGGCGAAGCCGGGACACAGCACAGATCACCGGCCTGGCGGCCGGATCGCGGATAAGATCCGCTCCTACGTTTGCTGTTCGGTGGCTTTCGTAGGAGCGGACCTTGTCCGCGAAATCCCGGCGAAGCCGGGACACAGCACAGAGCGCCGGCCTGGCGGCCGGGTCGCGGATAAGATCCGCTCCTACGTTTGCTGTTCGGTGGCTTTCGTAGGAGCGGACCTTGTCCGCGAAATTCCGGCGAAGCCGGGACACAGCACAGATCACCAGCCTGGCGGCCGGATCGCGGATAAGATCCGCTCCTACGTTTGCCGTTCAGTGGCTTTCGTAGGAGCGGACCTTGTCCGCGAAGTCCCGGCGAAGCCGGGACACAGCACAGATCACCGGCCTGGCAGCCGGATCGCGGATAAGATCCGCTCCTACGTTTGCCGTTCGGTGGCCTTCGTAGGAGCGGACCTTGTCCGCGAAATCCCGGCGAAGCCGGGACACAGCGCAGATCACCCGCCTGGCGGCCGGATCGCGGATAAGATCCGCTCCTACAGGTTGACCATCCGGCTCAGTCCTCCAGCCACTCCCTCGGCACTTCGCTTTTCAGCATCAGCTGGCACTGCTGGCTTTCCGGGTCGAAGACGATCACCGCTTCGCCGCGCTTGAGCGCATGCCGCGCTCGTTCCACGCGTACGTCCAGCGGCGTGTCGTCGCCGTTGTCAGTGCCTTCGCGGGTGACGAAGTCTTCCAGCAGGTTGTTGAGGGTGTCTGCTTCGATCAGATCAAAGGGGA
The DNA here is from genome assembly GCF_016919445.1 of Pseudomonas sp. PDNC002. Taxonomy (NCBI): domain Bacteria; kingdom Pseudomonadati; phylum Pseudomonadota; class Gammaproteobacteria; order Pseudomonadales; family Pseudomonadaceae; genus Pseudomonas; species Pseudomonas sp. PDNC002. The sequence goes on along the minus strand of NZ_CP070356.1, from coordinate 5,712,663 downwards.
TCAGCATGGCGGGGTACTCGAAATCGCAGCGCGGGATTGTAGTCCCGCGCCGCGCCGAGTGCAGCCTCAGTTCTTGCCGTCCTTGCCCTTGTCGGTGTTGTCGCCGCTGTCGATCAGGTCATCCACCGGCGGCACATGGGTGGTGCTCTCCATATGTACCGGATGCTCCAGCTGCTTGCTGAACCGCTCCAGCGTGCCTTCGCTGGGCTCGGCGTCGCTGTCGAATACCGGCGGGCTGAGCATGTAGGCCGTCAGCAGTTTTGACAACGCGGACAGGCTGTCGATGTGCGTGCGCTCGTAGCCATGGGTGGCGTCGCAGCCGAAGGCCAGCAGCGCGGTGCGGATATCGTGGCCGGCGGTGATCGCCGACTGCGCATCGCTGTGGTAGTAGCGGAACAGGTCGCGGCGCACGGGGACTTCATGGCGCTCGCCCAGGCGCAGCAGATGGCGGGAAAGATGGAAATCGTACGGCCCGCCGGAGTCCTGCAGCGCCACGCTCACCGCATGCTCGCTGGAGTTCTGCCCCTCGGCCACCGGGGCGATATCGATGCCGACGAATTCGCTGACGTCCCAGGGCAGTGCGCCGGCCGCGCCGGAGCCGATTTCCTCGGTGATGGTGAACAGCGGATGGCAGTCGATGGGCGGTACCTGGCCGCTTTCCACGATGGTTTTCAGCGCGGCCAGCAGCGCCGCCACGCCGGCCTTGTCGTCGAGGTGACGGGCACTGATGTGACCGCTCTCGGTGAATTCCGGCAGCGGGTCGAAGGCGACGAAATCGCCGATGGCCACGCCAATCGATTCGCTGTCGGCGCGGCTGGCGGTGTAGGTATCCAGGCGTAGTTCGACATGGTCCCAGCTGATCGGCAGGGTGTCCACGGCGGTGTTGAACGCATGCCCCGAAGCCAGCAGCGGCAGCACGCTGCCACGGAATACGCCGTTCTCGCAGAACACCGTGACCCGGCTGCCCTCGGCGAAGCGGCTCGACCAGCAGCCCACCGGCGCCAGTGCCAGGCGGCCGTTGGGCTTGATCTCGCGGACGATGGCGCCAATGGTGTCCAGGTGCGCCGAGACCGCACGGTCCGGGCTCTTGCGCCGGCCCAGCAGAGTGGCGCGGATGGTCCCGCGGCGAGTCATCTCGAACGGCACGCCGATCTCTTCCAGCCGTTCGGCGACGTAGCGCACGATGGTGTCGGTGAAGCCGGTGGGGCTGGGGATGGCGAGCATTTCCAGCAGCACGCGCTGCAGGTAGTTGAGGTCGGGTTGTGGCAGATGGGTCATGCCGGGGCCTCTTCGTTGGGGTGTGGCTGGTCACGGCTATCGCGGTGCAGCAATTCGCGGCTCAGCGGGAAGAGCAGGTCGACGAAGCGTTCGGCGGTGGGCTGCGGTTCGTGGTTGGCCAGGCCCGGCCGCTCATTGGCTTCGATGATCACGTAGTCCGCCTGGTCGGCCTCGGTGACCAGCAGATCGAGGCCGGTGACCGGGATTTCCAGTGCCCGCGCCGCGCGGATGGCGGCATCGGCCAGCGCCGGGTGCAGGCGCTCAGTCACGTCTTCCAGGGTGCCGCCGGTGTGCAGGTTGGCGGTGCGCCGTACGGCCAGGCGCTGGCCGCTGGGCAGTACGTCGTCGTAGGTGAATCCGGCGGCGGCCAGGGTGCGCTCGGTCTCGCCGTCCAGCGGGATGCGGCTCTCGCCACCGGTGGCGGCCTGGCGTCGACGGCTCTGCGCTTCGATCAGCTTGCGGATGCTGTGCCGACCATCGCCGATCACCTCGGCGGGGCGGCGGATGGCGGCGGCCACCACTTCGTAGCCGATGACCACGATGCGCAGGTCATTGCCCGGGTGATAGCTCTCGAGGATGACGCGGGTGTCGAACTGCTTGGCGTGGGCGATGGCGGTCTCGACGTCGTCGGCGGTGCGCAGGTCTACCGCGACGCCCTGGCCCTGCTCGCCGTCCACCGGCTTGACCACCAGCGCGCCGTGCTCTTCGAGGAACGCCGCGTTGTCTTCGGAGCTACCGGCCAGGCGTTGCTGCGGCTGGCGCAGGCCGGCGCGGTCGAGGGCGCGGTGGGTGAGGGTCTTGTCCTGGCACAGGCTCATGCTGACCGCGCTGGTGAGGTCGCACAGCGACTCGCGGCAGCGGATGCGCCGGCCGCCCTGGGTGAGGGTGAAGAGGCCGGCGTCGGCGTCCTGCACCTGCACTTCGATGCCGCGCCGATGGGCTTCGTCGACGATGATCTTCGCGTAGGGATTCAGACCCTTTTCCGGGCCCGGGCCGAGGAACAGCGACTGGTTGATGCCGTTCTTGCACTTCACCGCGAAGGTCGGCAATTCACGGAAGCGCAGCTTGCGGTACAGCGACTTGGCCTGCTGGTTGCCGTGCAGCACCGACAGGTCCAGGTACGCGAGGCCCCGGCTCATGAAGTGCTCGATCAGGTGGCGCACCAGCGCTTCGCCGACGCCGGGCCGGCTGGACTGCGGGTCCACGGCCAGGCACCAGAGGCTGGAGCCGCCTTCCGGATCGCGGAAGGCCTTGGCGTGGTTGATGCCCATGACGGTGCCGATCACCGTGCCGGTCTCGGCGTCTTCGGCCAGCCAGTAGGCCGGGCCGCCCTGGTGGCGCGGGGTGACGTTGGAGGGATCGACCGGCAGCATGCCGCGCGACAGGTAGAGGCGGTTGATCGCCGTCCAGTCGTCATCGCTGTGCACGCGGCGGATGCGGAAGCCACGGAAGGGCCGGCGCGCCGGGCGGTAGTCGGTGAACCACAGGCGCAGCGCGTCGGATGGGTCGAGGAAGAGTTGCTGCGGGGCGTGGGACAGCACCTGCTGTGGCGCGGCGACGTAGAGGGCAATGTCGCGCTCGCCGGGTTGTTCGTTGAGCAGTTCGGCGGCCAGCTTCTCCGGGCTGGAAAAGGTGTGGCCGATCAGCAGGCGACCCCAGCCGCATTGCAGGATCAGCGGGCCGTGGCTCTCGGTATGGTCGCCGGCGAAGCGCGCCTGCAGGCGCTCGTAGGTCGGCGTCTGGCCGCGCAGCAGGCGCTGGTTATGGGGCAGGTTGGAATGGGGTTTCATCGTGCGCTCCCTGATAAGGCATCTGTCCTGGGCTGTGGGGGAAGGGCGGCGTCGCGCAGGACGCCGCCGGGCTCTAGAGGCCTTGTTCCGTCAGCCAGAGGTTGAGGGCCGCCAACTGCCACAACTTGGAACCGCGCAGCGGGGTGAGGTCGGTCGCCGGGTCGCTGAGCAGGCGGTCGAACATCGCCGTCTCGAACAGTCCACGGTCCTGGCTCGGGTCCAGCAGCAATTCGCTGACCCAGGCGCGGGTATTGCCTTGCAGGTGTTTCAGGCCGGGCACCGGGAAGTAGCCCTTGGGCCGGTCGATCACCTCGCTGGGGATGACCTTGCGCGCGGCGGCCTTGAGCACCTGCTTGCCGCCGTCGCCGAGCTTGAAGCGCGACGGGATGCGCGCCGACAGTTCCGCGACGCGGTAGTCGAGGAACGGCACGCGGGCTTCCAGGCCCCAGGCCATGGTCATGTTGTCGACGCGCTTGACCGGGTCGTCCACCAGCATGATGGTGCTGTCCAGGCGCAACGCCTTGTCCACCGGATCGTCCGCGCCGGGCTGGGCGAAGTGGTCGCGGACGAACTCGCTGGCCACGTCCTCGACCCGCAGCGCTTCACGTACGGTATCGAGGTACTCGCCGTGAGTGCGGTCGAAGAAGGCGGCGCGGTAGGCCTGCAGCGGGTCTTTCGCCCCGGCCACTTTCGGATACCAGTGATAGCCGGCGAACAGCTCGTCGGCGCCCTGGCCGCTCTGCACCACCTTGCAGTGCTTGGAGACTTCCCGCGAGAGCAGGTAGAAGGCGATGCAGTCGTGGCTGACCATCGGCTCGCTCATGGCGCGGAAGGCCGCCGGCAACTGCGAGATGACTTCGTTCTCGTCGATGCGCAGCTGGTGGTGGCGGGTGCCGTAGCGTTTCGCGATCAGGTCCGAGTACTGGAACTCGTCGCCGCGCTCGCCGCCGGCATCCTCGAAGCCGATGGAGAAGGTCAGCAGGTCCTCGACGCCGGCCTCGTGCAGCAGGCCGACCAGCAGACTGGAGTCCACCCCGCCGGAGAGCAGCACGCCGACTTCACGGGCAGCGCGCTGGCGCACGCTCACGGCGTCGCGCAGGCTGTTCAGCAGGCGGTCTTCCCAGTCGTCCAGGGTCAGCTCGCGCTCGTCCGGCAGCGGGCCGTAGTCCAGGGTCCACCAACGCTGGCGCTCGGTATGGCCGTCGGCGTCGATGGTCATCCAGGTGGCCGGCGGCAGTTTCTGCACCTCGGCCAGCAGGGTGCGCGGCGCGGGGACCACGGCGTGGAAGTTCAGGTAGTGGTTGAGTGCCACCGGGTCCAGCGCCGGGTCGATGTCGCCGCCCTTGAGCAGCGCCGGGAGGCTGGAGGCGAAGCGCAGGCGCTTGCCGGTCTGCGACAGGTACAGCGGCTTGATGCCGAGACGGTCGCGGGCGATGAACAGGCGCCGTTTGTCGCGTTCCCAGATGGCGAAAGCGAACATGCCATTGAGGCGGGGCAATAGTTGTTCGCCCCAGGCGTGGTATCCCTTGAGAAGGACTTCAGTGTCACCGCTGGAGAAAAAGCGGTAACCCAGGGCTTCGAGTTCCTCACGCAGCTCCGGGTAGTTGTAGATGGCGCCGTTGAACACCATCGACAGGCCCAGGGCCGTGTCGATCATCGGTTGGCCGGACGCTTCGGCCAGATCCATGATTTTCAGCCGCCGGTGACCCAGGGCCAAGGGACCTTCGCTATGGAAACCCCAGGCGTCGGGGCCTCGCGGTGCGAGGTGATGGGTGATGCGTTCGACTGCGGCAAGGTCCGCAGCCTGTTTATCGAAACGTAACTCGCCTGCTATTCCGCACATGTCCTTACCGGTACTCCGTTGGGGATGAAGTGGGTGGCGCCTCACGGACGCCTTAGGGGATGACCCGTCGATCCGGCGAGAGTTCTATTTGATTTCATTGAGGAAAAGTGACGAAGCGGGCGGAGGACGGAAGATGGCTGACAGCAAGACTTCGATGCGCAACGCCCATGCACTCTCCATGTTGCAGGCCTTGCGGCGCCTGCAACAGGCGGCGGAAGTGCATTCCAAGAGCCTGGGCCGGGATGGCGAACTGACGCCGCTGCAACTGCTGATCCTGCAGGTGGTGGCGCTGGAGGGCGAGATAACCGCCGGTCAGTTGGCGCGGCATGTGGCGCTATCCCAGTCGTCGCTTTCCAGCGCTCTCGCCCGACTGGAAAGCAAAGGCCTGCTGACGCGCCGGCGCGATGACGATGACCGCCGCAAGCACTGGCTCCGCCTGGAACCCGATGGGCACCTCGCGCTCAGGCACAGCCCGGCGCTCTTGCCCGAGCACGCGCTGGAGCGCTTCGCCGGGCTGCCGGAATGGGAGCAGCACGCGATCCTCGCCGGGCTGCTGCGCGCGGCCGAGCTGTTCGAGACGCCGGGCACCGGCGCCGAGGAAGAAGAGTTCTAAGCGTCAGCTGATCAGTTTCTGTGCGGCCAGCGACAGGCTGACCGCCACCAGCATCAGCGCGAACAGGCGCTGCAGCGTCGCGCCGCCCAGGCGCACCGCCAGGCGATTGCCGAACAGCACGCCGAGTGCGCCCCCCGCCGCCAGGCAAGCCAGCAAGGGCAGCGGCGGCTGTGCGTGGGTGAGGTAGAGCAGGAAGCCGCCGCCTGACACCAGCGCGATTACCGCCATCGACGTCGCGGTGGCCGCCAGCATCGACAGCGGCGTGAACCACAGCAGCCCCGGCACGATCAGGAAACCACCGCCCACGCCCATCAGGCCGGACAGCATTCCCACCGCCAGCCCCACGCCCAGCAGCGGTCCGTTGCGGGTTGCCTTGTCGCATACGCGCGGCTGGCTGGAGCCCTGCCACATGCGCCAGGCGGACCACAGCACCAGCAGGCAGAAACCGATGATCAGCCAGGCATCGGGCACGAACTTGCCCAGCCACTGGCCGATGGCATTGCCCGGCCAGCCGGTGATCACTAGCCAGAACAGCGGCTTCCACGCCACCTGGCCCTGGCGCGCGCGCGGCACCGCGCCAATGGCCGCCGACAGCGCGACGGCACCGAGGCTGACGCCGATGGCGTCGTGCAGCGGCAGGTGCAGGCTGAGCAGCAAGGGCAACGCCACCAGCGAGCCGCCGGCGCCGGTCAGGCCCAGCAGCAGGCCGAGGATCAGGCCGATGGCGGAAGATTCAATCAGCAGTGCATCCATGTCGGTGGTCCGCTCTGGAAGCTGGCCCGGCCCATCGATGGGCCGAGCGGTGGTCAGGAATTCTTCTGGCCGCGCACGATGTCGCGCAGGAAGAAACGGTTCGGGTGGCAGGCTTCTGCCACGGCGCGCGGCAGCGGCAGGGGTTCGCCGTCGATCCAGGCCGCCAGCAGTTCCCCGGCCAGCGGTGCGGTCACCAGTCCACGGGAGCCGTGGGCGCTGTTCAGGTACAGGCCGTCCAGCCAGGGGCAGGGCGTGTCCGGTATCTGGCGCGCGTCCTTGCCCAGTACAGCGTAGGCATTGGCGAAGGCTTCACGGTCCGCCAGCGGGCCCACCAGCGGCAGGTAGTCCGGCGTGGTGCAGCGGAACGCGGCGCGGCCTTGCAGCGTAGCCGGGTCGAGCTGGGCGATGTGCATCCGCGCGGTCAGGTCTGTGGATATCTCGGCCAGCAGGTCGAGGTTGCCCAGGTGTTCTTCCAGCGAGGGTTCGGTGTCGTCACGCTTGAATTCGAAACTGGCGCCAAGCGTGTGCTCACCGTGGCGCGGCGGAGCGACATAGCCTTCGGCGCAGACCACCGTGCTCAGCGCCGCGCTGTCGATGGTCGCGGGAATGCGCGTGATCTGCCCACGGATACGCTTCATCGGCAGCGTTTCGGCACCCGCAAAGCGGCGTACTTCAGCGGCGGTGGCGAGGATGGCGATGGGCGCGCTGGCGAGCTTTTCCTCGCCGCTCCAGGCACTCCAGCCATCGGCTTCGCGCTGCAGGCGGACTTCCTCGCCGGTCACTACGCGGATGTTCGGATGCTGCGCCAGGTGGCGGCACAGCGCCGGCGGATGCACCCAGCCGCCCTCGGGGTAGAACAGCCCGCCGGCGGGCAGGCCGACGCCGGCGATGGTTTCGGCTTCAGTCTTGTCCAGCAGGCGCAGCAGCGAGTCGGGGAAGGCGTCGGCGAGCTTCGCCTGGCGCCCGGCCTCGGCCTCGTCGAAGCCCAGTTGCAGCACGCCGCAATCGGACCATTCCTCACCTTTCTGCAAGCGCTCGATCAACCGCCGGGTATGGCCGAAGCCGCTGACGATCAGCCGCGACAGCGCCGTGCCGTGGGCGGACAGCTTGAGATAGAGCACGCCCTGGGGGTTGCCCGAGGCTTCCTCGGCCAGGCCCGCGTGGCGTTCGATCAGCCTCACCTGCCAGCCGCGCGCGGCAAGGCTAGCGGCGCTGGCGCAACCGGCCATGCCACCGCCGATCACCAGCGCTTCGCGCGGGCCATTCGGGCTGGCAGGTCGGCTGTACCAGGGTTTGCCGGCCGGCTGTTCGCCGCCGATGAACTCGCCCTGGGACATCTCCCATTTCTTGCCGAAGCCCAGGGTGCGGCGAATCTTGAAACCCGCCGCGCCCAGCCCGCGGCGGACGAAACCGGCGCTGGTGAAGGTGGCGATGGTGGTGCCTGGCGCGGAAAGGCGCGCGAGCTCGGCGTAGAGCGCGTCGTTCCACATCTGCGGGTTCTTCGCCGGCGAGAAGCCGTCGAGGAACCAGGCATCGATGCGCGCGTCCAGCTCGGGCAAGGTGTCGAGCACATCGCCCACCAGCAGCGTCAGCACCACGCGGCCCTCGGCGAAGACGAAGCGCTGGAAGCCGGGATTGATCGCGACGTACTGCGCCTGCAGTTGTGCCGACAGGTGCGCCAGTTCCGGCCAGAGAGCGAAGGCGCGGCGCAGGTCCTGCGGCGCCACCGGATACTTCTCCGTGGTGACGAAGTGCAGTCGCGCATCGCTTGGCGCCAGCGCCTCGAACTGCTGCCAGGCGCAGAGAAAGTTCAGCCCGGTGCCGAAGCCCGTCTCGCCGATGCACAGGCGTCCGCCGGCGGGCAGCGCGGCGAAGCGTTCGGGCAGGCGGTTGCCGGCGATGAACACGTGGTGCGTCTCGGCGATACCGGAATCGCGGGAGAAGTACACGTCGCCATAGACGCGGGAAGTGGGCTGGCCGTTCTCGTCCCAGTCGATCTGGGCGCTATGGCTTTCTGGCATGGAAGAGGGCATGGCAAGGGCAGGGCAGTGAAACGAAGGCCGCAGTTTAGCCGATTGGGCGCGCAGACAGCCTGCGTCACATCCGCTACCTTTTACTCACTTCGAGACAAGGAGAGGTGCATGTTCGAATCCGCCGAGATTGGCCATTCCATCGACAAGGAAATCTACGAGAAGGAAGTCGCGGTACTGCGCGAAGCCCTGCTCGAGGCACAGTACGAACTCAAGCAGCAGTCGCGCTTCCCGGTGATCGTGCTGATCAACGGCATCGAAGGGGCCGGCAAGGGCGAGACGGTGAAGCTGCTCAACGAGTGGATGGATCCGCGGCTGATCCAGGTGGAAAGTTTTCACTTCCCCACCGACGAGGAACTCGCCCGCCCGCCGCAGTGGCGGTTCTGGCGCAAGCTGCCGCCCAAGGGGCGGATCGGCATCTTCTTCGGCAACTGGTACAGCCAGATGCTCTATGCGCGCGTTTCCGGCGACATCAAGGACAGCCAGCTGGACAGTCTGATCAACGATGCCGAACGCTTCGAGCGCATGTATTCCGACGAAGGCGCGCTGATCTTCAAGTTCTGGTTCCACCTCTCCAAGAAACAGCTCAAGGAACGCCTGAAGGCGCTGGAGAATGACCCGCAGCGCAGTTGGCAACTGAGCGAGCTCGACTGGAAGCAGAGCGAGGTCTACGACAAGTTCGTGCGCTACGGCGAGCGCGTGCTGCGCCGCACCAGCCGCGACTACGCACCCTGGTACATCGTCGAGGGCGCCGAGGAGCGCTATCGCAGCCTGACGGTGGGCCGCACCATCCTCGAAGGCCTGCAGGCCGCGTTGAAACTCGAGGGCCGCCCGCAGCCACAGCCGCACGCGGCACCGCTGGTGTCGAGCCTGGACAACAAGAGCCTGCTCGATGCGCTGGACCTGAACCTGAAGCTGGACAAGGACCGCTACAAGGAGCAACTGGCGAAGGAGCAGGCGCGGCTGGCCACGCTGGTACGCGACAAGCGTTTCCGTAGCCATTCCCTGCTCGCCGTGTTCGAGGGCAACGACGCCGCCGGCAAGGGTGGCGCCATCCGCCGCGTCACCGATGCGCTGGACCCGCGCCAATACCGCATCGTGCCGATCGCCGCACCCACCGAGGAAGAGCGGGCCCAGCCCTATCTCTGGCGCTTCTGGCGGCATCTGCCGGCGCTGCGCCAGTTCACCATCTTCGACCGTTCCTGGTACGGCCGGGTGCTGGTGGAGCGGGTGGAGGGCTTCTGCAGCGAGGCCGATTGGTTGCGCGCCTACGGCGAGATCAACGACTTCGAGGAGCAGTTGGCGAACTTCGGTGTGGTGGTGGTGAAGTTCTGGCTGTCCATCGATCAGGACACCCAGCTGGAGCGCTTCAAGGAGCGCGAATCGATCCCCTTCAAGCGCTTCAAGATCACCGAAGAGGACTGGCGTAACCGTGACAAATGGGACGCCTATGCCGATGCGGTGGGCGACATGGTTGACCGCACCAGCACGGAGATTGCGCCCTGGACGCTGATCGAGGCCAACGACAAGCGGTATGCGCGGGTGAAGGTGCTCAAGACGATCAACGATGCGCTGGAGGCGGCTTACGGAAGCGCGAAGAAGGGCAAGAAGGACTAACGTCTCGTGTAGGAGCGGACTCCGTCCGCGATGTGTCTGCTTCGCTTCGAGGTTTCCCGCGCCGCTTCGGCGTGCGCGGCGAGACTTTGTTTCGCCCCCTCGGGCGAGTCCCTTTTGTCAAACGCCACAAAAGGAACCAAAAAGTCTTGCCCCGGACATCCGGTTTTTCGCTTGGGGCGAAAAATTCCCTCGCTGAAGCGAAGTTTCAGGGGCACGCCACGACGGGCCATCCCTGGCCCATCGTGGCTCTCGCGACATCCATGTCGCTCAACCCCTGAAACTCCGCTTCAACGAGGCCTCCTGAACGGGGCGGTTCGGAGTGCTTGGATGTTTTTCTGGAAGTCTTTTAAGAACCGGAGCCGGATCGAGGGATTGAGGACTTTCGTAGGAGCGAGCTTGCTCGCGAACTGGCCCCGCTGCGAAATCGCTTCGCAAGCAAGCTCGCTCCTCTAGGGGCATGCCAATGCCAGGCGCTCTGCCGATCTATGCCCCGTTCTTCTGCGACGGCTTCGGCGCGCCAATGAGCCGGCCCATCGCCCCGGCAATCCCCATCTCCCGCAACACCTGCAACTCGCCCTCGGTCTCCACCATCTCCGCGATCAGGGGCAGGTCGATGCTGTTGGACGCGCGGTACATCGCCTCGATGAACAGGCGCTTGTCGTTGTCCTGGTCGATGGCGCGGATGTAGCTGCCATCGATCTTCAGGTAGGCAAGGCCGAGGCGGGTCAGGTTGCCGATCAGGCTGAAGCGTCCGCCGAAGTGCTGCAGGCCGAGCCTGGCGCCGACTTCCTGCACCGACTGGGCGAGCTTCTCCAGCTCCGCTGGCGGCGGCAGGTAGCGTTCGTCCACTTCCAGGATCATCAGCCGTGCCTCCTGGGGATGGGCACGCAGGATGTCGAAGAGCTGGCGCAACGGCTCGGCGCTGCGCACGGTTTCCGCCGACAGTGACAAGGCCAGTGGCGCCGGTTGCTGGACGAGGTGGGCGAGGGCATGTTCGAGCATGGCCAGGTCGAAGCGCGCGGACCAGCCGAAACGCTCGATCCAGGGCAGGAACTGCCCGGCGGCCACGGCCTCGCCTTTGGGATCGAGCAGCCGCGCGAGGACTTTCTGGTGCAGCAGCTCGGCATTCTCGACGCACGCGCGCACGGGCTGGAACCACAGCTGCAGCTTGCCCTTCTGCAGGGCGTCGTCGAGCCAGTCGCGCCAGGCGCGGGAATCCTGTGCCGGCTGGCTGCCGGAGCTGTCCAGGCGTTGCCAGGTGCGGTCCGGCGTGGCCTGTGCCTGGGCCAGCGCCTGGTCGGCGCGGGACAGCACCCCTGCGGCGGATTCGCCCGGACGGAAGGCCGCCAGGCCCAGGTGCGCCACCGGCGTGCAGTCGCTGGCGCCGGTCCGTTTCAGGTTCTCCAGGGCGGCGCTCAGCTCGTCCGCCAGGTGCTCGGCGCTGGCGCTGTCCAGGCCGGGAGCGAGCAGGGTGAATTCACCGCCACGGCTGCGCGCGGCGAGCCAGTCCGGGGTGCCGTGCTGCTCGCGTTCACGCTCCAGCAGTTCGGCCACGTCGCGGATCAGCGCGTCGGTGCGTTGTCCGCCCAGGCGCTGGTTGAGTCCGGCGAGGTCGTTGAGGCGCAGCAGCAGCAGGTAGCCGGCGGCGTTCTGCTCGGACGGTGAGAGCTGCGCGTCCAGGCGAGCATCGAACAGGCGGCGGTTGGCCAGGCCCGAAAGGCTGTCCTGGTAGGCCTCCTCGCGCAGCTTCTCGCTGCGGGTGGCTTCCTCGGCGAACAACGCCTTGAGCTTGTCGACCATCTGGTTCATCGCCTGCACCACGCGCTTGAGCTCCGGGGTGCGCGGCTCCTTGGGCAGGGTGAGGAATTCACGGCGGGTGATGGCGTGGGCCTGCTGCACCATCTGGTCCAGGGGCTTGAGTTGAGTGCGCAGCAGCCAGCCGCCGAGCACGGCGCTGACCAGACCGCAGGCGAGCAGCCAGGCGAGGCTGCCCAGCGCGCCGTCCCACAGCTTGGCCAAGGCGAACTGCGGATGGCTGACCACCTCGACCCGCGCGGCCTGTTCCCAGCCGCGCATGATCAGCGCGTCGCCGCCCTGGGCCTTGAGGTTGACCAGCCGGGCGAACCAGGCCGGCACCTGCTGGTTCTGGGTGTCGCTGTCGCGTTCGACGATGACCTTGCCCTCGGGAATGCTGACCACGCGGATGGTGGCGAAGTAGCCGGAGTCGAAGATGGAGCTGACCATCAGCTCGATCATCGCCGGATCGTCCACGTGCGGTGTGAGCGACAGCCCCAGCGCGGTGGCGGCGTCCTGCGCGTGGGAGCGCAACTGGCTGATCATCTGCTCGCGGGAGCTTTCCAGGCTGGCGGCGAAGCTGCCGGCGAAGGCCACCACGAGGAACAGGCAGATCGCCAGGAACAGTTGCTTGAGCAATGACATGCCGGGGTTCTCCTATCGCGTCTCGTCGAGGTCCAGGCCCTCGGCGCGCATCTTGGTCAACAGGTCCTGCCAGCGCGACAGCTTCTTGCTGTCGCCGGTGCGCTTGCCGCCGCCGGGGCCGGGCAGCCACAGCCCCTCGGCGTTGAAGGCGTAGACGGGCAGGAGGTCCTTGCGCTGGGAGGCGGGCTTGATCTGCGGGATCAGGTTGTCCAGCACCAGCGGTTCGGCAGTGGGGGAGGCGTAGTAGGTGAGCACCATGTGCGCCTGGTTCTGCTGCAGTGCCTTGACGTAGGTGATGCGCAGCTTGTCGCTGGCGACCCCGAGGCGGCGCAGGGTGACGAACTTGGCGATGGAGTAGTCCTCGCAGTCGCCGGCGCCCTTGTAGAGGGACTCCACTGGCGTGGCCCAGTAATCCTCCTGGTGCCAGACGGTGCGGTCGTCGGTGAACACCAGCGCGCCATTGAAGAAGGCGTTGACCGCCTTGAGCTTGGCCGCTTCGTCGAGGTTCTCGCTGTCGTCGATCAGCCGGCCCCAGGCTTCGATGCGACTTTTTGCAGTGCCCAGGTTGCCGTAACGCTGCTCGGCGTTCTTCAGGATGGTGTCGAAATTCCAGGCGGCGCCGGCGGACAGGGCGAGAAGCGCGAGCAGCAGCGCACCGGCCCGCAGACGCAGCGGGCTGGCGAACAGCCAGAGGGCTCCTCGGGGTGGCTGCATCGCCAGCGCTCCATGTGGGATGTGTGGAGTCTAGGCGGTCCCGGAGAACTTGCGCTGGCGCATCGCCATTGAGCGCAAAGCCGCGTCGCACGGGCCTCGGCGGCGAAACTGACAGGATTGTCATTTAAGGGTCAGCGTCCGGTCCCGGCCACTGGCCTATAACCGCAGGATGTGGCCGCTGTGGCCGAACCAGACGCGGGAGAGCGGGATGCAGGTGCAACGGCGGGTTTGGCTGGCGGCAGGAGTGCTGGGCGTGGTCGCGCTAGGGGCGGGATTCTGGGGCTTCAGCGGCGGCCATGAGGCCCCGCTGGCGGCGGCTCAGCCACCCGGTGTGCCGGTGACCCTGGCGCGGGTGGCGCGCGAGGATATGACGCAGAATCTCGATGGCGTCGGCACCGTCACCTCGCTCGCCAGCGTGCTGGTGCGTCCGCAGGTGGAGGGCCAGCTCACGGCGCTGCTCGTCGAGGAGGGCCAGATGGTGGAGAAGGGCCAACTGCTGGCAACCATCGACGACCGCGCCATCGCCGCCGCACTGGAGCAGGCCGAGGCCACCAAGCAGAGCAACCAGGCGCAACTGCGCATCGTCGAGCAGGACCTGGCGCGCTACCAGACGCTGATCCAGCGCGGCTCGATCTCCCGCCAGACCGTGGAACAGTCCGAGGCCGAAGCAGCCCGTCTGCGCGCCACGCTGCGCGGCAACCAGGCGGTGATCGATGCCGAGCGTGTGCGTCTGTCCTACACCCGTATCACCTCGCCAGTGGCCGGCCGCGTCGGCATCCGCAACGTCGACGTTGGCAACCTGCTGCGCACCAACGACAGCAGCGGCCTGTTCACCGTCACCCAGATGTCGCCGATTTCCGTGGTCTTCGCCCTGCCGCAGGAAACCCTGCAACAACTGCAACCGCTACTGGCCGAGGATTCGCCGGTGGCCGCCCACAGCCGCGATGGCGGCCAACTGCTGGGCGAGGGTCACCTGCGCAGCATCGACAACCAGGTCGCCGCCAGTACCGGCACCATCCGCGTGCGCGCGGTGTTCGACAACAAGGACGGCAAGCTCTGGCCGGGCCAGTTCGTCACCGTCGACCTGCAGGCCGGCGTGCTGCGCAACGGCCTGGTGCTGGACAGCCGCGCCGTGCGCCGGGGCCTGGACGGCGCCTTCGTGTTCCGCATCGCGGACGGCAAGGCGGTGATGGTACCGGTGCGGGTGCTGCAGGACATCGATGGTCGCAGCCTGGTCGAAGGGCTGGCGGTGGGCGACGAGGTGGTGCTCGATGGTCATTCGCGCCTCACCCCCGGCGCCCGCGTGGACGTGCAGGGTGACGTGCAGACCCTGGCGCGCCGGAGCCAGCCGTGAGCGTGCATGCCGGCATGTCCGGCTGGTGCGTGCGCCATCCCATCGCCACCTGCCTGCTGACCATCGCGTCGCTGATGCTTGGCCTGCTGGCGTTCTTCCGCCTGGGTGTGGCGCCGTTGCCGCAGGTGGACTTCCCGACGATCCAGGTGCAGGCGCTGCTGCCCGGCGGCAGCCCGGAGACCATGGCGTCCTCGGTGGCGACCCCGCTGGAAGTGCAGTTCAGCGCCATTCCCGGCGTCACCGAGATGCTCTCCACCAGCGCCCTGGGTTCCACCACCCTGACCCTGACCTTCGCCCTGGAAAAGGACATCGACGTCGCCGCGCAGGAAGTCACGGCCGCGATCAATGCCGCGGCCGGGCGGCTGCCCGCGGACATGCCTAACCTGCCGACCTGGCGCAAGATCAACCCGGCGGACAGCCCGATCATGATCGTACGGGTCAATTCCGAGCTGCTGCCGCTGATCGAACTCAGCGACTACGCCGAGACGCTGCTGGCGCGCCAGCTCAGCCAGATCAGCGGGGTGGGGCAGATCTTCGTGGTCGGCCAGCAGCGCCCCGCGATCCGTATCCAGGCGCAGCCGGAGAAGCTTGCGGCCTATCGCCTGACCCTCGCCGACCTGCGCCAGTCGCTGCAGTCCTCCAGCATCAACCTGGCCAAGGGCGCGATCTTCGGCGATGGCCGGGTGTCCACGCTGGCGGCTAACGACCAGTTGTTCAGCCCCGACGAGTACGGCGACCTGGTGGTGGCCTACCGCGCCGGTGCGCCGGTGTTCCTGCGTGATCTCGCCAGGGTCGTGAAGGCACCGGAAGACGACTACGTGCAGTCCTGGCCGGATGGCCGTCCCGGTGTCGCGCTGGTGATCCTGCGCCAGCCCGGCGCGAATATCGTCGAGACCTCGGACGCCATCCAGGCCGAGCTGCCGCGCCTGCGCGAGATGCTCCCGGCCGGTGTCGAGGTGGAGGTGCTCAACGACCGCACCCGTACCATCCGCGCCTCGCTGCACGAGGTGGAACTGACCCTGCTGCTGACCATGGGGCTGGTGGTGCTGGTGATGGGCCTGTTCCTGCGCCAGCTGTCCGCCACGTTGATCGTCGCCACCGTGCTGGCGGTATCGCTGAGCGCGAGCTTCGCGGCGATGTACCTGCTGGGTTTCACCTTGAACAACCTGACGCTGGTGGCGCTGATCATCGCCGTGGGTTTCATCGTCGATGACGCCATCGTCGTCGTGGAGAACATCCACCGCCACCTGGAGCAAGGCAAGGACCGGGTCGAGGCGGCCCTGGCCGGGGCCTCGGAGATCAGCTTCACGGTGGTTTCCATCAGCTTTTCGCTGATCGCCGCGTTCATCCCGCTGCTGTTCATGGGTGGCATCGTCGGGCGGCTGTTCCGCGAGTTCGCCGTCAGCGTTACGGCGGCCATCCTGATTTCGGTGCTGGCCTCGCTGACCATCGCGCCGATGCTAGCCTCGCGCTTCATGGGCGCGCCCCATTCCCATAAAGACAGGCACGGCCACGATGACGGCGGTATCGCTGGCTGGTTGCTGGCGCGCTACGCCAAGGGACTCGACTGGTCGCTGCATCATCAGCGCACCGTGCTTGCCGGCTTCTTGGTCTGTGTGGCCATTGCGGTGGGCGGCTACGTCGGCATTCCCAAGGGCTTCTTCCCGTCCCAGGACACCGCCTTCGTGTTCGGCACCACCCAGGCCGCCGAGGACATCTCCTACGCCGACATGGTGGAAAAGCACAAACAGCTGGCCGACATCGTCGCCGCCGACCCGGCGGTGCAGAGCTACAACCACGCCATCGGCATCACCGGTGGCAGCCAGAGCCTGGCCAACGGGCGTTTCTGGATCGTCCTCAAGGACCGTGGCGACCGCGATGTCTCGGTGGATGACTTCATCAACCGTATCCGGCCCAAGCTGGCCAAGGTGCCGGGCATCGTTCTCTACCTGCGTTCGGCGCAGGACATCAACCTCGCCACCGGCCCGGTACGCACCCAGTACCAGTACGCCCTGCGCAGCAATGACAGCGCCGCGCTGGCGCTGTGGGCGCAGCGTCTGACCGACCGGCTGAAGCAGGAGGGCGGCCTGCAGGACGTCTCCAACGACCTGCAGATGGGCGCCAACATCACCTCCCTGGAGATCGACCGGGTAGCGGCGGCGCGCTTCGGGCTGTCTGCCGAGGACATCAGCCAGACGCTCTACGACGCGTTCGGCCAGCGCCAGGTCGGCGAATTCCAGACCGAGGTCAACCAGTACAAGGTCATCCTCGAACTGGATGCCCGCCAGCGAGGCCGCGCCGAGAGCCTGGCCTGGTTCCACCTGCGCTCGCCACTGACCGGCGAGATGGTGCCGCTGGCGGCGGTGGCCAAGGTCGCGCCGGCGAAATCCGGGCCGTTGCAGATCAACCACAACGGCATGTTCCCGGCGGTGACGCTGTCCTTCAACCTGTCGCCGGGCATGGCCCTGGGCGACGCGGTGCAGCTGGTCCAGCGGGTGCAGCAGGAGATGGGCATGCCGTCCAGCATCGGCGGCGAATTCCAGGGCGCCGCGCGGGCCTTCCAGAGTTCCCTGGCGAGCCAGCCGTTGCTGATCCTTGCCGCGCTGTTCGCCGTCTATGTGATCCTCGGCGTGCTCTACGAGAGCTTCGTGCACCCGCTGACCATCCTGTCCACGCTGCCCTCGGCGGGCATCGGCGCGGTGTTCCTGCTCTGGGGCTGGGGCCTGGAGTTCTCGGTGATGGCGCTGATCGGCCTGGTGCTGTTGATCGGCATCGTCAAGAAGAACGGCATTTTGATGGTCGACTTCGCCCTGGCCGCACAGCGCCAGCGCGGCCTGTCGCCGTACGACGCGATCCGCGAGGCGTGCCTGGCGCGCTTCCGGCCGATCATGATGACCACCCTGGCCGCGCTGCTGGGTGCCATCCCGCTGATGATCGGTTTCGGCACCGGCTCGGAACTGCGCCAGCCGCTGGGCGTGGCGGTGGTTGGCGGGCTGATCGTCAGCCAGGCGCTGACCCTGTTCAGCACACCGGTGGTGTACCTGGCGCTGGACCGGATCTTCCATCGCCAGCCACAGCCGGTGGCCATCGGTGGTGCGGTATGAGATGCGGCATGAGGTGCGGCTGGGTAGCATGGTCGTCGGACCCAGCGAACGCATCAAACGGAGCCCGGGCATGCGCGTACTGATTGTCGAAGACGAGAGCAAGACCGCCGACTACCTGCAGCGCGGCCTGAGCGAACAGGGCTTCACCGTGGACGTTGCGGCCAATGGCATCGACGGCCGGCACCTGGCGCTCAACGGCGAATACGATGTCATCGTCCTCGACGTGATGCTGCCCGGCATCGATGGTTTCGGTGTGCTGCGCGCGCTGCGCGAACAGCGGCAGACCCCGGTGATCATGCTCACCGCCCGCGAGCGCGTGGAAGACCGCGTGCGCGGCCTGCGCGAGGGCGCTGACGACTACCTGATCAAGCCATTCTCCTTCCTCGAACTGGTGGCGCGCCTGCAGGCCCTGACCCGGCGTGGCGCGCACCTGGAAAGCGCCACGCAGATGCGTATCGCCGATCTCGCTATCGACCTCGTCAGCCGCCGCGTACAGCGCGGCGGCACGCGCCTGGAACTGACCGCCAAGGAGTATTCGCTGCTCTGCGTGCTGGCCCAGCGCAGTGGGGAAATCCTCTCCAAGACGGCCATCGCCGAGCTGGTCTGGGACATCAACTTCGACACCGACACCAATGTCGTCGAGGTCGCCATCAAGCGTCTGCGCGCCAAGCTCGACGGGCCCTTCGACACCAAGTTGCTGCACACTATCCGTGGCATGGGCTATGTGCTGGAAAGCCGCGCCGCCCAGGAGCGTGAAGCGTGAAAGGACTGTCGCTGTCGACGCGCCTGGCCGGCATGTTCGCCGCCGCCGCGCTGGGTATCTTCCTGCTGATCGGCTCGGCCCTCTATTGCGTGCTCGACGCGCAGATCGAGCGTTTGCAGCGTTCCGAGCTGGATACCCGGTTCAACCTGGTCGCGCGCATGCTCGACAAGCCGGACCTCGCCCAGCGCTGGTCGTACATGCAGCTCAAGCTGAATACCCTGAGCCAGGAGAACGGGCTGATTCGCTTCTGGATCGATAGCGCCGATCCGCGCTTCCACTATGGCGAGCCTGCGGAGCCGGTGCGGCGCTTGCTGGGGACCGGCAAGGGCTATGCCGAGCTGATGCTGCCGGGGCACGAGTCGCCGTTGTCTGCCCGCGTGGGGCTGCTGCCGGCCAGTGGCGAACGGCCCACGCTGGTGCTGCTCACCGCCATCGACAGCGTGGCTTTCCAGCAGGCGCGCCAGGCGACGCTGATCACGTTGTTCGTCCTGTCCGCGCTGGGTATCGCGCTGGCCACGCTGTGCGGGCACTGGATCGCCCGCGTCGGGTTGCGCCCGCTGCACGAGCTGTCCGCCGAGGCGCGGCAGATCAGCCCGCAACAGTTGTCGCAACGCCTGCGGCTGGAACCCCTCCCGGCGGAGCTGTCGGCCCTGGCGAAATCCTTCAACGAAGCGCTGGACCGCCTGGAGCAGGCTTACTTGCGTCTGGAGTCCTTCAACGCCGACGTCGCCCACGAATTGCGCACGCCGCTGGCCAACCTGATCGGCCAGAGCCAGGTGGCACTGTCCCGCGAGCGCAGCGCGCAGGATTACGAGGAAGTCCTGCAATCCAACCTGGAAGAACTGGAGCGCCTGCGTGCCATCGTCAACGACATGCTGTTCCTCGCCCGCGTCGACCAGGGTGGAATGGCGGCCGAGCGGGTGGAAACCTCGCTGGCCAGCGAAGTGGCGACGACCCTTGATTTCCTCGACGTCATCTTCGACGAGAGAGGTGTGCAGGTCGACTTGCGCGGCGATGCCCGAGCCTGCGTCGAGCGAGCCCTGTTCCAGCGCGCTGTGACCAACCTGCTATACAACGCGGCCCAGCACACGGCACCCGGTGGCCGCATCGAGGTTCGCCTGAGCGACGAGCGCGGTGCTGCGCAGGTGGAAGTCAGCAATCCGGGTGAGCCCATCGGCGCCGAGCAGCGCGCGCGGGTGTTCGAGCGCTTCTACCGCGCGGACCTGGCCCGCGCCAACAGCCAGAGCAACCATGGGCTGGGATTGTCCATCGTCAAGGCGGTGGCGAGCATGCATGGCGGGTCGGTGCTCGTGCGCAGCGAAGGTGGGGTGAATACCTTCGGCTTTACGGTGGATGCGGTGGGGCCGGTGGTTGGGCGAACGGATGATGGCGGACTGGCCGGGGAGGTGGTGCCAGTCTGAGGGCTTCAGTGCTCGGGCAATACCCCTCTCCCTACCCTCTCCCTGAAGGGAGAGGGGACTGGATCGGCATCAGGCGAATCACCGAATTGGCCGGGCGCCGTGAGCGGCCCGCTCTTCCTTCAGAGAGAGGGGCTGGATTGGTATCAGGCGAATTACCGAGTTGGCCGGGTGCCGTGAACGGCTCCCTCTCCCTTCAGGGAGAGGGGTTGGATCGGTATCAGGTGAATTGCCGAGTTGGCCGGGCGCTGTGAACGGCCCATCCTCCCTTCAGGGAGAGGGGCTGGATTGGTATCAGGCGAATTGCCGAGTTGGTCGGGCGCTGTGAACGGCTCCCTCTCCCTTCAGGGAGAGGGCTGGGGAGAGGGTATTCGAGCCCGCAGCGGACTCAATCCAATCGCCGCGTTTTCGTCCGAATCAGGTAGATGCTCACCAGCGTCGCACTGGTCAGCATGAACGCCCAGGCCCAGGGCCGCTGCACGATGAATCCTGAAATCAGGATGCTGCACCACATCAGGCCGATGGCGTAGACCTTGCCCTTGAGCGGAATGCCTTCGCCGTCGAGATAGTCGCGGATCCACGGGCCGAGTTTCGGGTGGTTCACCAGCCAGTCGTAGAAACGCTGGGAGCTGCGCATGAAGCAGGCGGCGGCGAGCAGGAGGAAAGGCGTGGTGGGCAGCACCGGCAGGAAGATGCCGATTACGCCCAGCGCCACACTGAGCCAGCCGATACCCAGCAGGCAGTAGCGAACCCAGGCGTGGCGGCTTTGGCGGATTTCTCGTGGCATCGACGTGCGCGAAACGAATCCGGAGCCGCGTTGCGCGGCTCCGGCAGCGGATCAGTGGGTGCGCGGCTTGAGCAGGGCCGGTTTCTCTTCCGGGGCCTGGCACAGCAGGAACAGGTTGGTCAGCAGCTCGGGGATCTGCGCGACCATGTCGTCCACCAGTCCACGGTCGCTGGCGATCTCGTCGAACTCGGGCTGTTCGTCGAACAGGCCGGAACCGACCATGATCGGCAGCAGCAGCTCGCTGACTTCTTCCTCGGCCTGCTCGAACCAGATGGCCTCGCGCAGGAACACGCCTTCCATGAAGCCGATGCACCAGCCGCGGACGTCGGAGTCGTCCGGCTCGTCGCCCAGGTAGGGTTCGCAGGGCAGCTCCAGCTCTTCGTCACCGGCCATCTGGCGGATGATGTGCGCCTTGAGCTGGACCAGGGTCGATTCGATCTCGGTGCGCTCTTCCTCACTGCGGTAGTGCGGCGGCTCGGCGAACAGGGCGTCGATCCACTCGCGCTCCGGTACTTCCTCCGGGCAGATCGCCAGGGCAGTCAGGTAGCCGTGTGCCGCCATGTAGTCCAAGGCTTCCTCGTGCAGGTCATCGGCATCGAGAAAGGCTTGCAGGCGGGACAATTGGTCGGCGAAGGACATCGGGTACTACCTCGGAGGTGATCGGTCCCGAATTGTAGTCTTTCCGCGGCCCCGCGGCAAAAGCGAAATACCCTTCCGGCCTGTGCCGACGCGGGGTTCGGACGCATGTGACGGATTTTTCCGCAGTTTCCCGGACAAGGTGCCGGCCGCGACCGGATCGCTTGCGTATAATGCGCGGCTTCATTCGGAGTCCCCCATGCTCGATCAGGCCCTGCGCATCCTCAAAGACGTTTTCGGTTACGACGCCTTCCGCGGCAATCAGGCGCGGATCATCGAGCGCGTAGCCAATGGCGGTGATGCGTTGGTGCTGATGCCCACCGGCGGCGGCAAGTCGCTGTGCTTCCAGGTCCCGGCGCTGCTGCGCGACGGCCTGACGGTAGTGGTTTCGCCGTTGATCGCCTTGATGGAAGACCAGGTCGCCACGCTCGACGAGCTGGGTGTGCCGGTCGCGGCGCTGAACTCCTCGCTGAGCCCCGAGGCCCAGCGCGAGATCGCCGCACGCCTGCAACGGGGCGAGATCAAGCTGCTCTATCTGGCGCCCGAGCGCCTGGTGCAGCCGCGCATGCTGGACTTCCTGCAGCGCCTGGAGATCGGCCTGTTCGCCATCGACGAAGCG
Organism: Pseudomonas sp. PDNC002; assembly: GCF_016919445.1. Classification (NCBI taxonomy): domain Bacteria; kingdom Pseudomonadati; phylum Pseudomonadota; class Gammaproteobacteria; order Pseudomonadales; family Pseudomonadaceae; genus Pseudomonas; species Pseudomonas sp. PDNC002. The sequence goes on along the minus strand of NZ_CP070356.1, from coordinate 5,690,905 downwards.
CACTGCGTGTCGCAGTGGGGCCATGACTTCCGTCCGGAATACCTGCAACTGGGCCAGCTCGCCGAACTGTTCCCGCAGGTGCCGCGCATCGCGCTGACCGCCACGGCGGACATGCGCACCCGCGAGGAGATGATCCAGCGCCTGCACCTGCAGGATGCCGAACAGTTCCTCTCCAGCTTCGACCGTCCGAACATCTTCTACCGCATCGTGCCCAAGGAGCAGCCGCGCAAGCAGTTGCTGGGCTTCCTGGCCGAGCGCCGGGGCGATGCCGGCATCGTCTACTGCATGTCGCGCAAGAAGGTCGAGGAGGTCGCCGAGTTCCTTTCCGCCCAGGGCTTCCCGGCGCTGCCGTATCACGCCGGGTTGTCCAACGACCTGCGCGCGTACCACCAAAAGCGCTTCCTCAACGAGGAAGGGCTGATCATGGTCGCCACCATCGCCTTCGGCATGGGCATCGACAAACCCAACGTGCGCTTCGTCGCGCACCTGGACCTGCCGAAAAGCCTCGAAGCCTACTACCAGGAAACCGGCCGCGCCGGCCGCGACGGCCTGCCCGCCGACGCCTGGATGGCCTACGGCCTGCAGGACGTATTGCTGCTGCGGCAGATGATGCAGAACTCCGAGGGCGACGAGCGCCACAAGCGCGTCGAGCGGCACAAGCTCGAAGCCATGCTGGCGCTCTGCGAGGAGACCCGCTGCCGCCGCCAGGCGCTGCTGGCATATTTCGACGAAGTGATGCCCAACCCTTGCGGCCACTGCGACATCTGCGTCGACGGTGTGGAAACCTGGGACGCCACCGAACCTGCGCGCCAGGCGCTGTCGGCCATCTACCGCAGCGGCCAGCGCTACGGCGTCGGCCATCTGGTGGACGTTCTGCTGGGCAAGGACACCGAGAAAGTGCGCAGCGTCGGACACCAGCACCTGGCGGTATTCGGCATCGGCAAGTCGCGTGCCGAGGACGAATGGCGCACGCTGTTCCGCCAACTGGTCGCCCGCGGCTTCGCCGACGTGGACGTCGATGGCTTCAACGGCCTGCGCCTGACCGAGGCCTGCCGTCCGCTGCTGCGCGGCGAAGAGACGCTGGCCCTGCGCCGCGATCCCAAGCCGCAACGCAACAAGTCGTCGTCTTCCGGTGGCGCCAGTTCGGCCAGCCAACTGGTGCGCCAGGAAGAGCGCGAGATGTGGGAAGCCCTGCGCACCCTGCGACGCAAGCTGGCGCAGGAACATTCGGTGCCGCCCTACGTCATTTTCCCCGATGCGACCCTGCTGGAAATGCTCCGCAGCCAGCCGACCACGCTCACCGCCATGGCCCAGGTCAGCGGCGTTGGCGCGCGCAAGCTGGAACGCTACGGCCAGGCCTTCCTCGATGTGCTCAACGAATCCGAGGCGGCGCCCGCGACGCCGGCGCCGGTAGCCGATCTGAGCCACGAACTGGTGACCCTGGCGCGCGCCGGCATGACTCCGGCGCAGATCGCCCGCCAGCTCGATTGCAGCGAGAAGAACGTCTACAGCCTGCTGGCCGAGGCCATTGGCCGCCAGCAGCTGGGCCTGGAGCAGGCGCTGGATCTGCCCGAGGAACTGCTCGGTGAAATCCAGGACGCCTTCCTCGACGAGGACGGCGAGCTGCCGCCGGTCACCGCCATCGCCGAGCTGTTCGAAGGCCGCGTGCCGCTGGGCGTGCTGCACTGCGTGCGCGCCGCCCTGCAGGCCGAGCTGGAAGTCTGATCGCCGCGAAATACGGCGTTACAGACTAAATATCAATGTGCCAGCAACGGCGCATTTCCCCACCAGTCCAACTCGACAGATTCCATCACTTGCACGGGTGCGAGATGTCGAGGTTCATACGGGTAGTGGCAGGGCTGCTGGTCGTAGGGCAACTCAGTGGATGCGCCAGTGGCGGCGGGCTGACCGAGGGCGGCAAGAACGCCTTGATCGGCGTTGCCGCAGTCGCGCTGGTGGCGGGCTTGGTGATCATGTCCAAGGACGACGATGACGACGATTACCGGGACTGTCGCAAGCAGCACAGCCGCTCCGAGCGGCGCTATTGCAATGACTCCTACCACGGTTACGACCGCTACCGGAATTCACGGGACGATCGCTGGTGATAGCGGCAAACCGTCAGTTTCGTGACAGGGCAAAACGACAAACTTGTGACGCGCATCTCGAACAGCTATGGTGGCACTTAGACCTCCACGAGAAGAGGTGAACGTGACACAACAAAGCTGGTTGGACGACGTGCGCTCCAACCCCTATGCCGAGCAGCTCTCCCGGGGCTTCCGCCGTCTGCGCTTCGAGCCTGAGCTCGAGGCGCAGTACCGTCAGTATCTGCTGGAAGACAACTTCGATCTCAAGCGCACGGCGCTGTGCATCGGCGTCCTGATCTGGCTGGCGCTGGCGGCCATCGACTTTCTCCTGATCCAGGGGCCGGAGCACTGGCAGATGCTCGCCGTGCGCATCGGTGTGCTGGTGCTGCTGACTGTGTGCGGCGCGCTGATACTGCAGCGCCGGCATATTCACCTGCTGGTGCCGCTCAGCCTGGCCTGCATCCTCAGCGTTGGCATTGGCGCCGCCGCTATCGCCGGCATCGCCCACCGGGTCGATCCAACCTATCCCTATGAAGGCTTGCTGTTGGTCAGCATGGCCGCCTATTTCCTCATCGGCCTGCGCTTCGCCGAAGCGGTGGCCAGTGCCCTGGTGATCTTCCTCGCCTACGTGGGATTCGAACTGTATGCCGCGCTGCCGCTACCCAAACTGATCAGCAACGTGGTGTTCCTGTTCTTCGGCAACCTGGTCGGCGCAGTGGGTTGCTACCTGCTGGACTACAAGTCCCGCCAGCATTTCCTGATCAGCCGCCTGCTGAAGGTGATGGCCGAGCACGACAGCCTCACCGGCCTGCACAACCGCCGCAGCTTCAACCGCCAGTTGGAGCGCCTGTGGCGCCAGGCGCAACGGGAGAGCGTGGGGTTGGCGCTGCTGCTCTGCGATGTCGATCACTTCAAGGCCTACAACGATCGCTATGGCCATCAGGCCGGCGATGGTGTGTTGCAGCGCATCGGCGAAGTGCTTGCCGCCAGCGCCCGACGCCCGCTGGACATGGCCGTGCGCCTGGGCGGCGAGGAGTTCGCCGTGCTGCTCTATGGCGCCAGCGAACGCGAGGCGCGGGAACGAGCCGAAGTGGTCAGGCATTCGGTGCAGCAGTTGGGTATCGCCCATGAGGGGTCGCTGACGGCGGAGGAGGTGACGCTGTCGATCGGTGTGTCCTGCTTGTGGCCCGAGACCGGGCATCCGCTGCGCAGCATCTACGAGCATGCTGACCGGGCGCTATACGAGGCCAAGGCATTCGGGCGCAACCAGGTCGTGGCTTGATTGGGCCGGAGCGTGAAGCGCTGGCCTGTTTCCTGCGGTCGTGTATGCCGATGCTTCCCCCTCACCCCAACCCTCTCCCTCAGGGAGAGGGGGCAGATTGTGCTGGCTGAAGCCATGGTTTTTTCCTGCACCGAACGCCCCTCTCCCTCAGGGGGAGGGGCAGGCTGCGCCGGCTGAGGCCGTGGTTTCTTCCCGCATCGAACACTCCCTCTCCCTCAGGGAGAGGGGCAGGCTGCGCCGGCTGAGGCCGTAGTTTCGTCCCGCACCGAACGGTCCCCTCTCCCTCTGGGAGAGGGTTAGGGTGAGGGGCATTGGCGACGAGAGGATGGCCCATTCCGTCCCCCGAGCTGGCGCCGTGCGTGACTGCGGCGTGCGTGGGGCCGGTGCTAGGATTCGCCGGACTCCGCCACCGAGCCCGCGCCCATGCAGCAGCTGATCCAGCCCAACGGCCAACCGCACTACGGCATCTTTCCCACCACTCCGGCAACGATCAACCATCGCGATTTCGACTTCCGCTCGCCCATGGGCCGTCGCCTCGGCGCGCTGAGCAAGTGGCGCAGCTTCCACCAGTTCCAGTATTTCGGCCTGATCAGCCCGACGCTGATCGGCGGCTGCGCGCTGGCGGATCTCAGCCTGCTATCCATCGGCTTCGTCTACCTCTACCACCCCGAGAGCGGGCGGATGATCGAACGGCAGTTCAAATGCCCGCTGGGCAAAGGCTCGAGCTTCTCGCAGAACCCCAATGACGGCGTCTGCGAACTGCGCCAGGGGCGCAACCTGCTGCGCCTGGAGAATGGCTCCTCGCCACTGGAGAAACGCTTGCTGGTGGAGCTGGACGACGGCACGCGCATCGATGCGCGCTTCAGCGAGGAGCAGCCGGCCTTCGAACCCATGAGTATCTGCACCCCGACGGCGGTCAACGGCTGGGTCTATGCGCGCAAGGTCGCGGGCGTGCACTGCCAGGGCGAGGTGCGCAGCGCACTGGGCAACTACGACCTGCGCGCGCTGGACGCCTACGCACACCACGACTGGTCCGCCGGCTACATGCGCCGCGAGACCTTCTGGAACTGGGCCTGCCTGTCCGGTGAGGCGCAGGGGCAGCGGATCGGCCTGAACCTGTCGTGCGGCGTCAACGAAACCAGCTTCACCGAGAACTGCTACTGGCTGGATGGCCGGCTGGTGAAGGTCGATACAGTGCGCTTCGACTTCGACCGCGATCATCCGCTCAAGCCATGGACCATCCGTTCCTTCGACGGCCAGGTCGATCTGCGCTTCGAAGCCCACGGCCTGCACCAGGAACGGCTGAACCTCGGCGTGCTGGCGAGCAACTTCAAGCAGATCTTCGGGCGCTTCAGCGGCGTGCTGAAACCGGCGGGGCAGGCGGAAGTACGGATCGACAATCTGTGGGGCTTCGTCGAAGACCAATATGCGAAATGGTGAGGTAGAGCGTCACACCCTGCGACAATCTGTCATTGTACGGGCTTGATTAGCTGGCTAATAATTAGTCAAATCAACTTAGCTGATTCATCCCTCGATTCTCTCATCAGAAAGCCCGACGCAATGTCAGATAACGATAAGCACTACTTCGGTACCCAACTGGCCCAGGCTTCGCGTGCGTGGCGAGCTGAACTCGACCGCCGCCTCAGCCATCTCGGGCTTTCCCAGGCGCGCTGGCTGGTGCTGCTGCACCTCGCGCGCCACTCCGCCGCACCGACCCAGCGTGAGCTGGCCCAGTCGGTCGGTGTCGAAGGGCCGACCCTGGCGCGCCTGCTCGACGGTCTCGAAGCCCAGGGGCTGGTCCGCCGCCAGGCAGTGGCCGAGGATCGCCGCGCCAAGCGCATCGCGCTGACGCCCAAGGCGGATGTCCTGATCACCGATATCGAGAACATCGCCGCCGCCGTGCGCAACGAAGTGCTGGCAGGGATTTCCGAAGAGGAAATCGCTCTGTGTCAGAAAACGCTCAGTCGGATTCTCGGCAATCTCGAGCGAAATTGAGCATTTCGTCACGTTTTTCGGTAGAGTAGCCATTTTTCTGGCGGTTCCCGGTGGGGCCGCCGGCCATTCGCTACCCATACCCGAACCATTCGCCGGTTTTTCGACGATTTATCTTGACCAATCTCTCCACACCACCTAATCCGTGATATCAGACGGCCTGTACTCTGCAAGGTACAGAGGGTAGTGCGTGACGGTCTGCAGTCCGGCATGGCGTTCAGTGTATGGACAGGCTCCGCCTGCTGCTTTCGAGTAGTCAGGGAATGGCGTGCAGACCCGGACAATGGGATGGGGTTATGGCTCGAATAAATAGAATTCCGCTGACGCTAGCCGCGCTTTCGGTCTTTGTTTCCGCTCACGCGAATGCCCTCGGCCTGGGGGAAATAACGCTGCACTCAGGCCTCAACCAACCACTTGACGCCGAGATCGCGTTGCTCCAGACGGGCGACATGACCTCCGACGAATTGGTCGCCAAGCTGGCCAACCCCGTCGATTTCGAGAACGCCGGCGTCGATCGCTTCGTGTTCCTGCAGAACCTGCGTTTCACTCCGGTGATCCGCAACGGTCGCGGCTACATCAAGGTGGTCTCGACCCAACCGGTTCACGAGCCCTACCTGAATTTCCTGCTGGCGGTGGAGCGACCCAACGGTCGCCTGCTGCGCGAATACACCGTGCTGCTCGATCCGCCGGAGTACAGCGCCAACCGCAGCGTGGCCGCCAGCGTGGGCATCAGCGAAAGCGCGCCAGTGCGTTCCTCCTCCTACCGCTCGGCGCCGGTACGCAGTGCGCCCGCGCAGCCGCCGCTGCCGGCGGGGGACGGTCGCTATACCACCGTACGCAACGACACCCTGTGGAAGATCACCTCGCATTTGAGCGGTTCCGGCGCGTCCCGTAGCCAGTTGATGGACAGCATCGTCACGCTCAATCCGCAGGCATTCGTCAATGGTGACCCGCACCGCCTGAAGGTTGGCCAGACGCTGGTCCTGCCGCAGGGGCAGCAGTTCGCCGGCACCGCCAGCGCACCGTCCACCCAACCGACAGTTGCCGCGCCGCCGGCAAGTGCGAGCGTCCCCGCTGCTGCGCCGGAAAGCGCCGTTGGCACAGCGTCGGCTCCGGACAACGCTTCGGCACCGGCTTCAGCCGCCATCGCGCCGGCGCCCACGGGCGACCTGGCGAAGGTGGAGGCCGATCTGCTGATCGCCAATGCCCAGCGCGACCAGTTGAACCAGCGCATGGACGACATGCAGAAACAGCTGGAGTCGCTGCAGCAGGCGCTGCAAAGCCGCGACCAGCAGGTTCAGTCCCTGCAGGCTGAGCTGGGCCGTCGTCAGGACGCACCGTCGGCCGCCGCGCCCGCTGCCGATGCTTCCAGCGCCAATACGGCAACCGGTGCCGCGCCGGCTACCCCGGCCGCAGTCGCGCCGCAAGCCTCGCCGGCACAGGACGTTCAGCAAGCGCCGACCGCCCAACCGGCCGCCACTACCGCCGACTCCGGGTTCAATTACTGGCCGTGGCTGGGCGCCGGGGCTCTGGGCGCATTGCTCATCGGTCTGCTCGTGGCACGCCGCAAGCGCAACGACAAGCCGGTGGAGAAACCGCCGGTCCAGGCTGCTGCCGCCGAACCGATCAGGCCGCTTCCGCCGGCCAAGCCGCTGGCTGCCGCAGTGGTCGCGCCGGTACCGATTCCGCATCCGGTGGTGATTGCCACGCCGGAGGCTGGCGTCGCTCGCCTGCCTGCCGCCAGCGCCGACAGCCTGGAAGGCGCCGATATCTACATCGCCTACGGCCGCTTCAACCAGGCCCGCGACATGCTGCGCAAGGCCGTGGCCGCCGAGCCGCAACGCCGCGAGCTGCGGATCAAGCTGTTGATGGTGCTGGCGGAACTGGGTGATGTGATCGGTTTCCACGAGGAAGAGCGCAGCCTGGTGGCCATCGGTGGCGACCAGAAGCAGATCGACCAGTTGAAGTCCCGCTATCCGGCCATGCTGGCTCGTCCCGAGGACGAACTGCAGGGCCCCACTGGCGAGACCCTCACCGATTGGGACGACCTGGAACTGGGCGATGTCGCCGAGCCGGTACCGGCCGCCGCTCCGCAGGCTTCTGCAGCTGACGACCAGGCCGATTTCGCGATGAACCTCAGCGATCTTTCGCTGGATCTGGATTGGGACAAGCTCGACAACCCCTTCGAGTCGCCCAAGCAGGGCAAGGTCGCGGCCAAGGTCGAGCAGGGCGTGCCGACGGATTTCCGCAGCAACCTGCACGAGCTGCCGGAAATCACCGAGCTGGACCTGGGCGAGCATGGCGAGATGTTTGGCCAGGGCCGCAAGGCGCAGGCGGTGGACGATGACCTGAGCTTCGAGCTGCCGGACGATCTGGGCAGCGAGCACGACGAGCTGCTGGCCAGCCTCGACCGCGCCCGCGCCTGCATCGACCAGGGCAACCTGGAGGAGGCCTATCGCATTCTCAAGCAGGTCATCGAGAACGGCGACTCCAAGGCCAAGGCCGAAGCCCGCGAGTTGCTGGCGCTGATTGCCTGATCCATTGTCTGAATGAAAAAGCCCGGCACCTGCCGGGCTTTTTCATGGGCGCGGTAATCGCTGGATGCGGGCCATGCCGGCCCGTCGCGGAGAGGCTCCGCTCCTACAAAAGCCGCTCGGTCCGTCGCGGAGAGGCTCCGCTCCTACAAAAGCCGCGCGGTCCATCGCGGAGAGGCTCCGCTCCTACAAAAACCGCTCGGTCCGTCGCGGAGAGGCTCCGCTCCTACAAAAGCCGCGCGGTCCATCGCGGAGAGGCTCCGCTCCTACAAAAGCCGCGCGGCCCGTCGCGGAGAGGCTCCGCTCCTACAAAAAACGTGCGGTCCAGGCTGCACGCTCTATAGGAGCGGACCTTGTCCGCGAAATCCCCCCACGGAGCACCCACCCAACCGCTGCCACACGCCGCACGGGCGCCGCCGTGCTCCCAGAGGCATCCGCTCCTACCGGAAAGCTACCCAGCGATGCCTCAGAAATTCCGCCCCAGGTTGATGTACATGGCGTGCTCGTCGGCGTCGTTCAGGCCGTAGCTGAAGGACAGCGGACCCAGCGGTGTCTCGAAGCCCATCAGGATGCTGCCGGCGTTGATGTAGCCGGTGTCGTAGCTGTTGTCGTTGTTCCACACCCGACCGCGTTCCAGGCTGCCGCCCAGGTAGAAGGGGAAGTCCAATGGCAGGAACGAGCGCTCCGTCATGCGCCGGTAGTAGATGACCCGCCCCAGGCTGTAGTTCTGCCCTGCGATGGCGTCCTGGCGATAGCCGGAGAGTTGCCGGGCGCCGCCAAGCAGGAAGCTGGACACCACCACGTCGGCGTCATCGAGCGTGCGGCCGTATCCACCGCCCAGGACCCAGGTGTTCGGTCCGCTGCTCAGTGCCTTGTCCAGGCGGATGTCCCACTGCCGGTAGCGATCGTCGTCGCCCAGTGACGGCGTGTGCTCGCGGTAGGAGGTCTGGATGTCCTCGCCTTCGCGGGGGAAGTCCACGTTGTCCATGGTGTCGAAGGAGTATTTCAGCTCCGCGTAGCCTTCGTTGAAGTGGTAGTTGGGCAGGTCCTGCTCGCCGACCCGGACGTCCGCCTTGCCGAAGGCCTGCGCCACGCCGAGGCGGATTTCACCGTTGTTGGCGATCTGCCGGCCCAGGTTCAGCCCGTAGCCGTAGCGCTCCAGGCGGTACTCGGCGATGGGGTCGTCGTTGTCGGTGGCCTCGACGTTCTGCGCCTCGTTGAACAGGTAGGGCGCGACGAAGTAGCGCGAGCCCACATCCAGCGGCTGGTAGAACTCGCTGTAGATTTCCTGCTGGTCGCCGATCTGCAAGCGCGTCAGCCATTCCGCGCCGAGGCGGTTGATGCCGTTCATGCGGTAGCTGCCGCCGACGTTGAAGGTGCTGTCGCCACTCAGGTCGTCCGAGAGGTTCAGGCCCAGGCGCAGGTAGTCGGTGCCGCCACGCTTGCCATAGGCGTGGATGACCAGCGCGTTGCCGGCCTTGCCATCCTTGCCTTGCTTGCTGTGCACCACGCGGTACTGCACCTGGTCGAAGTAGTCCAGGCCATAGAGCGTGCTCATGTCGCGCTGCAGGCGCTCCAGGTCCAGGCGCTCGCCCAGGGGCTGGCGGATGTAGTGGAGGATGACGTCGTCGCTGACCTTGGAATTGTTCTCCACCTCGATGCGATCGATCACCGGCTGCCGTTCGCCCAGGGTGCGCGCTTCGCCCAGCGCGACGGTCTGGCTATCGGCCGGTTTGCGCAGCGTGGTCAGCCGCGGGGCGAGGATACTGGTGGCGCGATAACCGGCGTCGATCAGCTGCGATACGCGGCCGAAATCGGTGGAGCTATAGCCGCTGAGCGGCGGTTGCACGAGGATGTCGCTGGACTTCAGCGTGGCCAGTTGCGCCTCGGAATTCTTGCGGGTCATCAGGGTGACGGACTGGTTGAGCATGTCCACCACGGTGGTCAACTGCTTGCGGTCGAGCAGCGGGTTGCCGATGTCGACGACGATCACCACGTCGACGCCCATCTGCCGCGCCACGTCTACCGGGATGTTGTCGATCATGCCGCCGTCCACCAGCAGCTTGCCGTTGACCTCCACCGGCGCGAACACCGCCGGGATCGACATGCTGGCGCGGATCGCCTGGGGCAGGTGGCCCTTGCTGAACACGACTTTCTCGCCGGTGGATATGTCGGTGGCCACCGCACGGAACGGGATCGCCAATTGGTCGAAGTCGCGGGTATCGCTGGTGTGCACCAACAGGCTCTCCAGCAGCATCGACAGGTTCTGCCCCTGGATCGCCCCAAGCGGTAGGCCGAGGGTACCGTCGTCGCGGAAGCTGAGTTTCTGCTTCACCAGGAAGTCGCGGTCGTCCTGTTTGCGGCGGAATGGCACATCCACCCGCGGCGGCGAGTCGGACAGCGCTTCCTTCCAGTCCAGTCCCAGGGCCAGTTGTTCCAGCTCCGCGGGCGTGTAGCCGGCCGCATAGAGCCCGCCGATCACCGCGCCCATGCTGGTGCCGGCGATGGCGTCGACATGAATACCCTGTTCGTCCAGCGCCTTGAGCACGCCGATGTGTGCCAGCCCTCGCGCCGCGCCGCCGGAAAGGACCAGGCCGATCTTCGGCGGAGTGTTCGCCGCCAGGGTGCCGAGGGGAAGGAGGAGGAGGAGGGCGAACAGCAGTCGGCGCATGAAGAGAAGAGTCCGGTAGGGCGTTTCAGAGCGGTATTATAGGATTGCGTCCTACAGCAGAGTCTGATTCATGTCCGAAGCCAAAGCCGAAATCGTCATCACCTATTGCACCCAGTGCCAGTGGCTGCTGCGCGCCGCCTGGCTGGCCCAGGAACTGCTGAGCACCTTTGGCGACGACCTGGGCAAGGTCAGCCTGGTGCCGGGCACCGGGGGAGTCTTCCAGATCACCTGCGATGGCGAGCAGATCTGGGAGCGCAAGGCCGACGGCGGTTTCCCCGAGGCCAAGGTGCTCAAGCAGCGGGTCCGCGACCGCATCGATCCGCAACGCGACCTGGGGCACAACGACCGTAGCTGAAACCTGGCTGTACCAGGCGGCGGATAGTTTCGTTAGCTGGCTAACTTCCTTGCTTCATGTCAACGGGCCAAGCCGGCACCACTTTTAGTCTGAGGGTACCCATTCTCCGCAGGAGGTGCCCTCATGAGCATCATTGTCACTGGCGCCGCCGGCTTCATCGGCAGCAACCTCGTCAAGGCGCTGAACGCGCGCGACGAGACAGACATCATTGCGGTCGACGATCTGACCGATGGCGACAAGTTCGCCAATCTTGCCGACTGCGACATCAGCGATTACCTCGACAAGCGCGATTTCATTGCGCGTTATGCCCGCGGCGACTTCGGCGTGGTGCGCGCGCTGCTCCACCAGGGCGCCTGCTCCAGCACCATGGAGCGCGACGGGCGCTACATGATGGACAACAACTACCGCTACAGCTGCGAGTTGCTGGACGCCAGTCTGTCGCTGGGCGTGCCGTTCCTCTACGCCTCGTCGGCGGCGGTCTATGGTGGCGGCCAGGAGTTTCGCGAGATGCGCTCCTGCGAGCGGCCGCTGAACGTCTACGGCTATTCGAAATTCCTCTTCGACCAGCGGGTGCGCAAGGTGCTGCCTGCAGCACGCAGCCAGGTCGCCGGCTTCCGCTACTTCAACGTCTACGGTCCGCGGGAGCAGCACAAGGGACGCATGGCCTCGGTGGCCTTCCACTGCTTCAATCAGTTCCGCGAGACGGGCAAGGTGAAACTCTTCGGCGAGTACGGCGACTACCCGGCCGGTGGGCACCTGCGCGATTTCGTGTCAGTGGAGGATGTCGCGAAGGTCAACCTGTACTTCCTCGACAACCCCGAGCGCAGCGGCATCTTCAACCTCGGCAGCGGCCGCGCCCAGCCGTTCAACGACGTGGCGCTGGCGGTGATCAATACCCTGCGCGCGCAACAGGACCAGCAACCGCTGACCCTGGACGCGGCGATCCGCGCCGGCTTGCTGGAATACACCGAGTTCCCGGACGAGCTGCGTGGCAAGTACCAGTGCTACACCTGCGCCGACATCGCTTTCCTGCGCGAGGCGGGTTACCGCACGCCGATGATGGGCGTGGAAGAGGGCGTGGAGCGCTACTGCCGCTGGTTGCTGCAACAGGACTGAACCGCCTGTATCGCGAGGTTTACCCAGTCTTTACCCAGTGCTGACACTCCGGTTGGGGCAAACGCGCGATCATTGTGCCCAGAGTCGAAGCTCACCCGCTCCCACCGGCGTGCCGGAACCGGGGCAGCTCTCACCCAATGCACGGCGCCTTGTCCAGGCGCCACACCGAACAGGCCGCCTTGCAGGCTGTCGTGCGATGAATCCTTGGTATTCCCTCCCCGGGGCAAGGTTCGAGATACGCACGCTGCGGGGCGGCCTTCTTTTTGCTCCCGGTTCCATGTAGGAGCGGAGCTTCTCCGCGAAGTCCCGGCGTAGCCGGGAAAGCTGTTGAGCCCCCAATCATCGGCCTGGCGGCCGGATCGCGGATGAGATCCGCTCCTACAAGGGAGCCTAGTGCGAGCCGCGTGCGCTGAGGAAGGTCGCGAAGATGATCAGCGCGCCGCCTGCCAGCATCCGCACACTCGGTTCCTCGCCGAACAGCACGGCGGCGAAGGCGATCCCGTAGACCGGTTCCAGGGCGAAGATCACCGCCGCCGTGCGCGCCTTGATCAGCCGCAGGCTGGCGACGAACAGGCTGTGGGCGACACCGGTACAGAGCACGCCCAGCGCCACCAGCCACAACCAGTCCAGGCCGCGGATCGAGGGCAGCTTGAAGAGCACCAGCGGCAGCAGGCAGGCGATGATCGTCAGGTTCTGGCACAGCGCCGCCTGGATCGGATCGATGCCGCGCACGCTGACCCGGTTGGCCAGCGACAGCAGGGCGAACAGCAGTCCGGAAAGAGTGCCCCAGAGCAGGCCGGCGGTGGCGCCGTCGCGCAGGTCCAGGGTCGGCGTGACCATCACCAGGCCGATGCACACCAGCGCTACCACCAGGTATTCGCCCTTGCGGATGCGTTCGCGGAACAACAGTCCTTCCAGCAACACGGTGAAGGCCGGGAAGCTGGCGAAGCCGAGGGTGGCGACCGCCACGTTGCCGACTTTCACTGCGAGGAAGAACGTCAGCCAGTGGGTGCACAGCAGTACGCCGCCGCCCACCAGCATGGCCGCCTGTTTCAGCGTGGGGCGCTGCTGCTGGCGTAGATGCCCGGCAAACACCGCGGCCAGCGATAGCGAGCCGAACAGCGCACGGCCAAAGACGATGATCAGGGGGCCGGCGAGGATGAGTTTGCCGAAGATGCCGGACAGCCCGAACATCAGGGCACCGATGTGCAGGCCGATCAGGGCGCCGCGGGGCGTGAGCTGGGTAATGCGATTCATGCCTGAGCCCCCGTCGATTGCGGTGACGGGGCCTTGTCGGGAATGGGGAGGAGCCGGGCCGGCCGGCGCGTGGTGAAACGGCGATCAGGCCAGCCGCGCGCCATTGGGCAGCGCTTTGTCGAAACCGGCCAGCACCACCTTGTCGTCGCTGTCATAGGCGCCGGTGACCAGCACCTCCGAGCGCACGCCGGCGATGGATTTGGGTTCGAAGTTGCACACACAGAGCACCTGGCGGCCGATCAGCTCGTTGGCTTCATAGTGCGCGGTGATCTGGGCGCTGGAGGTCTTGATCCCCAGCGGGCCGAGGTCGACCTGGAGGATGTAGGCGGGCTTGCGTGCCTTTACGTTGGGTTCGGCCTGGACGATGGTGCCCACGCGCAGTTCGACGCGCTCGAAATCCCGCCACTCGATGGTGTCTGCCGACATTGCTGTTCTCTTCTATCAGCCAGTTCGATGGCCGGCAGTCTAGGCCTTGGGCACGCGGCTGTCTGTCGCGCGGCTAGCGGGAATTGTCGCGCGCCTCCTGGCGCAGCTGGCGCGCCGTGGTGCCGAACTGGCGCACCAGGGCAGCGGTGAAGGCGCTCTGCGAGGCGTAGCCAACCTGCGCGGCGATCTCGCCGACCGACTGGTGCGAGCCGCGCAGCAGGTCGCGGCCCAATTGCAGGCGGCGCTGGCGTACGTAATCCATGGGCGTCTGCCCGGTCTCGGCGAGGAAGCGGGCATGGAAGCGCGCGGCGGAAAGCCCGGCGAGCCGCGCGAGATCAGCCACCTGCAGCGGATGCGCGGCGTGTCGATCGATATAGCTGTCGAGGCTGGCCAGCGGCAGTTGCGCCGGTTCCTCCACGCGTTGCTGGCCGGCGGCGAGGCTGGCAAGCAAGAGGATCGCACCCTGGCGCGCGAGCACCGGGTCGTGCAGCGAGCTGCCGGCCAGCCAGTGCACCAACTGCGCCTGGTCGTTGTTGAGCAGGCGCTGGCCGGGTGTTTCCAGCAGGCGGCGGCCGGCATCGCTGTGCAGGCCGAGGCTGCCGAGCAAGTCGTCCTCATCTTCCAGGTCCACCACCAGGCAGCGACTGCCATCGGGGCTGGCGCAGGCGTGATGGGCCTCGCGCGGTACCACCGCAAAGGTCTGCCGGGTCACCAGGCTGCCGCGCCCGCCGACCTCGAAGTCCAGGCTGCCGGACAGGCCCAGCACCAACTGAGCGTGGCTGTGGCTGTGGGCGAGGTGGTCGTGGCTGTAGGTGCGCAGAGAGAGGATCTGGCTCATGTCGAACTCCGGTGGCAGGTCGCCAGTCTAGCGCGGCGTTGGCTGTAACGGGACTGTCGCCAGTCGGTCATGTGGACTTCACCGGCAACGCCGAAGATCGGACAAACCCCTCTGGAGGTCGCCGACGATGAGCAGCGCGCAACGCATGACGCCGACGAAGAAACAACGGGTACGGACCCTGTGGATATCCGACGTCCACCTCGGTACCCGCGATTGCCAGGCCGAGCATCTGGCCGGCTTCCTCAAGCGCTACCACGCCGACCGCATCTACCTGGTGGGCGACATCATCGATGGCTGGAAGCTGCGTGGCGGCATCTACTGGCCGCAGGCGCACACCAACGTGATCCGCCGCCTGCTGACCATGAGCAAGCGCGGCACCGAGGTGATCTACGTCACCGGCAACCATGACGAATTCCTGCGCCGCTATTCCTCGCTGCTGCTGGGCAACATCCGCCTGGTGGACGAGATCGTCCACACCACCGCCGACGGCCGCCAGTTGCTGGTGATCCACGGCGACCAGTTCGACGTCATCACGCGCTACCACAAGTGGCTGGCCTTCCTCGGCGACTCCGCCTACGAGTTCACCCTGACGCTGAACCGCTGGCTGAATCACTGGCGCCGTCGCTACGGCTATGGCTACTGGTCGCTGTCGGCGTACCTCAAGCACAAGGTGAAGACGGCGGTGAACTTCATCAGCGACTTCGAGGAGGCCATCGCCCACGAGGTGCATAAGCGAGGCCTCAACGGCGTGGTCTGTGGGCACATCCACCACGCGGAGATCCGCCGGATCGGCGAGGTGGAGTACCTCAACTGCGGCGACTGGGTGGAGTCCTGCTCGGCGCTGATCGAGCACTGGGACGGCAGCATCCAGCTCTATCGACTGGCCGAGGAGCAGGCGCGGATTGCCGAGCCCGCGGCGGTCGAGTCGGCGGCATGAGGCTGCTGATCGTCACCGATGCCTGGCTGCCGCAGGTCAACGGCGTGGTCACCAGCCTCAGGGCGCTGGTGGCCGAACTGGAAGCGATGGGGCATGCGGTTGGCCTGATCACCCCACAGGATTTCCGCCACGTCCCTTGCCCGAGTTACCCGGAAATACCGCTGGCGTGGGATCTCTGGACCGTCGGCGAGAAGATCGGCGAGTTCGCCCCGGATTGCGTCCATCTCGCCACCGAAGGCCCGCTGGGCTGGGCCGCCCGGCGCTGGCTGGTGCGACGGGGGATGAAGTTCAGCAGCGCCATCCACACCCGCTTTCCCGAATACGTTCATACCCGTTGGCCCTGGTTGCCGTTGGGCTGGGGCTATGCCTTCCTGCGCCGTTTCCATGCGCCCAGCGAGGCCGTGCTGGTCAGCAGCGAGCGCATGCGCGGTACGTTCGCTTCGCATGGCTTTGCCAATCTGGCGCTGTGGCGCAAGGGTGTGGATATCCAGCGCTTCCAGCCGAGAGAAGGCGTGCCGACAGGCGAGCCGGTGTTTCTCTATGTGGGCCGGCTGGCGCGGGAAAAGAACCTGGAGGCCTTCCTCGATCTCGATCTGCCGGGGTGCAAGCGCGTGGTTGGCGACGGCCCGCAGCGCGCGGTGCTGGAGGCGACTTATCCACAGGTCGAATTCCTCGGCTATCGCCATGGCGAGGAATTGGTCGAGGCCTATCGCAGCGCCAGTGTGCTGGTCTTCCCGTCGCTAACCGACACCCTTGGCCTGGTCATGTACGAAGCCCTGGCGTGCGGCACGCCGGTTGCCGCGTTCCCGGTCAGCGGACCGCTGGATGTGCTGGAAGAGGGCGTCACCGGAGCAATGGACACGGACCTGCTCAGCGCTTGCCTACGGGCGCTGTCACTCGATCGCCAGGTCTGCGCGCAATGGGCATGCGGGCAGACCTGGCGTATGTCCGCGCAGGAGTTCCTGTCGCTTCAAGTGCGCGCGAGGGCATTGCCGCTCAACGAAGAACCCGCGTACGTCGACGGCTGATCAGAACAGCTGGCGGTCGTGGTCCAGGCTTTGGTCCACCAGCCACTTACCGTGGGCGATGGAGGCGTGCTGGGCCTTTTCCAGGTCCGACATGAAGGCGTATTCCACCGGCAGCGTCTTGCGTCGGGTGGTGTGCCCGTCCGGGCTGGTGATATGGCAGCCGGCGGCCCAGGGAGTGGGCAAGCCGGGGTGTTCGACGACATCGGCGGTGATGGTGTACTTGCGGTACTCGCATTGCATCAGGCTCATGGGGCGTCCTCCTGGCTGTGCGCCAACAGCCCCGGAAACGAGCGGTTGGCGGGCGGAACGGTGCCAGCGCCGAGCGCCGGCAAGCCTTGCTAACCCCAAAAATAGATCACCCGGCCGCTCTTCCGGATGGATACCGACGAACGCGAATGTCACAATCGCCAGGGTTTTCCCGCTGGAATCTTCCCAACGCCCGCGCGCCGCGCCAGACTGTCGGCCATGCCTATCCAGACCCTTTCCCGCCTTGCCGAAGTGGATGCCCGTCAGTGGGACGCCCTGCTGCCGGATGACCAGCCGTTCCTGCGCCATGCCTTTCTCTCCGCGCTGGAAGAAAGTGGCAGCGTCGGCGGTCGCACGGGGTGGAAACCGTCCCATCGTGTGCTGCTGGGCGACGATGGCCGCCTGCTTGCCGCGGCACCAGCTTATCTGAAAAGCCATTCCTACGGTGAATACGTGTTCGACTGGGGCTGGGCGGATGCCTGCCTGCGCGCCGGCATTCCCTATTACCCCAAGTTGCTGGTGGGCATTCCCTTCACGCCGGTCGGCGGTGCCCGCCTGCTGGGCGCACCGGAAGCGGCGTTGAGCCTGGTTGGCGCGTTGGCGGGCGAGGTGGATGAAGGGCATTGCTCCGGCGTGCACGTGAATTTCACCGATCCGGCGGCGGACACGCTGTTGGCGGGTGCAGACGGCTGGCTGGAGCGCCTGGGTTGCCAGTACCACTGGAGCAATCGCGGTTACCGCGACTTCCAGGACTTCCTCGATGCGCTCAGCTCGCGCAAGCGCAAGCAGATCCGCAAGGAGCGCGAGCAGGTCGCCGGGCTGGGACTGGACTTCATCTGGATGGAAGGGCGCGAGCTTTCGGAAGCGCACTGGGACTTCGTCTACGCCTGCTACAGCAGCACCTACGAGGTGCGCGGGCAGGCGCCGTACCTGCGCCGGGCGTTCTTCAGCCTGATCGGCGAGCGTATGCCGGAGGCGATCCGCGTGGTCTTCGCTCACCAGAATGGCCGGCCCGTGGCCATGGCTTTCAGTCTGCTCGGCGGCGATACGCTGTACGGCCGCTACTGGGGTTGCCTGGCGGAGTTCGACCGTCTGCATTTCGAGACCTGCTTCTACCAGGGGCTGGACTTCGCCATTGGCCATGGCCTGCAGCGCTTCGACGCCGGTGCGCAGGGCGAGCACAAGCTGATTCGTGGCTTCGAGCCGGTGATCACGCGCTCCTGGCATCGCCTGGGGCACCCAGGGCTGCGCGATGCAGTGGAGGAATTCCTGGTGGGGGAGCGGGCGGGCATCCTGGCCTACGCCGAAGAGGCCCGTGCTGCGCTGCCCTATCGCCAGGACCGCTCTTCGTAGGAGCGGATCTTATCCGCGATCCGCCGCAGGGCGCCTTCTCCGGCACGTGCTGGGCGATGCTTGCTTAGGGCATGCGCTTGGCTTCGGAGTGCTCGTGCGACGAGGGGGGATTTCGCGGACAAGGTCCGCTCCTACAGGTTGAGGCTGAGCGCTTTTGTAGGAGCGGATCTTATCCGCGATTCGCCGCAGGGCGCCTTCTCCTGCACGTGCTGGACGATTCTTGCCTGATTGGCTTCGGAGTGCTCGTGCGACGACGGAGGATTTCGCGGACAAGGTCCGCTCCTACAGGTTGAGGCTGAGCACTTTCGTAGGAGCGGATCTTATCCGCGATTCGCCGGCAAGGCCGGCGCCCAGCCCGTTCGAGCGGAAGCCTACTCAGGCTTGGCCTCGCCCTTGCCCGGCAGCATCCGCACCAGTGTGTTGTCGCGGCTGATGTAGTGGTGGAACAGCGCAGCCAGGGCGTGGATACCGATCAGCCAATAACCGAGCACGGCGATGGTCTCGTGCCAGTACTTCACCTGCTTGGCCAGGTCCGGGTTCTTGTCCACCAGGTGCGGCAGCTCCATGCCCCAGAACGGCACCGGTTTGTCAGCAGCGCTGAGGATGATCCAGCCGGCCAGCGGCAGACCGATCATCATGCCGTACAGTGCCAGGTGCGCGAGCTTGGCCAGGATCATTTGCCAGGCCGGCGGGGCCGGAACGATCGGCGGGGTGGGGTAGATGAAGCGGCCGATCAGGCGTAGCCAGACCAGCACGAAGACACTCAGGCCGAGCATGAAGTGCCATTGGGAGAACAGCGCGCGGGTGTCGCTGCCTTTGGGGAAGTTGGTGCGATATTCCATGCAGAAGTACACGGCGGCGATCAGCACCAGCATGATCCAGTGCATGGCAATGGACAGGCTGCCGTAGCGGGACGGGGTCTTGGACAGGCTCATGACGGTTCCTTGTTTGGCTCAGGTATCGTGGCGCCCCGTTCTGGCGACGGGGCTGCCAGTCTGAGCATAGAGCCTTAAACCTGCCCGAAACACCGTGAAGGCAAATTGAAAGGGCCGCAATGTGCGGCCCTTTTGATGTCGGTCAGCCTTCGTCGTCGGCTGACTGGCGCGAGCGGATGGCGTTTACCAGGCGCTTGGCGAGTGCCGGGTAGTCTTCGTCGAAGTGGTGGCCGCCGGGAAGCTGCAGGTTCTCGCCCACCGCCTGGGGCTGGGTGCAGCCGCTTTCGTCCTTTTCTTCGATGCCATACACGCAGAACACCTTGGGTGCCGGCAGGCGGGCCATTTCCGGGCCGGTGGACGCTTCCTGGCCGGCCTTGCCGAGCCAGCCCTGCACCTCAATCTCGAAGCTGCCGCTGCGGGCGAAGGCCAGCAGGATCACCGAGCTGACGTCCTTCTTGGCGTCCGCCGGCAGGCGGTTGTAGATCGCCGGCAGTACATCGGCGCCGAAGGAATAGCCGGCCAGCACGAAGTGCTTGGCACCCCACTTTTCGCGGTAGTGCTGCATCAGCACGGCGAGGTCGGCGGCGCTCTGTTCCGGGGTCTTGTGCTCCCAGAAGTAGCGCAGGGCGTCGACGCCCACTACCGGGTAGCCCAACTCGGCCATCTGCGCCGCGACGTCGCGGTCCAGATCGCGCCAGCCGCCATCGCCGGAATAGAACAGGGTGACGGTTTCCGAGGGCTTGGCGGCCGGGACTTCGACCACCGGCACGTTGTCGCCGCCGCCCTGCAACTGCTGGCGCAACTGGTCGGCGAGAACCTTGGGCAGCGGGGTGTCGTAGTCGCTGATCACTGTTTCGGCGTTCTGCAGGCCACGGGCGAAACGTGCGCTGGCGTCGTCCGGGTTGTCGTTCCAGGCGGCCAGCCAATGGCCGTGGGCGGCAGTCTGCGGCAGCGGAGTGGCGGCGCAGTCGGGTTTCTCCAGGGAGAAGCCGACCGACAGCGCCTTGGCCTTGTCGTCGCTCTGTCCGGCAAGCCAGCGGAAGGCGTAGGCGCCACCTGCGCCGATACCGGCGACCATGTTCGGTTGGCCGTCGAGCAGCTCGCCGGCGGCCTTCAGGCGCGACTGCTGGAGTGCGCAGTCTTTTTCCGGGAAGACGAACTGCACGACGCGGGCGCCGCTGTCATGGGCCAGGGCCAGCAGTTGGCCGTCGTCGAGCTTCTGATCGGCTTCGACGGCGAGCAGTACGCGAGCGTTCGGCTGCTTGCCGGGAATCGCCAGGCTGACGGCGCTGCCGTCGGGCAGTTGGCGGTGTTCGAGCTTGGCCTCGGGGGCCGGGCGGCTCCACAACAGGAGGCCGACGGCAATGACGATCAACACGAGGAGGGCGAGCAGGTGCCGCCAGCGACGTTTCAACATATCAGCGTTTCACCAATCCACTCAGGCCGCCTGCGATGAGGGCGGCCGTATCGGCCAGGGCCACCAGCGGATCCAGTCCGGCGGGCACGGCCAGGTAACGGGGTTCCCAATCGGGCTGGAACTTGTCCTTGAAGCGACGCAGCCCCTGGAAATTGTAGAACTGCTCGCCCCGGCGGAACACCAGTGCGCCAAGGCGCTGGGTCAACGGAGCGCCACGGCGCGGCTGCAGGCCGGCCAGCGGCACCATGCCGAGGCTGAAGCGGGTGTGCCCGCTTTCCTTGTAATGCAGGATAAGGCCGAGCATGAGGAACTCCATGGTCAGCTTCGGGGCGTCGGGCGCCACGCGCATCAGGTCGATGCTCGCGAGTTCCTTGCTGGCGGTTTCCAGCAGGTTGGCGAAGGCCACGGCGCGGCCCTGGAAGCGGACCACGACGACGCGGAAATAGCGCAGGTATTCGGGGGTGAAACGCCCCAGCGAGAAGCCTTTCTCGCGTACATTCTTGCCGCCCAGCCAGGCGTCGGAGATGGCGCGCAGCTCGTCCATCGGCGCCTGCCCGGCGTCGTGGAACTCCAGGCTCAGGCCGTCGCGCTGGCCACGGTTCCAGGTGTAGCGCAGGTCCTTCATCTCCTTGCCCTTGCTCTCCAGGTCGAAGCGGCGCAGGTCGACCCGCGCCTCCTCGCCGAGCTTGAGCGCGGTCAGGCCGATGTCCATGTACAGCGGCAGGTTCTCCGCGCGCACCTGGTAGAACACCGGGCGCGCATGGTGCAGGTCGCAGAGGTCGCGGAACTGCCAGATCAGTTCCGCGCGGGCCTGGGGCGGGCCGATCGGATCGAACAGCGCCACCAGGCTGCGACCGCGGCGGGCGTACATCAGGAAGGCGTCGTTGCCTTCGTGGAACAGCAGTGCCTTGTCGCCCGAGAGGGCCAGACCGCCGTCGGGCTGCTCGGAGCCGGAGAGGATGCCGGCCGCGGTGTCCAGTTCTTCCCGGGTCGGTTCGTGGATGACCGGCGGCTCGGTGCGCAGCAACCAGTACAGCGCGAGGGCCGCCAGCAGCAGGCAACTGCCCAGCGCCGCACGCAAGCCCCGCGGGGCGTCGGCGTCCAGGGCGAACTGCCACCAGAGTTCCTGGCTGTAGGGCACGTCCTGGTAGGCGAACAGCAGGAGCCAGATCGAGGCGGCGATGACGCAGGCGGACGCGCCCAGGTAGAGCGGCGAGAAGGGCAGGTCCATCAGCCGGCTGCGGCGGTAGAACGCGCTGCGGAAAATCGTCAGCAGGCTAGCGGTGAAGCTGAGGATCAGCGCTTCTTCCCAGTCGAAGCCCTTGAGCAGGGAGAGCACCGCGCCGGCGATCAGCAAGCAGAGGGTCAGCGCCCAGGCGGCGGAGAGGCGGCGGCGCAGGCCGTGGGCAAGCAGCAGGCAGAGCACACCGATCAGGCTGGCAGCGAGGTGCGAGGCATCGATCAGGCGGTGCGGAACCAGGAAGCCCACTTCGTCCAGACGGGTGTCGATGGACGGCGTGGCGCCGGAGAACAGCAGGACGACGCCGGAGATGAACACCAGCAGCGAGAGTATCTGTGCAGCGAAACCGGAGGCCACGCGCACCGCCTGCTTGGCCACCAGGATGCGCCGGGCTTCGAGGAACAGCAGCAACAGGCAGGCGACGATCAGCGGCAGTACGACGTAGATCAACCGATACAACAGCAGCGCGGCCGCCAGTGGCGCGGCGCCAAGCTGGTTGGCGAAGGCCGCCAGCAGTACCGCTTCGAACACCCCGACGCCGCCCGGTACGTGGCTCAGCACGCCGGCGGCCAGGGCGATCAGGTAAACCAGCAGGAAGGCGCCGAACGGCGGAGCTTCGGGCAGCAGCAGGTAGAGCACGGTGGCGGCGGCGGCCACGTCGAGCGCGGTGATCAGCAGTTGTAGCAGCGACAGGCGCAGACCCGGCAGGCGCAGGGTGCGGCGGCCAACGCGGACCAGATGGCTGTCCGGTGACGGTTGCTCGGGCAAACGACGGCGCTCGATGCCCACGACCAGCAGGATGCAGAACGCGATGATGGCCAGGGCCAGCACCGTTACCAGCCATTCCGGCAGGTGCAGGGCGAGGGAGGCATCGGACAGGTCGCTCAGCGCGGCGAGGGCGGCCAGTATCGGCAGCGCGCAACCCAGGGACAGGCTGGCGAAGAGGGTCATCAGCGCGACGTCGCCGGCGCCCAGCCCTACGCGGGCATAGAGTCGGTAGCGCACGGAGCCGCCGGAGAGCATCGACAGGCCCACGGCATTGCCGATGGCGAAGGCGGAGAAGCCGCCCGTGAGCAGTGCCGGCGTGGGCAGCTTCACCCCGGCGAAGCGGCTGGCGGACCATTCGTAGCCGAGCAGGACGATAAAGCCCGCCACGGTCGCGGCGACGGCGCCGAACAGGGAGGTATTTGGCACGTCGAGCAGGGCGTCGTGCAGGGAATAGGCGTCGATATCGCGCAGCAGGTGATAGCAGGCGATCAGCGCCAGGCTGAACAGCACCAGGGTGACGCCGAGGCCGAGTGCCTGACGGTTGGCGTTGACCCAGGTAAGCCAGGTCGCTCGCGATGGAACATCTTCGGTGGCAGGGGTATCAGGTGTGGCGGGGTTGGCGCTCATCGGGCACCTCAATCGATTTAGCGCGACAGAGTAGGGGCACTGACGCGAATTCCCAAGTCCCCGGAAGAGTATTTTCCTGATCCGTGAGACGCCACCCGTGGGTGATCAATTTTTCCGGCACAACAAAAAAAGCCACTCCTAAGAGTGGCTTTCTTCTTGATGTCTGGTTGCGGGAGCAGGATTTGAACCTACGACCTTCGGGTTATGAGCCCGACGAGCTACCAGACTGCTCCATCCCGCGGCGGCAATTCTACGGAAATGAAGCGAGGTGTCAAACGATATTTTCGTTTTCGATCAAAGATTTAAATCGCGCGCAAACGAAAAAGGCCACTCCGAAGAGTGGCCTTTTCCTTGTGTCTGGTTGCGGGAGCAGGATTTGAACCTACGACCTTCGGGTTATGAGCCCGACGAGCTACCAGACTGCTCCATCCCGCGCCGGCCATTCTACGGAAATGAAAGCCTCTGTCAATCGATATTTGTTCTGCGATCAATAATTTAAATGATGCGCAAACGAAAAAGGCCACTCCGAAGAGTGGCCTTTTTCTTGTGTCTGGTTGCGGGAGCAGGATTTGAACCTACGACCTTCGGGTTATGAGCCCGACGAGCTACCAGACTGCTCCATCCCGCGACAGCCATTCTACGCCGGTGGGGCGGCGTGTCAACGGAAAAAGGGAAAAAGTGATTTTTTATCAGATATTTAGCGTAGCCATGGGGTTCTCCCGTGGGCGGCCCTCCGGCTGCCCGGGGCTATTCGAGTGGCGCCATGCCATCCAGGCCTGCCTGCGCTCGCAGCCAGTCGCAGGGAGATGCCTCGGGGGGGGGGAGGTCTGCGGAATGGCAGGATTTTGCTTTACCATGGCCGGGTTTTCCGTTGCCTTTCCGGGCGACCTCCGATGGTGATGCAGGCGCTTTCTCCGTGACTCGGCAACGAAAGATCATCCACATCGATTGCGACTGCTTCTATGCCGCTATCGAAATGCGCGACGACCCGAGTCTGGCGGGCAAGCCGTTGGCCGTGGGCGGTTCGCCGGACAAGCGTGGAGTCGTCGCCACGTGCAACTACGAGGCGCGCGCCTACGGGCTGCACTCCGCGATGGCGATGCGCACGGCGGTGAAGCTGTGCCCGGACCTGACCATCGTTCGCCCGCGCATGGACGTCTACCGCGAGACCTCTCGGGATATCCACGCAATCTTCCGCGACTACACCGACCAGATCGAGCCGCTGTCCCTGGACGAGGCCTACCTGGACGTCAGCGACAGCGAGCGCTGCGGCGGCAGCGCCACGCGCATCGCCCAGGAAATCCGCAAGCGTGTCTGGGAAAACCTGCACATCACGGTGTCCGCCGGGGTGGCGCCGAACAAGTTCATTGCCAAGATCGCCAGCGACTGGCGCAAGCCCAACGGTCTGTTCGTGGTGACGCCGGACGAGGTGGACGGCTTCGTCGCCGAGTTGCCGGTGAAGAAGCTGCACGGCGTCGGCAAGGTCACGGCGGAGAAGCTGGCGCGCCTGGGCATCCGCACCTGCGCGGACCTGCGCGACTGGTCGCGCATTCAACTGGCCAAGGAATTCGGCAGTTTCGGTGAGCGCCTCTGGGGTTTGTCGCGGGGTATCGACGAGCGCCCGGTGCAGGTGGACAGTCGGCGCCAGTCGATCAGCGTGGAAAACACCTTCGACCAGGACCTGCCGGACCTGGCCGCCTGCCAGGAAGAGCTGCCGTCACTGCTGGGCGAGCTGGAACGGCGCATGACGCGCCTGGACGCCAGCTACCGTCCGGGCAAGCCCTTCATCAAACTGAAGTTCCACGATTTCACCCAGACCACCCTGGAGCAGGCGGGCGCCGCGCGGGACCTGGAAAGCTACCGGTTGCTGCTGGGGCAGGCTTTCCAGCGTGGCAACAAGGCCGTACGCCTGATCGGCGTGGGCGTGCGCCTCGTCGATCTGCGCGGGGCGCACGAGCAGCTCAGCCTGTTCTAGGCCTCAGCCCTCGGGCCACATGCGCATGGCACGTCCGCTCGCCGGCCAGAAACGCAGTTCACCTTCGTCGTTGATGTCCCAGCGCTGGATTTGCCCGAGCATCTTCAGGAAGCGTTGCTCCTGCTCCATCAGCGCTTGCGCGCAGAGCTTGCGGGTGGCGCCGGGCTGGCCGAAGGTCAGCTTGTCGTCAACCAGCGTGTAGCTGGCGAACCAGTGGTTGCAGCCGGCACTGCCGTAAGCGCGGCCCTTGCCGTCCAGGGTGAGGGTGATGTGGCTGTAGTCGATCAGCGGGCGTTCGCCGATCCATTCCACGCGGTAGGTCTGCTCGGCTTCAGGAACCGGCTTGCTGGCGCAACCGGCCAGGGCCAGCGCGGCGCAGGCGCTGGCGATCAGGGCTTTCATGCAGTCTCCTTGCTCTGACAATCCGGACACAGGTGACGGTTGTCGACCCGCGCCCATCCGAGTTCGGCGATGCGTTTCTCGGCGGCCGGCTGCAAGGCAGCCTTGCCGAGGGTGGCATCGACGGCGAATTCGAAGTCCAGTGTAGCCGCGCAACCGTCGCAGTTGACCTTCCACTCGTGGATACCCAGTTCACGGAATACCGGCCCCTTCGCCACGGCCATCCACTGTCCCGGCGGATTGATCAGGTGGCGGACCTTTTCCACTTCCAGGGTCATGCTCAGGCTTTTGCTGCCCTTGAGGCTGACCAGCAGGGTGTCGCCGGCCTTGATCGAGCCGCCGACGCCGGTGACCTGGTAGCGGCCCGGAGTCAGTGCGCGGCATTCGTTCAGGGTGAATTGTGGGTTGAGCAGGGTATAGCGGAAATCGTGCTGGGCCATGGGTCCTCCGGGAAAGCGCGGCATTCTAGGCGGCGTGGGGCCGGGATGCGAGCGGCAACCGATCAGCCATCGACCAGGTTGACCGGCTTTCCGGCCTGCCAGGCGGCGATGTTGTCCAGGGTGGTGTCGGCGATCCCGGCCAGTGCTTCGCGGGTGAGGAAGGCCTGGTGCGCCGTGATGATCACGTTGGGGAATGTCAGCAGGCGCGCCAGTACGTCGTCTTGCAGCGGTTGGTCGGAGCGGTCGGCGAAGAAGATGTCGGCCTCCTCCTCGTAGACGTCCAGGCCCAGGTAGCCGAGCTGTCCACTCTTGAGCGCCTCGATGAGCGCCGGGGTGTCCACCAGGGCGCCGCGGCCGGTGTTGATGAGCATCGCGCCGCGCTTCATGCGCGCCAGGCTGGAGGCGTTGATCAGGTGGCGGGTGGCATCGTTGAGCGGGCAGTGCAGGCTGAGGATGTCGGACTCGGCGAGCAGTTGATCCAGCCCGACGAAGCTTCCGCCCAGCGTCTCGATGGCGTGGTTGGGGTAGGGGTCGTAGGCCAGGATGCGGCAGCCGAAGCCCGCCATGATGCGGGCGAAGACCTCGCCGATCTGCCCGCTGCCGATCACGCCGACGGTGCGCCCGTGCAGGTCGAAGCCGGTCAGGCCGTGGAGCGAGAAGTCGCCTTCGCGGGTGCGGTTATAGGCGCGGTGAAGGTGTCGGCAGAGCGCCAGGACCAGTCCTACAGCATGTTCGGCCACGGCGTGGGGCGAATAGGCCGGAACGCGCACGACGGCCAGACCCAGTGCCCGCGCCGCGGCGAGGTCGACGTGGTTGTAGCCCGCCGAACGCAGGGCAACCAGACGCGTTCCGCCTGCGGCGAGGTGTTCCAGCACCGGGCGGGACAGGTCGTCGTTGACGAAGGCGCAGACCACCTCGAACCCCATCGCCAGGGCGACGGTGTCCTGGCGCAGTTGCGTCTGCTGGAAGTGCAGTTCGAAGCCGTGGCGGTGGTTGGCGGCGAGGAAGCTGTCGCGGTCGTAGGTCTGGTTGCTGAACAGGATGATGCGCATCGGGGCTCCCGTTTTCAGTGCGTGGTGTCCGCGGCGCCCTCGGCGCGACCTTCCGTGGCCTTGGCCAGTTCGGCCATGGCCTTGTCCAGTTCGTCCAGCGCGGCGGGGACATCCGGATCGTTCTGCTTGAGCAGCGTTTCGGCGCGCTGGCAGGCGGCGCGCAGCATCGGCACGCCGCAGTAGCGGGTGGCGCCATGCAGGCGGTGGATGCGCTCCAGCAGGGTGTTGCGGTCGTTGCGCTCGCGGGCCTGGCGAATCACCTGGCGATCGGCGGACAGGGAAGCCAGCAGCATGCCCAGCATGTCGGCGGCCAGCTCGGACTTGCCGGCGGCCAGGCGCAGGCCTTCCTCGGGGTCGAGCACGCTGAGGCTGTTCAGCGCCGGGCCCGCTATCCGCGGCCGGTCGTCACGCGGCTCGCCCAGGGCAAGGCCGGTCCATTTGAGAATCACCTGGACGAGTTGGCGCTCGTCGATGGGTTTGGTCAGGTAGTCGTCCATGCCGCCCTGCAGCAGCGCGCGTTTCTCGTTGGCCAGCGCGTGGGCGGTGAGGGCGATGATCGGTACCGGGCTGACCTCGCGATCGCCTTCCCAGTGGCGGATCGCCTCGGTGGCCTGGCGGCCATCCATGCCGGGCATCTGCACGTCCATGAATACCAGGTCGAAGCGCTCGCGCTGCACGGCATCGACGGCGGCCTGCCCACCGTCCACGGCAACCACGTCGGCGCCCAGGTCGCTCAGCAGGGTTTTCACCAGCAGCAGGTTGGCTGGATTGTCGTCCACGCAGAGCAGGCGCGGCGTGCGTTCCAGCTTGCCATTGACGGTCTTTTCCTTGCGCAGCGGGCGAAGGTGCAGCAGCTCGTTCATCGCCTGCTGCAATTTGCGCGTGCAGGCCGGCTTGCTCTGCACCTGGGCGTCGGGCAGCACGTCGTTGTAGTGCGCCTGCTCGATGGTCGGGCAGAGCACCAGGCTCTTGCAGCCATGCTGCTCGAACTCGCGGATGGACTGGCGCAGCGCTTCCGGCGGATGCTCGGCGGCGGTCACGCCGAGCAGCGCCAGGGTGATCGGCACCTCGCCTTTCGGGTCGGCGAGCAGGGCCTTCTCCAGCGCGGCGAGGTCGCTGAACTCGGAAACGTCCAGGCCGCAGTCTTCCAGTTGGTGATGCAGGGCGGTGCGGGTCAGTTCGTGGGGTTCATAGAGCGCCACGCGCAGGCCGCCGGCGAGGGCGGGCGGCAGGTCGTCGCCGTCGTCGCGGGCTTTGGGCAGATTGAGGCTGATCCAGAATTCCGAACCATCGCCGGCGCTGCTTTCCACGCCGATCTCACCGCCCATCTGTTCGATCAGGCGCTTGGATATCACCAGCCCCAGGCCGGTGCCGCCGGCCTGGCGCGAGAGCGAGTTGTCGGCCTGGCTGAAGGCCTGGAAGAGGGCGCGCAGGTCGGCATCGGTGAGGCCGACGCCGGTGTCCTGCACGCTGATGCGCAGCTGCGCGCGGTCGTCGCTCTCGTCTTCGAGCATGGCGCGTACGGCGATGCTGCCGTCGTGAGTGAACTTGATGGCGTTGCTCACCAGGTTGGTCAGCACCTGCTTCAGGCGCTGCGGGTCACCCACCAGCTGCAGCGGGGTATCGCGGTAGATCAGGCTGACCAGCTCCAGGTGCTTCTCGTGGGCGGCGGGGGCGAGGATGGTCAGGGTGTCCTGGATCAGCTCGCGCAGGTTGAAGGGGATGTTCTCCAGTACCAGCTTGCCGGCCTCGATCTTCGAGAAGTCGAGGATCTCGTTGATGATGCCCAGCAGGCTCTCGGCGGACTTGTGGATGGTGCCCAGGTAATCCTGCTGACGCGAGGTCATCTCGCTCTTCTGCAACAGGTTGGTGAAGCCGATGATGCCGTTGAGCGGGGTACGGATCTCGTGGCTCATGTTGGCGAGGAACTCGGACTTGATCCGGCTCGCCTCCAGGGCCTCCTTGCGTGCCAGGTCCAGCTCGATGTTCTGGATCTCGATGGTCTCCAGGTTCTGCCGCACGTCCTCGGTGGCCTGGTCGATGTTGTGCTGCATCTCTTCCTGGGCGCTCTGCAGCGCCTCGGCCATGCGGTTGATACCGCCAGCCAGTTCATCCAGCTCATGGCTGCCGAGGGCGGGGAGGCGGGTTTCCAGGCGGCCTTCCTTGAGCTGGGCGACGCCTTGGGCGATCTGTCCCAGCGGCGCGTTGATCGCGCGGCTCATGCGCAGGGCGAGGAGGGCGGTGACGGCCAGGCCCGCCCCAATAAGCAGCAGGCTGGTGAACAGGCTGCGGTAGCCGCGCAGCAGGGTGCCGTGGTGCGAGAGTTCCAGCTCGACCCAGCCGAGCAGCTTCTCGGCGTCTTCGTCGGGGTCCCCGGAGAGGCTGCGGTGCTTGCCCAGCACCGGCAGTAGGAAGTGGGTGGTGTCCAGGCTGCTCGCCATGCTGAGGTGCGAGCCGTCGCCCGAGGGCATCGGGGTGAGGATGCTGGGGCCGGCGTGGACCAGTTTTTCTCGATCCGGATTGAGGAAGGTCACGGCGCGCACGTCGGGCTGGTCCAGCGCTTCGTTGGCGATGCGCTCCAGCAGCTCGTTGTTGTGATTGGCCATGGCCGGAGCGGACAGCGGCGCCAGCTGTTCGGCGATCAGTTGCCCGCGCTCGATCAGCTGGGCGTGCATGTCCGACAGCTGCACCCAGGTGAAATAGCCGCCCAGCACCAGCGCCAGCAGGCTGGTGGGCAGCAGGGTGAGCAGCAGTACCCGTCCCTTGATGCCGAGATCCTTGAACACGCGCTTCCTCCGATGCGTTTATCCCCGGCAGTGTAGCGGCTAAGGGTCGCTGCGGGAGCCTCGAACTTGCCGGGAATGTGCGAGATCGGGAATACTTCACGCAATTGCTAATCACTCTTATTTAATATGAATGCCATTGCTTCCCCGGGCGTGCGCCTGCTGACCATCGAGGACGACCCGACCCTGGGCGCCCACCTGTCTTCCCACCTGAGCGAGCGCGGCTTCGAGGTCACCTGGTGCCAGGATGGCGACGAAGGCCTGGCCCAGGCGCGCGGCGGCGACTACGACCTCGTGCTGATGGACATCATGCTGCCCGGCACCGGCGGCCTGGATATCCTCCGCACCCTGCGCCGCGAGCGCGCGGTGCCGGTGATCCTGATGTCCGCGCTGGGTGCCGAGCAGGACCGTATCGCCGGATTCTCCCAGGGCGCCGACGACTACTTGCCCAAGCCCTTCAGCCTCGCCGAGCTGAGCGTCCGCGTCGACGCGGTGCTGCGCCGGGTGGCCCTGGAGCGCGGCAGCCAGTCGTTGGGCAGTCCTGTCGCGGCGGGGCTGCAGCTGGATGAGCAGCGCAGCGACGTGGGCCTCGACGGGCAATGGGCCGGTTTGACGGGCACCGAGTACCGCCTGCTGGAAACCTTCCTCGGCAGCCAGGGCGAGACGCTGAGCAAACCCTTCCTTTATCAGCATGTGCTGCACCGCGCCTTCACCGCCCACGACCGCAGCCTGGACATGCACGTCAGCCACCTGCGCCGAAAGCTCCAGGCCATCGGCTATCTGCGCCACCAACTGCACACCGTCTGGGGCAAGGGTTACGTGTTCGCCGAGGCGGAGGACTGACGATGCCCGGCCGCCACTCGCTGTTCTGGAAGCTCGCGGTTGCCCTGGTCGCCCTCTGCCTGTCGGTGATCTGGCTGTCCTGGAACTGGGGCAAGCAGATGGAGCGTGACAGCTACAACCTCTCCGACGAAGCGCGCCAGGTGCTCGGCGGTTATGCCCGCGAGGCGCAGCAGGCCTGGCGCACCGATGGTGCGGCGGGCGTCGACGAGTGGCTCAAGCGAATGAAGCAGCGCGAGCCGATATGGATGGTCGTGGTCGATGGCCGCCTGCAATCATTGGCCTCGCAGCCGCTGGCGATGGACGAGGTGGCGCACCTGACCTTCCAGCGAGGGCTGGACTGGCCGGTGAGTTCACGCTCGGTGAACCTGCCGTTCATTGGCATCCCGTTCCCTGACGAGCCCACCGCCGGCCGCCTCGTATTGCAGCTGCCGCAGCGCTTCCTGCCTGGCGGCTTCACGTTCCTGCGTCAATCCATCAGCCACGCGCTGGTGCCGGCGATCCTCGCGCTGCTGCTCTGTGGCCTGATCTATCGGCACCTGGTGCGGCCACTGGGGCGACTGCGTGAGCACGCCAACGCCTTGCAGGCAGACAACCTGGGCTCGGTGGCTGGTCCGGAATTCAGCTTCCGCCGTGATGAGCTGGGAGAATTGGGGCGCGCGCTCGATCACATGGCTGAGCGCCTGCGCGGCCACGTCGGACTGCAGCGCCAGTTGCTGCGCGATCTTTCCCACGAGCTGCGCACGCCGCTCAGCCGCCTGCGCGTGGCGGGCGACAGTCCGATCAGCGAGGCGGCGTTGCGCCAGCGTGTCGAGCGCGAGGTCGAGGTCATGCAACGGCTTGTCGCCGACACCCTGGAGCTGGCCTGGCTGGACACCGAGCGGCCGCACCCGGCGCTGGAGGAAATCGACCTGCGCTCGCTCTGGGATCTGCTGGTGGACGACGCTCGTTTCGAGTCCGGCTGGGATGCCGAGCGCTTCCTTTATCAGGTGCCGGCGGACTGCCGGGTGCGAGGCCATCTCAACGGCCTGGCCCAGGCGCTGGAAAACCTGTTGCGCAACGCCATCCGCCACTCACCCGCGCAGGGGCGCATCCGTCTGAGCGGTCGCCGCGAACACGGCGGCTGGCATCTGTGGCTGGAGGATGACGGGCCGGGCGTTCCCACGGCGGACCTGGAGCGCATCTTCCTGCCGTTCACGCGGTTGTCCGATGCGCGCACCGGCGAAGGATTCGGCCTGGGCCTGAGCATTGCGCGCAGCTCGGTGCGCCTGCAGGGCGGCGAGCTGTGGGCGGATCGCGCCGATGCCGGTCTGCGCGTGCACCTGCGGTTGCCGGCAGCGGCGGCCGCCTGAGTCGCGTCTGACAGCGCCATTCCCCACGTCTTTCTCCAGGCAAACATGGCTTGTTAGGAAGTTTCGTATGGCGCGTGGTCTTTTGCCGGTATCATAGGGCGCCCTGTTCCAGATCCGAGTGCCTCCATGACCGTGCAGTACCCGACTATCGCCGATTGCATCGGCAATACCCCGCTGGTGCGCCTGCAGCGCCTGGCCGGGGAGACCTCCAACACCCTGCTGGTGAAACTCGAGGGTAACAACCCCGCGGGTTCGGTGAAGGATCGTCCGGCACTGTCGATGATCACCCGTGCCGAGCTGCGCGGCGATATCAAGCCCGGCGACACGCTGATCGAGGCCACGTCCGGCAACACCGGCATCGCCCTGGCGATGGCGGCGGCGATCAAGGGTTACCGCATGATCCTGATCATGCCCGACAACTCCACCGCCGAGCGCAAGGCCGCCATGACCGCCTACGGCGCCGAGTTGATCCTGGTGACCAAGGAGCAGGGCATGGAAGGTGCCCGCGATCTCGCCGACCAGATGCAGCGCGAAGGGCAGGGCAAGGTGCTCGACCAGTTCGCCAACGGCGACAATCCGATTGCCCACTACCATTCCACCGGCCCGGAAATCTGGCGTCAGACCGGCGGTGAGATCACCCATTTCGTCAGCTCCATGGGCACTACCGGCACCATCATGGGTGTGTCGCGCTACCTCAAGGAGCAGAACCCCAACGTGCAGATCGTCGGCCTGCAGCCGATGGAAGGCTCGGCCATTCCGGGCATCCGCCGCTGGCCGGAGGAATACCTGCCGAAGATCTTCGACGCCACCCGCGTCGACCGTGTCGTCGACATGCAGCAAACCGAAGCCGAGGACGTGATGCGTCGCCTGGCTCGCGAAGAGGGCATCTTCTGCGGCGTGTCTTCCGGCGGTGCGGTGGCGGCCATGCTGCGCCTGTCCCGCGAGCTGGAAAACGCGACCCTGGTGGCGATCATCTGCGACCGTGGCGACCGTTACCTGTCCTCGGGCGTGTTTGACGCTTCCTGACATGGCCAAGCAGAGATCCGGCCTGCGCTTCCAGCCCAGCGGCGGAGCGCGCAGCCCTGCGGTACCGGTGGGCAAGAAGCAGCGCCTGAACATCGAGCGCCTGGCCCATGACGGCCGTGGGATCGCCCACGCCGACGGTCGCACCTGGTTCGTCGCCAACGCCCTGCCGGGCGAGGCGGTGGAAGCCCGTGTGCTCTCGGCTCGCGCACAGATCGTCGACGCCCGCAGCGAACGCATCTTCACCGCCGCCGCCAATCGCCGCACCGAGCCGTGTCCAGTGGCCGGCAGCTGTGGCGGCTGCAGCCTGCAGCATTTGCCCCACGCCGATCAGCTGGCGCTCAAGCAGCGCACCCTGGCCGAACAGCTGGAGCGCTTCTCCGGCCTGGTTCCGGAAGAGTGGGCGGCACCGCTGGTCGGGCCGGAATTCGGCTACCGTCGTCGCGCCCGCCTCGCCGTGCGCTGGGATGTGAAGGCCAAGCGCCTGGACGTCGGCTTCCGCGCCGCCGCCAGCCAATCCATCATCGCCTTCGACGACTGCCTCGTGCTGGTGCCTGAGCTTCAGGCGCTGGCCCGCGAGTTGCCCGCCGTGTTGCGCGGTTTTGCCAAGCCCCAGGCGCTGGGTCATGTCGAGCTGTTCCACGGCACCGGCGCCGCGCTGCTGCTGCGGCATATCGAACCTTTGTCCGATGGCGATCTGACTCGACTGCTGGAATTCTGTTCGGCACGCGATGTGCAACTCTGGCTGCAAGGTGACGGGGAACCGACGCTTTGTTCCAGAGGCGCAGAAAACAGCGGACTTCCCGAAAATAACGGGAACGGGGAGCTTGGCTTCCGGCTCGAATCCTGGAATCTGACCCTGGCCTACCGTCCCGGCGACTTCGTGCAAGTGAACGCGCCGGTCAACGAGGCGATGGTCGCCCAGGCGCTGGATTGGCTGAACCCCGGCAGCGATGAGCGTGTGCTGGACCTGTTCTGTGGCCTGGGCAATTTCGCCCTGCCGCTGGCGCGCCAGGTGCGCGAGGTGGTAGGCGTGGAAGGTGTGCAGACCATGGTCGAGCGCGCCGCGGCCAATGCCCGGGCCAACGGCCTTGCGAATACACGGTTTCTTCAGGCCGACCTGTCGAAACCGCTTGCCGACGCCCCCTGGGCGGCGGAGGATTTCACCGCCGTGCTGCTCGACCCTCCGCGTGACGGAGCCTTCGAGCCGGCGCGGCAGATGCGTTCACTGGGCGCGGAGCGGGTACTCTATGTGTCCTGCAACCCGGCGACCCTGGCGCGCGACGCTGGCGAACTGGCCCGACAGGGCTACCGCCTGAAACGCGCCGGCATCCTCGACATGTTCCCGCAGACGGCCCATGTCGAGGCCATGGCTTTGTTCGAGGCAGGCTAGGAAGGCCTGCGCAATCCGACCGGCTCAAGCAAGAAAGGCCGGCGCAGTGAGCGGTGTGTTGTGGCGCACCGTGGGGAAGGGTAGACACGATGGTACAGGTGAGAGCGCACCAGCCGGTCAACACCGACGGCAGCATCAATCTCGAGGCCTGGCTGGACCATGTCCAGACCCTGGTCCCGGTACTGGATCGCAAGGTCCTGCTGGAAGCCTGCGAGTTCGCCCGCGAGGTCGAGGACAAGGCCGTCAGCACGACGGACAATTCCTGGGCCGACGGCACTTCCAGCTTCCAGACAGGGCTTGAAATCGCCGAAATCCTGGCGGACCTCAAGCTCGACCAGGAGTCGCTGGTTGCCGCGGTGATCTACCGTGGCGTGCGCGAAGGCAAGGTCAAGCTGGAGGACGTGGCGCAGCGCTTCGGCCCGGTGGTGGCCAAGCTGATCGAAGGCGTGCTGCGCATGGCGGCGATCAGCACCAGCCTCAGTCCGCGGCAGTCGTTGGTGCTCGGCACCCAGGCGCAGATCGAGAACCTGCGCAAGATGCTCGTGGCCATGGTCGACGACGTCCGCGTCGCGCTGATCAAGCTGGCCGAGCGTACCTGCGCGATCCGCGCGGTGAAGAACGGCGACGACGAAAAGCGCATGCGCGTCGCCCGCGAAGTCTTCGACATCTATGCCCCGCTGGCCCATCGCCTGGGCATCGGCCACATCAAGTGGGAGCTGGAGGACCTGTCCTTCCGCTACCTCGAACCCGACCAGTACAAGCAGATCGCCAAGCTGCTGCACGAGCGCCGGCTGGACCGCGAGCAATACATCGCCACCGTCATGGGGCAGCTCAAGGAAGCCCTGGCTGCCACCGGCATCAAGGCCGACCTGTCCGGCCGCGCCAAGCACATCTATTCCATCTGGCGGAAGATGCAGCGCAAGGGCCTGGACTTCAGCCAGATCTATGACGTGCGCGCCGTCCGCGTGCTCGTCCCCGAGATGCGCGACTGCTACACCGCGCTGGGCATCGTGCACACCCTGTGGCGGCACATTCCCAAGGAATTCGACGACTACATCGCCAACCCCAAGGAGAACGGCTACCGCTCGCTGCACACCGCGGTGATCGGCCCCGAGGGCAAGGTGCTGGAAGTACAGATCCGTACCCACGCCATGCACGAGGAAGCCGAACTCGGCGTCTGCGCGCACTGGCGCTACAAGGGTACCGACGTCAAGGCCAGTTCCAACCACTACGAAGAGAAGATTTCCTGGCTGCGCCAGGTGCTCGAGTGGCACGAGGAGCTGGGCGACATCGGCGGACTGGCCGAGCAACTGCGGGTGGATATCGAGCCCGACCGGGTCTACGTCTTCACCCCGGACGGCCACGCCATCGACCTGCCCAAGGGTTCGACGCCGCTGGACTTCGCCTACCGCGTGCACACCGAGGTCGGGCACAACTGCCGTGGCGCCAAGATCAACGGCCGCATCGTGCCGCTGAACTACAGCCTGCAGACCGGCGAGCAGGTGGAAATCATCACCGGCAAGCAGAGCGGGCCGAGCCGTGACTGGCTGAACCAGAACCTGGGCTACGTCACCACGTCGCGGGCGCGGGCGAAGATCGTCCACTGGTTCAAGCTGCAGGCGCGCGACCAGAACGTCGCCGCCGGCAAGGCCATGCTCGAACGCGACCTGGGCCGCCTGGCGCTGCCGCCGGTGGACTTCGAGAAGCTCGCGGAAAAGGCCAACTACAAGACCGGCGAAGATCTGTTCGCCGCCCTGGGCGCTGGCGATCTGCGCCTGGCCCACGTGGTGAACTACGCGCAACAACTGGTCGAGCCCGAACGCGGTACCGAGCAGCTCGAACTCATTCCGCGCAAACCGAGCAAGATCGGCCACGGCAAGCGCGGCGACATCCAGATCCAGGGCGTCGGCAACCTGCTCACGCAGATGGCTGGCTGCTGCCAGCCGCTGCCGGGCGACCCGATCGTCGGCTATATCACCCTCGGTCGTGGCGTCACCATTCACCGCCAGGACTGCGCTACGGCGCTGCAACTGGCCGGGCGCGAGCCGGAGCGGATCATCCAGGTCAGCTGGGGTCCGGTGCCGGTCAGCACCTATCCGGTGGATATCGTCATCCGTGCCTACGACCGTTCGGGCCTGCTGCGCGACGTCTCGCAGATGCTGCTCAACGAGCGCATCAACGTACTGGCGGTGAATACCCGCTCGGACAAGGAAGACAACACCGCGATCATGCGCCTGACCATCGAGATCCCCGGCCTCGATTCCCTGGGCCGCCTGCTGGCGCGTATCTCGCAGTTGCCCAACATCATCGAGGCGCGGCGCGACCGCGCGGGTGCCAAGGATGCATAAGCTCGACGACCTGCTGTACCTCATGGCCCGGCTGCGTGACCCGCAGAACGGCTGCCCCTGGGATCTGCAGCAGAGCTACGCGACCATCGTTCCCTACACGCTGGAAGAAGCGTACGAAGTCGCCGATGCCATTGAGCGTGGTGACTTCGACCATCTGCGCGAAGAGCTGGGCGACCTGTTGTTCCAGGTCGTCTACTACGCGCAACTGGCGCGGGAAGACGGGCGTTTCGAGTTCGACGCGGTGGTCGACGGTATCACCAGCAAGCTGATCCGCCGCCATCCCCACGTGTTCCCCGATGGCGATCTCTACGGTGAGCCGGACCCGGCGAAGCTGGAGGAAGCGGCGGTCAAGCAGCGCTGGGAGGAGCTGAAGGCCGAGGAGCGCGCCGCCAAGGCCGCCGAGCCGGTGCAACTGTCCCTGCTGGACGACGTGCCCAACGCCCTGCCGGCGCTCAGTCGCGCGGCCAAACTGCAGAAACGCGCCTCCCAGGTCGGCTTCGACTGGGCCGATGCGCTGCCAGTGGTGGACAAGGTCCGCGAGGAACTGGACGAGGTGCTCGAAGCCATGGCCGGTGGCGACACCGAAGCCCAGGCGGAGGAGGTGGGCGACCTGCTGTTCGTGGTGGTCAACCTGGCGCGCAAGCTCAAGGTCGATCCGGAAACCGCGCTGCGCGCCGCCAATGCCAAGTTCGAGCGGCGCTTCCGCTACATCGAGACGGCACTGCGCGACCAGGGGCGCACCCTGGAAGACAGCAACCTGGAAGAGATGGACGAGCTGTGGGGCGCCGCCAAGCGCGACGAGAAGAACCCGCTCAGCTGTGGATAAGTTCTCCCGCCCATGAAAAAGCCCCGCCAAGGCGGGGCTTTTTGTTGCTCTTCGCAGGAACAGTCGATCAGCCGAACATCCAGCGCAGCAGCAGGACCAACAGTACCACCGCAAGCACTGGCCGGCCGATGCGATAAGCCTTGGGATAGGCGCGCTTGAACACCTTCACCTTGCTGCCCACGGCATCGCCGAGGCGGATCAGTACCGAGTAAGCCTGGTTGATCCCGCCAACGCGCTCGCCTTCGACGTTCTGCGGCGCGGTGGCGCGGCCGAGGAAGGCGCTGACGCGGCGGTTGATGCGGGTCAGCAGCGGCGACTTGAGCGGTCGCTCGATGTCGCAGAAGAGGATCAGGCGCGACTCGTCGGTCTCGTTCTTCACCCAGTGGACGAAGGTCTCGTCGAACATCACGTCCTGGCCGTCGCGCCAGGCGTAGGGTTGGCCGTCGACGAAGATGCGGCACTCGTCGGAGTTCGGCGTGGCCAGGCCCAGGTGATAGCGCAGGGAGCCGGCATAGGGGTCGCGGTGCTTGTTCAGGTGGCTGCGCGGCGGCAGGCGGGTGAACATCGCGCCCTTGACGTTGGGGATGCTGCTCACCAGCTCCACGGTCTTGGGGCACAGTTGCTGCGCCGAGGGCAGGGGGCCGTCGTACCAGGTCAGGTAGAAGCGGGTCCAACCCTTCTTGAAGAACGAACCGAAGCCGGCCTCGTTGTTGTTCAGGGCGTCGCGGATGTAGCCCTCGTCGAACAGATTCTCGGCTTCCTCGCGGATCATCTGCCAGTTGTCGCGCAGCTTGTCGAGTTCCGGGAAACGCTCGCGGTCCAGGTAGGGCTTGGACGGTACGCTGGAGTTCAGGTACATCAGCGAGTTGTAGGGAGCGAACCAGGCGGAGTGGTTCACGACCTGGCGCAGGAACGGCAGCCGTACCTTGCCGCGCAGGTGCACATAGAGGATGGCAATGAGGAAAACTGCCAGAATCGCGACGACGATAAGTTTCAGCATGGAGGTGGCGGGTTCCGCTCCAGATGAGTGAAATCGAGCCAGGCACTTGCACTGCGCCGGCACAGGCCCGAGGATTATACCCCCTGTGCACCGCCTCGCCGAAGCTATGCGTTCGTCGAGACGTTGTCCTGCATCAATATGGGCTGTTGGAGAGCCTTACCGAATGAGCATGTCATTGCGTGACCAGTTGCTGAAGGCCGGACTGGTCAACGAGAAGCAGGCCAAACAGGCCGGCAAGCAGAAGCAGAAACAGCAGCGCCTGGAGCACAAGAACCAGGTGGCGAAGGACGACAGCCAGCGCCAGGCCGCGTTGCAGGCGCAGGCCGAGAAGCAGGCTCGCGATGCCGAGCTGAATCGCCAGCAGCAGGAAAAGTCCGAGAAGAAAGCCAAGGCCGCGCAGATCAAGCAATTGATCGAGGGCACGCGCCTGCCGAAGATGGAGTCGGACGACTACTACAACTTCGTCGACGCCAAGAAGGTCAAGCGCATCGCGGTGAACGACCTGATCCGTGACAAGCTCAGCCGGGGCAGCCTGGCCATCGTCAGCTACGACGGCCGCTACGAGATCGTTCCGCGCGACGCGGCGCTGCGCATCAAGGAGCGCGACGAGCGCCGTATCGTGCTGCTCAACGAGCCAAGCGGTGAGCCGGACGACGATGATCCGTACAAGGATTACGTAGTGCCCGACGACCTCATGTGGTGAGGTCGCTCCGGTCGTCCTTCAGGCCGGATTCAGCACCACCCTCCCGAAGCGCGCCTCCGCCACCACCGGCGTGATGGCGCGCAGGCGGTCCAGCCGCAACTCCCGGCTGGCGCCTTCCACCTGCACTTCCAGAAATTCCTCCAGGTTACCCTGGGCGTTGCGCCGTGTGTGGGTCGTCACGGCGGCGGCCTCGAACACCAGTCCATTGCGCAGTTCGATGCGCAGCCCATAGCGATAGGTGCAGGCGATCTCCAGGTAATCATGGAGATCGCAGTGCAGCGGCTGATAGACGTCCATGCCCTCAGCATCCTTCCATTTCGATGATGTGGTAACCCTGGCCGCGCAGCGATTCCGCCACCGTCGGGGAGGAGAATTCGCTGTGGCAGAACTGGCAACGGCTGACCTGCACGTCCTGCGCCTGAATGCCGCGCGATGCCAGCCAGTGCGCCGCGAATTCCTCGGCGCGGCTGGCATCGTCGGGCTCGACGAGGACGTCGAAGTGCAGGTAGCGGCCATCGCGGGTACGCACGTGGGTGTCGTAGACGTGGACCTGCATGGCGCTCACCTCACTTCAGGTCGGCGATGGCCGCACCGAAGTTCAGGTGCAGCACCTGCCCATCGACCACCAGGGCCGGCACCGATTTCACGCCAGCGGCCTCGGCTTCGGCGACCCGCGGCGACTGCTCGCCGAGGTGCACCAGCTCCACTTCCCGGTTCAGCAACGGCAGCAGCGCGCGCTCGGCTTCGACGCAGACGGGGCAACCGGCATGGTAGTAAACGGCTTTGTTCATGATCGTTCTCCTGAGTGATTAGGTATCGATTCGATACCAGTTCAGTCTGCGGGCGAAAAGACGCTTCTGTCAAACTGGTATTTGATCGATACTATCTATCGGGAGGATTAGCCCATGACCGATACGACCCTGTACGACTACCTCGAACGCATCGCCAGCCTGATGCGTGCCTGGGCCCGCGAGCAGCCGCTGATGGCTGACCTGCAGCCGATCCAGCTGAGCGCGCTGAATTACCTGGCGCGCTGCAACCGCTATTCGAATACGCCATTGGGGGTAACGGACTTCCTCGGGTTGACCAAGGGCACGGTGTCGCAGTCGCTCAAGGCGCTGGAGGCGAAAGGGCTGATCGAGAAGCGCCCGGACGCGCTGGACCGCCGCAGCGTGCATCTGGAGCTGACGCAAGAGGGCAGGGGATTGATCGATGCGCTGGTGCCGCCGGCCTTTCTGCGCCACGCCGAAGAGACGCTCGGCCAGCGCAGCGAGCTGCTGGTGGAACTGCTGCGCGAGCTTCTGGCGACGGTGCAGCGCCAGGAGAACGTGCCGGGCTTCGGCCTGTGCCGCACCTGTCGCTTCCATCAGAAGCTCGACGACGGCGCGCTGTGTGGTCTGACCGGGGAACGGCTGGAAACGCGCGAGGGCGATTTGATCTGCCGCGAACACGCCGAGCCCGACCAGGCGGCCTGAGCCGAAGTAGCGGTTCTTCGTACGAGCGAGCTTGCTCGCGAACCGATTGACTCCGAAGTCGCCCGGGAAAACCTGTTCGCGAGCAAGCTCGCTCCTACAGGGTTTCGCGCGCCGGAAATGAAAAAGCCGGGCATCAGCCCGGCTTTTTCATGACGCGGAAGCTATCAGAAGCGATAGGTCATCTGCGCGGTCAGGCCATGGGCGCTGTTGTCGTACTTGGCGCTGTAGGCCGGCTGCAGTTGCAGGCCTGCCAGTTCCTGGCCATCGGGCTGGTTCACGCCGGCGGTGGATTCCCACAGGTAGGCGTAGGCCACGTCGATGGTCATGTCGGCGTTGGGCGAGTAGCCGGCGCCCAGGGTGAAGATCTTGCGATCGCCCACCGGGATACGCACGGTACGGTGCTCGTTGGTGGTCGGCGACGGATCGTAGGCGAAGCCGGTACGCAGCACCCACTGGTCGTTCCACTGGTAGGAGGTACCGATGGCGGCGGACCAGGTGTCGTGCCAGCTGAGGTCTTCGCCGATGGTGTCGAATGCGGCCAGCGGGGCGCCGGTATTCTGAACCTCGATGGACTTCAGACGGCTCCAGCGCGTCCAGGTGGTGCCGCCGTAAACGGTCCAGCGGTCATCCAGCTTCTGGGTGATGGACAGGTCCAGCGACTCGGGCAGGGTGATGTCCAGGCTGGCATCCATGCGCGAATCGAACAGGCCGGCCGGCGAGTTGGACACGTTGGTGTGGCCCTTCAGCTCGTACTTGACCTTGGAGTGGTAGGTCGCGCCGATGGAGGTGCTGTCGGTCGGGGTGACCAGCAGGCCGACGTTGAAGCCTGCGGCGGTGTCGTCACCCTTGATGCTGATCTTGGTGTCGTCGCCGTTGCCGCCCAGGGCGCCGTTCAGCGCGCCGGTGTTCAGGTAGTTTTCCAGCTTGCCGTCGATGCGGTTGATGGTCGGACCGAAGCCGACGGCCACCACGTCGTTGAACTTGTAGCTGATGGTCGGCTGGACGGTGATCACCTGGACTTTGCTGTAGGAGCCGTGGGAACGGCCCTGGAAGCCACTTTCGTAGTCGTTGATGATGCCGTAGGGCACGTAGACGCCCAGGCCGACGCTGACCTTGTCGTCCAGCGGGGTGGCGAAGTAGCCGAACGGCACGGCGGCCAGGGGGACGGAGTCACCCTTGTTGCTGCCCGAGGCGGTGCTGTGGGCATCGCTGATGTCGTCCTTCGCGGAAACCACGGCAAGACCACCGCTGACTTCGGTGCGCTTGAGCTTGGACAGACCGGCGGGGTTGCCGTAGATGGTGCTGGCGTCCAATGCCGAAGAAGCACGGCCCGCGTAGGCGGTACCGGCGCCGCTGGCGCTCTGCTCGTTGATGGCGATGCCGTTGGCCAGGGCCTGGGCAGAGGCAGCGCTAATGGTCAGGGCTAGTGTGGTCTTGAGCCATGTTGTTTTCATTGTAAGAGCAACTCCTGTGTTTAACCGCGCGCAAGCTATCAAGATTCCCAGAACTTGGGTAGTGCCGGAAAAAGGCTCTACCTTGGGCCTTGAAGCTCAAACGAACGTTCCATCGGCGTGCTGGCCGTTCGTCGCTGTATGTAAAAAAATTCTGACCGAACGGTCATTTGATGTCTGGCTGTTTTCTATGCGACTTGTCTGAGATTTCCGATGTAGCTGTGCCAGGCGTCGACGAAGTCGTGCAGGCGGCCATGGGGGTGGAAAACCTGGCGCCAGATCCGGGCCAGTTCCATGGGGTCTTCCGCCAGTGGCAGAGGGAGGCGCTCGGCTTCGACCATCATCCAGGCGATCGCCGTGCTGTAGCGGAGATTGACCGTGAGTTCCAGGTGCGGTGCGTCGAGGAAGGCATGTTGGCTGGCCAGCCCTCTGACGCGGCTGGCCAGCTCGGGGTCCAGCGCCAGGAATCCGTCCCAGAGCGTCTGGTGCCGTTGCTCACCGATGCGATACAGCCCATGGCCATGGCTGTCATCGAGGGCGCTCCCCAGCGCCGACTGACAGGCTGCTGCCCCCAGCAGCAGCGATTCGGCCGCGACGCTGTGCCGCCCCAGATAATGCAGGGTAGGGCGGATCACAAACTGGCACAGGTCGTTGGCGGCGATTCCCATGACATCCTCGTCATCAATGACCGGCGGGGCTGGGCGACTTGGCAGCTTCTGTGATTATCCTCGGCCCCGCCGGAAGCGGACTTAGCCGCTCGAGTTGAAGTGTAGTGCGATGAAGATGATGTAAAGGACTGTTTTTAAATTGTTTTGACGGCGCAGCTATAATTCATATTCCGTCTGGCAATTAGATACTGGGCGGGAACTCCGGCATGGCTGCCAGCTTCTCCGCGGCCTCTTCATGGCCCTGGTCCGCCGCCTTCTGGTACCAGTCGCGCGCCTGCGCCGGGCTTTTCGCCACGCCGCGGCCCTTGGCATAGCTTTCCGCCACCTCGAACTCGGCATCCACATCGCCTTGTTCCGCCGACTTCATGTACAGGGCGAATGCCTTCTTGTCGCTGCGCGGGACGCCCGTGCCGTTCTCGTACATGATCGCCAGGTTGTACTGGGCATCCTTGTCGCCCTGGTCAACCGCCTTCTGGTACCAGAACACGGCCTTCTCCGCGTCCTGCTCGACGCCGTCGCCATTGTCGTAGGCGTTGCCGAGGTTGTACTGGGCGCAGGCGTTGCCCTGCTCGGCGGCCTTGCGGTACCAGTACGCCGCCTTCTCGTAGTCCTGCTCGAAGTCATCGCCGCCGGCGTCGTATTCCAGGCCGAGGTTGTACTGGGCCGATGCGTGGCCGGCCTTCGCCGCCTTCACCATGTCCTCGCCGGTCAGCTCGGACCATTGGTCCTCGAGGCCGCAAGGAGTGGCCTCCAGCGTGGCGGCGTGGGTTGCGGATAGGGTGCACAGGCACAACAGTGCGCTGGCGAGAAGCGTTTGGTGGATGCGCATGGGTTTTCACTCCTTTGAAAAATGGGCATGAGTCTGACGCATGCCCTTCTGCCTATCCATGGGGAAGCGGAAGGCCGTGTGTGACGTGCCTTCCGTTTTTCGTGCGGGAAGTCAGTCGCCCTTGGCTACCGGGCGCTTGTCGTCGGTGATCCATTCGCTCCAGGAGCCCGCGTACAGGCGACCCAGTGGATAACCTGCCAGGCTCAGGGCGAACAGATTGTGGCAGGCCGTGACGCCGGAGCCGCAATAGGCGACGAGATCCTCGGCCGGACGGCCGCGCAGCAGGCCGGCGAAGCGCTGGTGCAGGTGCTCGGGGCGAAGGAAGCGACCATCGCTGCCGAGATTGTCAGTGAAGGCTGCGCATTGGGCGCCGGGAATGTGTCCCGCCACCGGGTCGATCGGCTCGACCTCGCCACGGAAGCGCGGCAAGCCGCGGGCATCGATCAACGGCAAGCCGGCGTCGCCCAGTTGCGCGGACAGCTCATCGGCGCCGATCAGCAGGCTGTTGTCCGGCTCGGCCTTGAATTCGCCACGGCGTTCGGGCGTCTCGGCGGTAGTCAGGCGCAGGTCGGCTGCACGCCACGCAGCCAGTCCGCCGTCGAGCAGGTAGACACCCTCGCGTTTGCCCAGCCACAGCAGCAGCCACCAGGCCCGCGCGGCGAACGCGCCGGGGCCATCGTCGTAGAGCACTACCTCGCTGTCGCCATCCAGGCCCCAGGTGCGCAGGCGTTCCTGCAGGCGCTGCGGATCGGGCAGCGGATGGCGGCCTGTGACGCCCGCAATCACCGGAGACGAGAGGTCCTCGTTGAGGTCGGCGAAATGGGCGCCTGGAATGTGGTTTTCCTGGTAGCTGCGCGCGCCGTACGCGGGATCTTCCAGGGCAAAGCGGCAGTCGAGCAGGACGAGATTCGGGTCATCGAGGCGGGCGGCCAGTTGCTCGGGCGTGAGCAGGCGGGCGTAGGTCATGGGCGCGTTCCTGTGTCGTGACGGGGCTGAAACGCATCATAAGGCTTGTTATGAAGAAAAGTTGCTGGGGGAGTTGCCGAACATGCACAACCTGCAATCGGAGCCGCGCAAGGCCGGCCCGCTGCGCGTCGCCCTGGTGG
This sequence comes from Pseudomonas sp. PDNC002, assembly GCF_016919445.1. Lineage (NCBI taxonomy): Bacteria > Pseudomonadati > Pseudomonadota > Gammaproteobacteria > Pseudomonadales > Pseudomonadaceae > Pseudomonas > Pseudomonas sp. PDNC002. The sequence goes on along the minus strand of NZ_CP070356.1, from coordinate 5,646,136 downwards.
GCATCGCGACCGTCATGATCACCCTGGGCTACAGCGTTCGCGTGCTGGCGCTGGGAGCCGTGGGCCGGCTGCGTCGCAGCAAGGTCGACGGTTTCACCCGCGCCTGGTCAGGCAGCCTGCTGCGCCTGACCGGTGCGCGCCTGAGCCGTCACGGCGAGGTGCCGGACTTCGGTGATGGCCGCCGCTACATGATCCTTTGCACCCATTCCAGTTTCTACGATATTCCGGCGATCTTCGTGACCATGCCCGGCTCGATCCGCATGCTGGCGAAGAAAGAGCTGTTCGCCGTGCCGGTGTGGGGCGCGGCGATGCGCGCGGCGGAATTTCCTTCCATCGACCGGCACAATCGCCACCAGGCCATGGCTGACCTGGCGAAGGCGCGGGAAATGATGGAAAGCGGCATCGTGCTCTGGGCCGCGCCCGAGGGCACGCGTTCCAAGGATGGCAAGTTGCAGCCGTTCAAGAAGGGCTGTTTCCGCCTGGCCCAGCAGACCGACGCCGTCATCGTGCCGGTGGCGATCCGGGGCATCCAGCAACTGCTGCCGGCTGGCGGCCTGAAGCTGAACCTGGGAATGCCGGTGGAAGTGCACGTCGGCCAGCCCATCGACTCCACCGCCTTCACCGATACGGGCGTGGAGGCGCTGATGGACGAGGTGCGCGAGCGCATGCTCGAGTTGCTGGAGCCGTCGGCTGCGCCAGCCAAGGCGACTGCCCGTGAGGCGCAGTCGCTGGCCTGAACGGTCAGTGCAGAGTCAGCCGGCCGATCCGATCGTTCTCCAGGCTGCCCAGGTAGAGCATGCCGTTCACCGGCTTCGCCGAGGTCACCATGCGCAGGTGCTGGCCGCTGGTGTCATGCAGGCTGCGCACGATCTCGCCTTTTTCGTTCACCTGGATCACCAGGCCATAGGGCACCGGCTTGGGCAGGACCGCGCGCGGCAGCTTGGTGAGCTGGCGTTTCAGCCAGGGCAGTTGCTGGATCAGGTCGGCGTCGGCCTTGCGCGGCGAGGGCAGGGCGACCCAGAAGGTGCCGTGGCGGTCGCTGGCCAGGTTGTCCGGCAGACCCGGCAGGTTGTCGATGAACACGTCGTGCTGCCCGGCCTTCTCGCCCTTGAGCCAGTAGCGGGTGATGCGGTAGCGGTAGGTCTCGTTGACCAGCACGAAGTCCTCGTTCTGCGACAGCGCCACGCCGTTGGCGAAATACAGTTCCTTGAGCAGTGTCTCGGTCTTGCCAGTGGCCGGGTCGTAGCGCAGCAGGCGGCCGTGGGGGCGGGCTTCGAGCAGGTCGAGGATGTAGTCGGGTTGGTGGAAGCGGCTGGAGGCATCGCTGAAATAGATGCGTCCATCGCTGGCGATGTCCAGGTCGTCGGTGAACGCGAAGGGAATGCCGTCGGCCGAGTCGGTCAGTACGCGGATCTTGCCCTGCGGGTCGATCTCCAGCAGCCCCTTCCAGGCATCGGCGACGATCAGGTTGCCGGCCTTGTCGAAGGCCAGGCCCAGCGGGCGGCCGCCGGTCTCGACGAAGGTTTCGGCCTTGCCGTCGGCGCCGATGCGCACGATGCGCCCGTCATCCAGCCCGGCGAAGACGCGGCCCTGGCTGTCCACGGCGGTGTCTTCGGGGCCGACGATCTGGCCCTGGGCGAGCAGTTCGGCCTTCATCAGCGTGTCATTGGGCTCCATCACGCCGGTCAGCGTTGGCGCCTTGGGTGGCGTCCAGGCCAGCGGGTCGATGGGGCTGGGTGTGAGTGCCAGGTAAACGGCCAGGGCGGCGGCCAGCAGGACGACCAACCCGAGGAATTTCTTCATGGAAAACTGCCTTATTGTTGTTGTGGGCGGGGCAGAGCGTAGAGGTTGCCATACAGACGTCACAGACCGATGGCCGAGTGGAATGCTCGCACATCATGCATCTCTATATACTGCGCGCACAGAAACGAAGGAGATGTTCGTGACCGTCCTCGATATTCAGTGGATTCGCGACGATGCCACCCTGGAGCGCAAGTGCCAGGATTGGAAAGAATTGCCCTACCTCGCGCTCGATACCGAGTTCATGCGTGTCGATACCTTCTACCCGTTGGCCGGCCTGGTGCAGGTGGGCGATGGAACCGGCGTGTGGCTGATCGACCCGCTGCTGATCCGCGACTGGTCGCCGTTCGCCGCGCTGCTCGAGTCGCCGCTGGTGGTGAAGGTGTTCCATGCCTGCGGCGAAGACCTGGAGGTCTTCCAGCGCCTGACCGGGAGCCTGCCGCAACCGCTGTTCGATACCCAGCTGGCCGCCGCCTACCTGGGCATGCCGCACTCCATGGGGTATTCCAAGCTGGTGCTGGAAATCCTCGGCCTCGACCTGCCCAAGGACGAGACGCGCTCCGACTGGCTGCAGCGTCCGCTGACCGACATGCAGGTGCGCTACGCCGCCGAAGACGTGCAGCACCTGGCCGAGGTCTACGTGAAGCTGGCGCCACGCCTGAGCGACGAGAAACTGCAGTGGCTGCTCGCCGACGGCGCGGACCTGGTGAGCAACCAGACCCGCGTCAGCGACCCGCAGCAGGCCTACCAGGACGTCAAGCTGGCCTGGAAGCTCAATCCCCAGCAACTCTCCGTATTGCGTGAGCTCTGCGTCTGGCGGGAAGAGCAGGCACGTCTGCGCAACCAGCCGCGCAACCGCGTCCTGCGCGAACACACCCTGTGGCCCCTGGCGCGTTTCCAGCCGGCCGACAAGGTCGCGCTGGCGCGGATCGACGACATGCACCCGCGCACCGTGCGCCAGGATGGCGACACCCTCATCGCGCTGATCGCCCACGCGGCGAAACTGCCCGAGGCCGACCGCCCGGAAACCCTCCCCGAGCCACTGCCGCGCGAAGTCACGCCGGTGCTGAAGATGCTGCGCGAAGTCGGCCAGAAAGAGGCCGAGCGCCTGGGCATGGCGCCCGAGCTGATGCTGCGCAAGAAAATCCTCGAAGCACTGCTCAAGACTGGCTGGCCGAACGGCCCCTACCAACTGCCCGAATCGCTACAGGGCTGGCGCCGCGAGCTGATGGGCCAGGCACTGCTGGACAGCCTCGCTGCTCCCACCTCCGAATAACGCGGAAGAACCGACATGAAACGCATCTGCTCCATCTATAAAAGTCCGCGCAAGAACGAGATGTACCTGTACGTCGACAAGCGCGAAGCCCTGAGCCGCGTACCCGAGGCGCTGCTCACCGTGTTCGGCGCGCCGCAGCACACCTTCGACCTGGTCCTGAGCCCGGAGCGCCAACTGGCCCGGGAGGACATCAACGTCGTGCTGGAGAACATCGAGAAGCAGGGTTTCCACCTGCAGATGCCGCCAGCGGAGGAGGAGTACATCGAGCACCTGCCCGAGGAGCTGCTGCGCAGGAACGATCCTGTCTGACCAACGATTTCGACCGTACATCCCTCGAGCCGCGTCTTTGCCCAGTGCTGGCACTGTGCAAGTGCGCGGCTTGAGCGCATGATGCGCGGACGTAAAGGGTTCAACGGAGCGGAACGCTTGGTCTCCGGCTGTGTCTATAGCGGCCTGACTTCCCCCGAACTGATGCCGATTTCAATGGGAAGCCCTCTTGAAGCGAGTCCAGATGCGCCAACCGGAAATGCTCCACCGATCACTGCGAAAGGCTTGAGCCATGCGCCTTCTCGTACTCGATCGTGAACACGCTCTCTACGCCGCCCTGCTCATGGCGGCCGAACCTCGTTTGACGGTGATTTCCGGCAACAACCCGGACAACCTGCTCGAAGCCGCGGCCGAATGCCCGGTCTGGCTCGGTGAGCCCGACCTCGCCGCACGCCTGCTGCGCCAGGGTGTGCACCCGGTGTGGATCCAGTCGAGCTGGGCGGGCATCACCCCGTTGCTGGCCGACGACCTGCCCAAGGACTATGCGTTGACCCGCGCGGTCGGCATCTTCGGCCAGGTCATGACTGAATATGTGCTGACCTACATGCTTGCCCACGAGCGGCAGATGCTTGGCCGCCTGGCCAGCCAGGTTGGCGTGCAGTGGGACGACCGCGTGCCCGGCAGCCTGAGTGGCCGCCAGGTGCTGATCGTCGGCACCGGCGAGATCGGCCAGGCCGTGGCGCACATGCTGGCGCCTTTCGGCGTTGACCTGGTCGGTGTGGCGAAGCATCCGCGCGCGCTGGTGCCTTTCGGCCGCATGGGCGGAATGGACGACCTGCCGCGTCTGGCCGAGACCGCCGACTATGTGATCAACCTGCTGCCCGACACGGCGGATACCCAGGACATCTACAACCTGGCGCTGTTCCAGCGTATGAAGCCTACCGCGCTGTTCCTCAACGCCGGGCGCGGCACGTCGGTGGTGGACGAGGATCTGGTTGCCGCGCTGGAAGCCAACCAACTGGCCGGTGCGGTGATCGATGTCTGCCGCCAGGAGCCGCTACCGCCGCAGCATCCGTTCTGGCACACACCGCGCCTGCTGCTGACCGGGCATACCGCTGCGCCGACGCTGCCGAGCCTGTTGATCGATCTGTTCCGCGACAACCTCACCCGCTTCTGGGCCGGGCAGGCGATGCGCGGCGAAGTGGATTTCTCCCGCGGTTACTGATCGCTGTCGCATCCATGAAAAAGGCCCCAATCGGGGCCTTTTCCTTTTGGCTTTTCGTAGGAGCGAGGGGACGCCCAGTCCTCGCTCCTATAAAGGGCGTCAGAGCGAGAAATCGCCCTCGGCCACGATCTCCGCCAGCGGACGGCGGGCGTTCGGGACTTCGCGGGCCTGCAGGCTCTCGGAGAGGATCGACTTGTCGCCCAACTTGCCAATGGCGATCACCGCGTGGATTTCGTGGTCCGCCGGGACTTTCAGCTCAGTGCGCGCCAATTCGCGGTCGAAGCCGGCCATGCCATGGGTGTGCCAGCCGGCCAGGCTCGCCTGCAGGGCGAGGAAGCCCCAGGCGGAACCGGTGTCGAAGCTGTGCCACAGCGCCGGCTTCTCTTCGGTGGAGCCGGGCGGGGCGAAGGTGGTCTTCGACAGCACGACCACCAGCGCCGAGGCGTGCTGCGCCCAGCCGCGGTTGAACTCGCCCAGCAGGTTCAGGTAACGCTGCCAGTTCGGCGTGTCGCGCAGGGCGAAGAGGAAGCGCCAGGGCTGCGAGTTGAAGGAGGAGGGCGCCCAGCGCGCGGCCTCGATGAAGCTCAGCAGGGTCTCCTGGGGAATGGCTTCGCCGTTGAAGGCGCGGGGCGACCAGCGATTGATGAACTGCGGGTCGATGGGGTGCTCGGAAACGCGGGGGTTGGCGCTCATGGTGGTTCCTTGAATGGCGTGGAATCTGCCGATGGTGCCGTGGTCGGCCGGGCATCGCGGTGGGAACGGGCGGCGCGGCGGCGGAAGGCGGCTGGCGGGTCGCGCGACAGGTGCGAAACGTGTGGCGGACCGGGCCCGTGGGTCGGTCAAACTACCCAGCGCAGCCCGCCCTGGCAAGCGCTTCGCGGTCAATGGTCGCCTGCACTTGGCCTTACAGCCCGTGGGGCTTAGACTTTGCGCCCCGTGAAATTGCCCCTGTACAAAAAATGGCCGCCAAAGTCGAACCCTTCTGGAAACGCAAGACCCTCGACCAGCTCGATCAGGAGGAGTGGGAGTCGCTGTGCGACGGCTGCGGCCTGTGCTGCCTGCAGAAGCTGGAGGACGAGGACGACGGTGCCGTCTACTACACGCGCATCGCCTGCAAGCTGCTGGACCTGAAGACCTGCCGTTGCACCGACTACGCCAACCGCCGCGCCAGTGTGCCCGACTGCATCCAGCTCACCCCTGCCCAGGCCGATGAATTCCAGTGGCTGCCGCCGACCTGTGGCTACCGCCTGGTGTCCGAGGGCAAGGATCTGCCGCTTTGGCACCACCTGGTCTGCGGTGATCCGGACGCCGTGCACCACGAGCGTATCTCGCAATCGGGGCGCATGCTCAGCGAGAACTCGGTGGCCGAGGATGACTGGGAAGAACACCTGATCTTCCGCGCCGGCTGATTCCACCCCGTAGCAGCGGCATGGCATGCTGCGCGTCTTCCTGCCGGAGCCGCGCCATGCCCAGCCTCGAAAGCCTCAGCCTGTTTTTCATCGCGACCCTCGCACTCAACCTCACCCCCGGCCCGGACATGCTCTACGTGGCCTCGCGTTCGGCCGCCCAGGGCACGGCGGCCGGTCTGATGTCGACCCTCGGGATCGGCGCCGGCTGTGTGGTGCACATGCTGGCCGCGGCCTTCGGCCTGTCGGCGCTGCTGATGATGTCCAGCGTGGCCTTCGGCGTGCTCAAGTGGCTGGGGGCGCTCTACCTGATCTGGCTCGGCGTGCAACTGATCCGTGGCGCCTGGCGCGAACAGAGACGCGCCGAGCTCGAACCGGCGCGCCTGAGTCGGGTGTTTCTGCAGGGCATGATGGTCAACGTGTTCAACCCGAAGGTAGCGCTGTTCTTCCTCGCCTTCCTGCCGCAGTTCGTTCCTGCCGGCAGCCCGGACTTCGTGCTGCAGATTCTTTGCCTCGGCCTGCTGTTCAACCTCGGCGGATGCCTGGTAAATGCCGTGGTCTCGGTGATCGCCGGGCGCGTCGGCAACCGCGTGGGCAGCAACCCGATGTGGCGGCGCTGGCAGCAGACCGCCTCGGGCGGGTTGATCGTCGCCATGGGCGTCGGCCTGGCTTTCAGCAGCCGCCGCTGAGGGATGTTCAGGTTGGCGTGCGCAGCCAGTAGCAGGCTTCCTCGCCGGACAGGGGCGCTTCCTCGTCCGGCAATTCCACGCGCTTTTGCCATAGCGGGAACCAGCGCTCGTCTTTCTCGTCGTCGATGGTCGCCGGTCGCACCTGGGTGCGGAAGCGCCGTTCACAGGCGCCCCATTGCACGAAGTTGACCTGCGCCTCGATCAGGCTGACGGCGTTGGCGCCGCCGCGCGCGTCGGGGAAGCACAGCTGCAGGTGATCGTCTTCCCAGAAGCAGATCTCGCAGATTTCGTACGACCCCGGAGGGTCGCCGAAACTGAAGTAGCCGCAGCAGGGGCAGGTGTAGAGCATCAGGCGTTGCCTTCGATGCCCAGCACCTTGAACAGGAAGGCGTACTCCAGCGCCACGTCCTTCAACCCCTGGTAGCGTCCGCTCATGCCGCCGTGGCCGGCGCCCAGGTCGGTCTTGAGCAGCAGCAGGCGGTCATCGGTCTTGCTGACGCGCAGCTTGGCGACCCACTTGGCGGCCTCCCAGTACTGCACGCGGCTGTCGTTGTAGCCGGCCACCACCAGCAGGGCGGGGTAGTCCTGGGCGCTGACGTTCTCGTAGGGCGCATAGGCCTTGATCCGCGCGTAGACCTCCGGTTCCTGCGGGTTGCCCCACTCGTCGTACTCGGTGACGGTCAGCGGCAGGTCCGGATTGAGCATGCTGTTGAGCACATCGACGAAGGGCACTTCGGCAATGGCGGCGGCGAACAGCTGCGGGCGCTGGTTGAGCACAGCGCCAATCAACAGGCCGCCAGCGCTGCCGCCGCTGATGGCGAGCTGGGCCGGCGTGCTGTAGCCGTGGGCCAGCAAGTGCTCGGCGCAGGCGATGAAGTCGCCGAAGGTGTTCTGCTTGTGTTCCAGCTTGCCGGCGCGGTACCAGGCTTCGCCCAGCTCGCCGCCGCCGCGCACGTGGGCGATGGCGAAGACGAAACCGCGTTCCAGCAGGCTCAGGCGGGCGTGGGAGAACCAGGGGTCAAGGCTCTCGCCGTAGGCGCCATAGCCATAGAGATAGAGCGGCGCCGGCTCGCCACGGGCGATGCTTTCCAGCACGTCGCGGCGGCCGACCAGGCTGATCGGCACCTGCACGTCGTCGGCGGCATCGGCCCACAGGCGCCGGCTTTCATAGGCGTCGGCGTCGAACGGCCCTTCCACCGGGGTTTCCTTCAGCACCTTCTGTTCGCCGCTCGAAAGCTCCAGCTGGCGGACTTGCGCCGGACGGTTGAGCGCTTCGTAGCGCAGGCGGATCACCGGGCTGTCGAACTCCAGGCTGTCCTGCACGTAGAGGTTGTAGGCGGCGTCCGGCAGGTCGACGCGATGCGCCGGCTGCCCGTGCGGATGCACCTCGACGATGGGCAGGCCGCCTTCGCGCAGGCTCAGGGTCAGGGCGCTGGCGTTGAGGGTGACGCCTTCGAACATCACGTCATCGCGGTGGGCGATCAGCTCCCGCCAGTGCGCTCGGGTCGGTTGTGCCTCGCTGGCGTGGAACAGGGCGAAGTTGATGCCGGTCTGGTTGCTGCGAATCAGCCAGGCCCACTGGTCATTCAGGCGACCATGGTCCGGGTAGTATTCGTGGCCTTCCTCGCGCGGGGCCAGGCAGACGAATTCGCCGTCCGGCGTATCGGCATCCAGCACCCAGGCTTCGCTGGTGGTCTTGCTGTTGAGCAGCAGCACCAACTGACGTTCGGAACTGGCACGGTAGCAATGCAGGAAGAAGCGCCCGTCGCTTTCCTCGAAAATCTGCTCCGCGCCGCTGTCACCCAGGCGATGGCGATACAGCTTGTGCGGCCGGTGGGTCTCGTCCAGCTCGCCGAAGAACAGGGTGCGGTTGTCGTTGGCCCAGGTCAGGCTGCCATCGCAATCCTCAAAGGGCAGGGCGGTGACGCTGCCGTCAGCCAGTTCCTTCACGTAGAGGGTGTAAATCTCGTCGCCGCTGGTATCCAGGCTGTAGGCCAGCTTCGAGTGGTCAGGGCTGATGCTGAACGCGCCAACGGAGAGGAATCCATCACCCGCCAGGGCGTTGGGGTCCAGCAGCAATTGCTCGGCGCTTTCGTCCACGGTCAGTGAACCATCCGCCGGACGCGGGCTGCGGTAGTGACGGGCGTATTCGTCGCCGGCCGTGGTGCGCTGGTAGTAGAGCCATGGCCCCCAGGGCGTGGGGAGCGAGAGATCGGTCTCGCGGATGCGGCCCTTGATCTCCTGGAACAGCGTTTCGCGCAGGGCTGCCTGAGGAAGAAGCTGATCTTCCAGGTAGGCATTTTCCGCTTTCAGGTAGTCCAGAACGTCATCGGCATCGCGATTTTCCAGCCAGGAATAAGGATCGGCGGCGGCCTCGCGGCGGGCGATGGGGGGCTGGCGGTCGGTCATGGCGATTCCTCGGCGGCGGCATGGATGACGCTCGGCTGCGCACCCATGGGTAAAAGCAGCTATCATACGCACCCCTCTGTCGACACCGCACGTACGCACGCGCATGAACGAACACGATTACATGCTTGCCTGGGGCGCCTATATTGCCGCCGGCCTCGGCCTGACCCTGGTCTGGTTCCTGATGACCGGCTGGATGTGGCGCTGGCTGCGCGAACCGCTACGGGTGATCGTGGTCGTCCTGTTGTTCACCCCCACCCCGGTGGACCCGGCGAACAACCTGTATGCCCCGGCGATTGCCATCACCGCGCTGGACGTCGTGTTCAAGGTCGGCAACAACGCCTGGCGCGCGGTTTCCGATCTCGCGCTGGTACTACTCGCGGCCTTCGGCCTGTACCTGCTGTTCGTGCTGATCCGCTGGCCGCTGGAGCGCTCCATCAGGAAGCGCCGCCAGGAAAAGGTCGACGAAGACGAGCCGACCCTGCGCCAACTGATGCAGCCGGAACTGATGCCGGGCGTCGACAGCCGCACGGACGACCACGGCGAACGCCGCATGCGGATCGAGCCGCGCCTGTAGCTCGCGCCTTGCGTCCTGCCCCGCACGCGTCCAGCATGAACTGAACGACCTCTTCAGGAGTTCCCATGGACTGCGTGTTCTGCGCCATCGCGGCCGGTCGCGTGCCGGCCCATACCCTCTACGAAGACGACCATTTCATCGTGCTGCTGGACATCTACCCGCTGCGCCCCGCGCACCTGCTGCTGGTGGCCCGCGAGCACGCGGCCTTCCTGCACCAGCTTCCGGAAGCGGCCCAGCAGGGCCTGATTCCGCTGGCCGAGCGCATGGAGCGTGTGCAACGCCGCGCCGGTTACGGCCGGGTTGGCATCAATCTGCTGGTCAACGACGGCCCGGCCGCCAACCAGCACGTTTCACATTTTCATCTGCACCTGATCCCGCGTGAGCTGAATGACCTGCCGGCCTTGCTGCTGCGCGCGCTCACGCGTTTCCTGCCATTGGGGCGGGCCAGGATGCAGAATCGCCTGGAACGCGAGCTGCATCAGCTGCGCGAGGCACTGATGGAGGAGAACTGATTCATGTGCGAGTTGCTCGGCATGAGCGCCAACGTCCCGACGGATATCGTCTTCAGCTTCACCGGGCTGATGCAGCGCGGCGGCGGCACCGGCCCGCACCGTGATGGCTGGGGCATCGCCTTCTACGAAGGGCGCGGTGTGCGGCTGTTCCAGGATCCGTCGGCGAGCGTCGACTCGGAGGTGGCGCGGCTGGTGCAGCGCTACCCGATCAAGAGCGAGGCGGTGATCGGCCATATTCGCCAGGCCAACGTCGGCAAGGTCTGCCTGGCCAACACCCACCCGTTCGTGCGCGAAATGGGCGGACGCTACTGGACCTTCGCGCACAATGGCCAGCTGGCCGGCTTCAACCCGACACCGGGAATGTACCGGCCGGTAGGCGATACCGACAGCGAGGCTGCCTTCTGCGACCTGCTCAATCGGGTGCGCCGCGCCTTCCCCGAGCCGGTGCCGGTGGAAGTGCTGCTGCCGACGCTGGTAACGGCGTGCGCCTCCTACCGCGAGAGCGGTGTGTTCAACTGCCTGCTCAGCGACGGCGACTGGCTGTTCACCTTCTGCAGCACCAAACTGGCCTGGATCACTCGCCGCGCGCCGTTCGGGCCGGCGCGGCTGAAGGATGCCGACCTGCAGGTGGACTTCCAGTCCGAAACCACGCCCAACGACGTGGTGACGGTGATCGCTACCGAGCCGCTGACCGACAACGAGAACTGGACCCTGATGCAGGGCGGCGAATGGATGCTCTGGTGGCGCGGCGAAATCGTCACCCAGGGGCGCATCTGACCGGGACGTGAGGCAGTCCCGGAACCGACGGGGCGCGATGGGCGAGAATCGCCGCTGCCTTGCCCAAGAGCACGCTGATCATAAGAACAAGGGGGAAACATGCTGCGCAGTTACATTCGCATGGTGCTGTTCGCACTGGGACTGATGGTCGCGGTCCAGGTGCCGGGCTTCATCAAGGACTACGCACAGCGCGTCGACGCCCATCGCATCGAGGCGACCCAGGCGCTGCAGGGCTTCAAGGGCACCTCTGGGGAGTTCTTCCAGGGCGACCTCAATGCCCTGGTGGCGCATTACCGTGGTAGCGCCGATCCGGTGTTCCAGCGCGACGCCGACAACATCGAGCGCCTGATGCGCCGCGCCCAGCTGTTCGAGAACGAATGGCAGGCCCTGCAGGGCAACTGGTACCAGCGCGCCTTGCACATGGTGACGGCGCCGAACCACGAGTTGCTGCAGGAGACCTACGCGAACTACCGCTACCAGGTGGTGCTGGAGCCCGAGGCCATTGGCTGGGCGCTGGCCGGCGGCCTGGTGCTGGCGTGGATCGCCGAGGTCCTGATGGCATCGGTGGCCGCGCTGGTCGGCCTGGGCGACAACCGTCGCGCTTCGCGCCGGCATTGGAACTGATAGCGGACGGCTTCCTGTAGGAGCGAGGTCCGCTACCGCGCCAGCGCTTCCTCCGGCGACTCGTGCCGGCGGTAGGGGAACACGTCGATCACCTTCCCGGCGCGAATCTGCTCCTGCAGGCTCTTCCAGTAATCCGCGTCGAACAGGTTGCCGTGCAGCTTGGCGAATTGCCGGCGCAACTTCAGGTCGACGAACAGGAAGCGCGGGAACTCCTCCGGGAACACGTCCATCGGCCCCACCGAATACCAGGGCTCCGAAGACATCTCATCCTCCTCGTAACGCGCCGGCGGGATGTGGCGGAAGTTCACCTCGGTCAGGTAGCTGATCTCGTCGTAGTCGTAGAACACCACGCGGCCGTGGCGGGTGACGCCGAAGTTTTTCAGCAGCATGTCGCCGGGAAAGATATTCGCGGCCGCCAGCTGCTTGATCGCCAACCCATAGTCCTTCAGTGCTTCCTCCACCTGGGCCTCGGTGGCGTGTTCCAGATAGATGTTCAGCGGGGTCATCCGGCGCTCGGTCCAGCAGTGGCGGATCAGCACCACGTCGCCCTCCAGCACCACGGTGGATGGCGCCACGTCCAGCAGCTCGGCCAGGCAGTCGGGGTCGAACTTGCTCACCGGGAAGCGGAAGTCGGCGAACTGCTGGGTATCGGCCAGGCGCCCCACGCGGTCGTGGTTCTTCACCAGTTGGTACTTCTGGATCACAGTGGCGTGGTCGACGTTCTTGGCCGGGTTGAAGTTGTCCTTGATGATCTTGAACACGGTGTTGAAGCCCGGCAGCGTGAACACGCTCATCACCATGCCGCGCACGCCGGGGGCCATGACGAAACGGTCGTCGGTGGTCGCCAGGTGGTTGATCAGCGCGCGGTAGAACTCGCTCTTGCCCTGCTTGTAGAAGCCGATGGAGGTATACAGCTCGGCGATGTGCTTGCCCGGCAGCAGGCGTTTGAGGAAGGCCACCATCTCCGCCGGCACCGGCGCATCCACCATGAAGTAGGAGCGGGTGAAGGAGAAGATGATCGAGACCTCCGCTTCGTCGGTGATCACCGTGTCGAACTGGATGCCGCGCCCCTCGTGGTGCACCAGCGGAAACACCAGCGGCCATTGTTCTTCGGGAGTGAACAGGCGGCCCACCAGATAAGCGCCCTTGTTGCGGTAGAACACCGAGCCGATCAGCTCGATGGTCAGGGTCGGGTCCTTGCACACCCAGTCCGGCAGGTTGGCGTGCAGCAGGTGGTCCATGCGCTCCAGGTCACGCTCGCGGTCGTCGTAGTCCACGGCGAAGCGGTAGTCGTCGAAGATGCTTTCCAGCGCCTGGCGCAGCTTTCCGCCGGGGCGGTAGATGCGCGTGTGCGGGTCGCGGGAATGAGCGCGCAGCGACGGGCGGGTGGTGTGCACGAACATCGTGCCGTCGCTGATGTTGTCATGGCTGAACAGGCCGCAGAAGATCGAGTTGAACCAGGTTTCCGCCAGTTCGTCGTCAAGCCGCGGGTCGATCAGGGTGATGTAGGCGCTCTTGGCGATGGGCCAGCGTTCGACATCCACCAGGTCGATATGCGCCATGGCCTCGGTGAGGCGGCCGACGGTCTCGGCGACCTTTTCCTCGTACAGGTTGATGCGCTCGGCCGAGGCTTGCTGGGCATCCTGCCAGAGCGCCTGCTCGAAGCGCGCGGGCGCCCCGGCGGTGATCTGGTGGAAACGTGCGCGGTAGTCGTCGAAGCCTTCGAGGATCAGGGTCGCGATCTCGGTCGCCGGCCAGTGCTGAGCCATGGGAGCGCCTCTGCAGAGTTCGTGTGCAGCGAGCTTAGCCATGGGCAAGGGCGAGGGAAAGGGCGAATTCTCCGGGTAATCCTGCAGCTTTATTGCGTATCCCACGTATGCTGGTCGGCCTGTTCTTTCCGGCAAGGAGCCGACAAACGATGGACACCATTCGCATCGAACGTTGCACGGAGCAGCACATCAACGCTCTCGCGGCCCTCTACAACGACCCAGCCGTCGCCCGCCAGTTGCTGCAGATGCCGCACCAGGCGCCGGACCTGTGGCGCAAGCGGCTGGTACTGGATGACGAACGCCGGATCACCCTGATGGCGATGCACCAGGACCAGGTGGTTGGCAGCGCCAGTCTCGAACAGTACCCGCGCGTGCGCCGTGGCCATTGCGGCAGCATCGGCATGGGCGTGGCAACGGCCTGGCAGGGGCGTGGAATCGGCACGCGGCTGCTGGCCGAGCTGATGGAGGTTGCCGACAACTGGATGGGCTTGCGTCGCGTCGAGTTGACCGTCTTCTCCGACAACCAGCCAGCCATCGCGCTGTATCAGAAGTTCGGCTTCGAGGTGGAAGGGCACCTGCGCGAGTTTGCCCTGCGTGATGGCGTTTACGCCGATGTGTTGAGCATGGCGCGCCTGCGCAAAAGCTGACGGTGGACTTTGAAAGTCAGCTGTGGATGGATGTGATTTCCCACCAGCGTAGGCTGGTGGCTTACCTGCCCTGGAGCTGTTCGCGATGAATCCCGCTGCTCTGCTGAACCTGCTCGCCCTGGCCGCCATCTGGGGCGCCAGCTTCCTTTTCATGCGCCAACTGGTGCCCGCCATCGGGGTGATGCCAACGGCGTTCTTCCGAGTATTCCTGTCGGCCGCCGGGCTGGTGGTGATTCTGCTGGTGTTGCGTACGCGCTGGGATTTTCGCGGCAAGCTCAAGCGCATCCTGATCATCGGTGTGATCAGCTCCGGCATTCCCGTGCTGATGTACAGCCTGGCGGCGCAGACACTGCCGGCGGGCTATTCGGCGATCTTCAACGCCACCACGCCGCTGATGGGCGTACTGATCGGCTCGCTGTTCTTTGGCGAGGCGCTGACCGGGGCCAAGGGGCTCGGCGTACTGCTCGGGCTGGCGGGCGTGGCGGTGCTGACCCGTGCCGGCCCGGTGCCGTTCGACGCCGCGCTGCTGTGGGGGGCCGCTGCCTGCCTGGTGGCCACCACCTGCTACGGCTTCGCCGGTTTCATTACCAAGCGCTGGATCAACGACCAGGGCGGACTGGACTTCGGCGTCTCGGCGCTGGGCAGCCAGACCGGCGCGACCCTGTGCCTGCTGCCGTTCTTCCTCGGCACTAGCCTGGACATGCCGCTGGCGCCGCTGGCTGAGCCGAAGATCCTGCTGGCGCTGGCCGGGCTGGGTTTTCTCTGCACGTCCTTCGCCTATGTCCTGTACTTCCGTCTGCTGGCCAGCATCGGCCCGCTGAAGACCATGACGGTGACTTTCCTCATTCCGCCGTTCGGCGTGCTCTGGGGTGTCCTGTTGCTGGACGAGTCGTTGTCCTGGGCGCACCTGCAGGGCGGCGTGCTGATCGCCGTGGCGCTGTGGCTGGTGCTGCGGCCGGCGCCGGTGGCGAAGGTGGAAGCGGCGGGGTGATTGATTGGATAGGGGAAGAGGGCTGATACCCTGGCGCAGTGGGCTCCCCTCACCCTAACCCTCTCCCTGGGGGAGAGGGGACTGTCCTCGGCATCCGGCGAGCGTCGAGTCTTCCTCAGACTCCAAGCGGCCCCCTCTCCCTCTGGGAGAGGGCGGGGGTGAGGGGGCGTCCGGATGATGGAGCATCAGTTATCAGCGACTTCCCTTGTCTTTGCAGCAGGCACCGGAGCCGCCTGGCGAAATACTAGCATCAACCCCACCACGATCAGCCCCATCCCCAGCAGGCCGAGGGCTGACAGGCGATTGCCAAACACCAGGTAGTCCATCAGCGCCGTGACCGCCGGCACCAGGTAGAACAGGCTGGTGACGTTGACCAGGTTGCCCGCCGCGATCATCCGGTACAGCAGCACGGTGGCCAGCACCGAGACCATCAGTCCCATCCACAGCGCGCTGAGAATGAACGCCGCATTCCATTCCACGTGCAGCGGCTGGAAGGGCGCCACGGCGAGGCACAGCACCAGCCCGGCGATGTACTGCAGGGGCAGGGTGCCCAGCGGGTTCTCGCGGATGTTCTTCTGCAGGATCGAGCCACCGGTGATCGACAGCAGCGCCAGCAGGCAGCAAGCCAGCCCGGCGAAGGTCAGGCCGGACAGCCCGATGCTCTGGTAGACCACCATCACCAGCCCGATCAGGCCGAGTGCCAGGCCACCCAGGCGTGATGCGGAGTGCCGGCGTTCCAGCAGGAAACTGGTGAGCATCGGTTGTACGCCGAGCACGGTGGCGATCACGCCGGGGGTGACGTGCAGGTCCAGCGCCATCAGGTAGAAGATCGGGTAGATACCCAGCATCACCAGGCCGGTGAGCACGGCGTAGCGTACTTGCTTGCGCTCGCGTGGCCAGCGCAGGCCGATCATCGGCGAGAGGATCAGCAGCGCCACCAGTGCGGTGCTGAAGCGGGCGATGAGGAAGACCATCGGCGAAGCGTGGGCCAGGCCCCATTTGCTGATGATGGCGGCGCTGCTCCACAGCAGCACGAAGAGGGAAGTGCTGGCCAGGGCGGCCAGGGAAGAACGAGTGAACGAAATCATGCAATGCACCTGTCGTCAGGCAGATCACGACCAGCCTTCGAGTGGCCGGCACAGGCCGTGGTCGCGTCAGAGGAACGCGGGAAACCAGGCGGTGGAAAACGCGTGAGGCGTCAGAAGCTCACGCCGGGTGGCGGGTAGGCCGCACCGGGAGGCGGAGGCGACGCGACAGCGACGACAGGAGGGTAGGTCGCGCCCATACCCGCGCCGCGTGCCGGAGAGGCTGCAGCGAGGATTGCCGGGACGGGCAACGGGTAATGGGACATGGAAGGCAAACCTGTTCAGTGGGGCAGCGAGGGCTGCGTGTGCTGACTATAGCGGGCGTTGCGCGGTGAGGCGAGCCTGCTCACGAGTCCGGCGGCAATCTGCGATTCCTGCGACAGAAACGACAACGCGCACAGGCTGCACGTGTGCTGGCGCTTTTCGTAGGGGCGTTCGACCCCTGCATCGCTCATGGGAGCGGGCTCCGTCTGCGAAATCCGGCCCGGTGCTATCGGCAGAAACGACAACGCGCGGCCGGGGCCGCGCGTTGTCAGGCAAGGGTGACGCTTACTTGCCGGTCTTGATGGTGTTCCAGGTGCGGGTGCGCACGCGGTCGATCTTCATCGGCATGGATTCGAGGGCGAACAGCTTGGCCATCTTGTCCTGCGGCGGGTAGATCGCCGGGTCAGCCTTGATCGCCTTGTCCACCAGCGGGTCGGCAGCCAGGTTGCCGTTGGCGTAGTGCACGTAGTTGGTGACGTTGGCCATGACTTCCGGACGCAGCAGGTAGTTCATGAAGGCGTAGGCGGCTTTCTCATCCGGCGCGTCGTTCGGCATGGCGATCATGTCGAACCACAGCGGCGAGCCTTCCTTCGGGGTGGAGTAGTGGATTTCCACGCCGTTCTTGGCTTCCTTGGCGCGGGTGGCGGCCTGCAGGATGTCGCCGGAGAAACCGACGGCCACGCAGATCTCACCGTTGGCCAGGTCGCTGACGTACTTGGAGGAGTGGAAGTAGCGGATGTACGGACGCACCTTGAGCAGCGCTTCCTCGGCCTTCTTGTAGTCATCCAGCTTCTGGCTGTGATGCGGCAGGCCCAGGTAGTTCAGGGTGATCGGCAGCAGTTCCGGACCGTTGTCCAGCACCGCGACACCGCACTTGGCCAGCTTTTCCATGTACTCGGGCTTGAAGAAGATGTCCCAGGAATCGATCGGCGCGTTGTCGCCGAGGACTTCCTTGATCTTCGCCGGGTTGTAGCCGATGCCGGTGGTGCCCCACAGGTAGGGGAAGCCGTGCTCGTTGCCCGGGTCGTTCACTTCCAGCGCCTTCATCAGCACCGGGTTGAGGTTCTTCCAGTTCGGCAGCTGGCTCTTGTCCAGCTTCTTCAGCGCGCCGGCCTGGATCTGCTTGGCCATGAAGTGGTTCGACGGCACCACGATGTCGTAACCGGATTTGCCGGTCATCAGCTTGCCATCGAGGGTCTCGTTGCTGTCGTAGACGTCGTAGGTCGCCTGGATGCCGGTTTCCTTGGTGAAGGTCGGCACGGTGTCCGGGGCGATGTAGTCGGACCAGTTATAGATCTTCACGCTGTCGGCCTGGGCGGCGCCGGCGGCCATCGTGAGCGAGAGTGCGAGGGTGGAGAGCAACGGGGCGGAAATTTTCATTCTTGTGTTCCTGACAACGGTGCGGAAAACCCGGCCATCCCCTAGAGATGGGCGACGCTGTGTCGCGGGGCTGGGCAAGAATTAACCATTTTGCCGGAACATGGCGAGGGGCCACGGCTGCCTGCGGGTCCGCAGACAGCGCACATGACCTGGGCCGCACTCGATCGGAACGGCCGGTAGGAAACCGCCCCGGAGCGGGGCGGATGAAGCCTTACTGGACCAGTTCCTGGTCCTCGAACAGGCCGTCGAACAGCATGCTGGAGAGGTAGCGTTCGCCCGAATCCGGCAGCACGACCACGATGGTCTTGCCCTGCATGTTGGGCTCTTCGGCGAGCTTCACCGCGGCGGCCATGGCGGCGCCGCTGGAGATGCCGCAGAGGATGCCTTCTTCCTGCATCAGGCGCAGGGCCATGCTCTTGGCGTCCTCGTCGGCGATGGTGGCGACGCGGTCGACCAGGGACAGGTCGAGGTTCTTCGGCACGAAGCCGGCGCCGATGCCCTGGATCTTGTGCGGGCTGGGTTTGACTTCCTCGCCGGCCAGGGTCTGGCTGATCACCGGTGAGCTGACCGGCTCCACGGCGACCGAGAGGATCGGCTTGCCCTTGGTGTTCTTGATGTAGCGCGAAACGCCGGTGATGGTGCCGCCGGTGCCGACGCCGGCCACCAGCACGTCCACCGCGCCATCGGTGTCGTTCCAGATTTCCGGGCCGGTGGTCTTCTCGTGGATCGCCGGGTTGGCCGGATTGTCGAACTGCGCCGGCATGAAGTATTTCGCCGGGTCGCTGGCGAGGATTTCCTCAGCCTTGGCGATGGCGCCCTTCATGCCCTTGGCCGGCTCGGTCAGCACCAGCTCGGCACCCAGGGCCTTGAGCACCTTGCGGCGTTCCAGGCTCATCGAGGCGGGCATGGTCAGGATCATCTTGTAGCCGCGCGCGGCGGCGACGAAGGCCAGGCCGATGCCGGTGTTGCCGGAGGTCGGCTCGACGATGGTCATGCCCGACTTCAGGCGGCCGCTGGATTCGGCGTCCCAGATCATGTTGGCGCCGATCCGGCACTTGACCGAGTAACCCGGATTGCGGCCTTCAATCTTGGCCAGGATGGTGACGCCGCGCGGGGCGATGCGGTTGATCTGGACCAGCGGCGTATTGCCGATGGACTGCGCGTTGTCGGCGTAGATGCGGCTCATGATGCGTTCCTTAGGTTGGAGCTGTGCAGACCCAGCAGCCTATGCCCGGCGGGCGTTCGCGTCCAGTCGGGGCGCCCGGCTCAGTCGGGCTGCGCGTCGCTGAAGATGGCCTCGATGGGCAGGCCGAAGGCGCGGGCTATACGAAAGGCCAGCGGCAGGCTGGGGTCGAACTTGCCACTCTCGATGGCGATCACGCTCTGCCGCGAAACCCCCAGTCGCGTGGCGAGGTCCTGCTGGCTCCAGCCGTGCTCGGCGCGCAGTTCCTTGAGGCGATTGTGCATGACCTGTCCTCAGGCGAAGCGGCGTCGCAGTAGCCCCACGGCCACGCCGTAGGCCGCCCAGAACAGCGGGAAGGCAAGGATCACCGGGAAGCGCGGCCAGGCGGCGTATTGCTCCAGAAAGCCCCAGGCGCTGAACAGCCCGACCACCACGCCGCCGGCCAGCATCGCCGCGCGGGACAGGAGGAAACGCAGGAATTCGTCCGGCTCGCTGCGCAGGTAGCGGTCGAACACATAGAGCATCGCCAGCAGCGGCAATGCCGGAGAGGCGGCGGCCAGGACGCGCAGGGCATACGGCAGCTTCTGCAGGTCCAGACCCCAGCTGATCAGCGCCACCAGCGCGGAGTAAATGAACATGAGGGCGGCGCAGGACAGGGTGTAGCGGCGCAGGGCGGGATTCATCGCGGTCTCCTTTTGATGTAAAGCGAACTTAACATCGGGAATTCTGCGATGTAAAGTAAACTTGTCATCGGCAGGCCATTTGCGATCAGTCACCCCCTGACCCGCCATTCAATGACTGAATGCCGCGTCTGCGTTCACACTCGCCTTGGGTGCGCGGTATAGTCGCAGTTTGTCCGACCATTCGCCTGGCCCGGCAGAACGCCCGGCCCGCTATCGTTCGAGGATTCACCGATGAAGTTCGAAGGCACCCAGTCCTACGTCGCCACCGACGACCTCAAGCTGGCGGTCAATGCCGCCATCACCCTGCAGCGCCCGCTGCTGGTGAAAGGCGAGCCGGGCACCGGCAAGACCATGCTCGCCGAGCAGCTGGCGGAGTCCTTCGGCGCCAAGCTGATCACCTGGCACATCAAGTCCACCACCAAGGCCCACCAGGGCCTCTACGAGTACGACGCGGTCAGCCGCCTGCGCGACTCGCAGCTGGGCGTGGACAAGGTCCACGACGTGCGCAACTACATCAAGAAGGGCAAGCTCTGGGAGGCCTTCGAGGCCGAAGAGCGGGTGATCCTGCTGATCGACGAGATCGACAAGGCCGACATCGAGTTCCCCAACGACCTGTTGCAGGAACTCGACAAGATGGAGTTCTACGTTTACGAGACCAACGAGACCATCAAGGCCAAGCAGCGCCCGATCATCATCATCACCTCCAACAACGAGAAGGAGTTGCCGGACGCCTTCCTGCGCCGTTGCTTCTTCCACTACATCGCCTTCCCTGATCGCGAGACCCTGCAGAAGATCGTCGATGTGCA
The DNA here is from genome assembly GCF_016919445.1 of Pseudomonas sp. PDNC002. NCBI lineage: Bacteria > Pseudomonadati > Pseudomonadota > Gammaproteobacteria > Pseudomonadales > Pseudomonadaceae > Pseudomonas > Pseudomonas sp. PDNC002. Next base: position 5,625,769 of record NZ_CP070356.1, on the reverse strand, counting down.
CTACCCGAAGATCAGCGGCACGCTGGTCAGCGAGGCGCTGGACATCTTCTTCGACGTGCGCAAGGTTCCGGGCCTGAAGAAGAAGCCCTCCACCTCCGAACTGGTGGACTGGCTGAAACTGCTGATGGCCGACAACATCGGCGAAGCCGTGCTGCGCGAACGCGACCCCACCAAGGCCATCCCGCCGCTGGCTGGTGCCCTGGTGAAGAACGAGCAGGACGTACAGCTTCTCGAACGCCTCGCGTTCATGAGCCGCCGCGCCAGCCGCTGACGCTCTGGCTTTTCCCCCTCTCCCTCCGGGAGAGGGCAGGGGTGAGGGCATGGCTGCCGTGTCGTGCTTCCCCCTCACCCTAACCCTCTCCCAGGGGGGAGAGGGGACTGTCCGATTTTCTGTGAGGGCATTTCCATGCTGCTCAACCTGTTCAACGAAATGCGCGCGGCCAAGGTGCCGGTGTCGGTGCGCGAGCTGCTCGACCTGATCGATGCGCTCAAGCACCGCGTCGTGTTCGCCGACATGGACGAGTTCTACTACCTCGCCCGCACCATCATGGTGAAGGACGAGCGCCATTTCGATAAGTTCGACCGGGCCTTCGGCGCCTACTTCAAGGGCCTGGAAAAGCTCGACGACCACCTCAAGGCCCTGATCCCCGAGGAATGGCTGCGCAAGGAGTTCGAGCGCCTGCTGACCGACGAGGAGCGCGCGCAGATCCAGTCCCTCGGTGGCCTGGACAAGCTCATCGAGGAGTTCAAGAAGCGCCTCGAAGAGCAGAAGGAACGCCACGCTGGCGGCAACAAGTGGATCGGTACCGGCGGCACCAGCCCGTTCGGCTCCGGTGGCTTCAACCCCGAGGGCATCCGCGTCGGCGACGCCGGCAAGCGCCAGGGCAAGGCCGCCAAGGTCTGGGACCAGCGCGAGTACAAGAACCTCGACGACCAGGTCGAACTGGGCACGCGCAACATCAAGATCGCCCTGCGCCGCCTGCGCAAGTTCGCCCGCGAGGGCGCGGCGGAAGAGCTGGATATCGACGGCACCATCGACCACACCGCGAAGGACGCCGGCCTGCTCAATATCCAGATGCGTCCCGAGCGCCGCAACACCGTGAAGCTCCTGCTGCTGCTGGATATCGGCGGGTCGATGGACGCTCACGTGAAGGTCTGCGAGGAACTGTTCTCGGCCTGCAAGACCGAGTTCAAGCACCTCGAATACTTCTACTTCCACAACTTCATCTACGAGTCGGTGTGGAAGAACAACCTGCGTCGCTCCAGCGAACGCACCGCCACCTTCGACCTGCTGCACAAGTACGGGCCGGACTACAAGGTGGTATTCGTCGGCGACGCCGCCATGGCGCCCTACGAGATCACCCAGGCCGGCGGCAGCGTCGAGCACTGGAACGAGGAGGCCGGCTACGTGTGGATGCAGCGCTTCATGGAGAAGTACAAGAAGCTCATCTGGATCAACCCGTACCCGAAGGATACCTGGAACTACACCGCCTCCACCGGCCTCGTGCGCGAGCTGGTGAAGGAGCAGATGTTCCCGCTGACCCTGAGCGGCCTGGAAGAGGGCATGCGCTTCCTCTCTCGTGGTTGAGCTCTGCCGCGGTTGAGCACCGGGACGGTGCGCACGCACCGTTCCGATGTCCGCAAAGGTAACCCCGTGGCGGAGGCTCGAAACCTCCGCTTTGTGTCTGAGGCCCCGTAAGATGGGGATCGATCCGGCCATGCTGGGTGGCCGGCACGCAACTTGCCTGCTTCTGACCTGCGCCTGTCGCGGTAACACCTGGCGGCGCGCCGTAGCGTCTACGATGGGCATCGAATGAATCCTCTGACCTTCTCCCGCTCCACCTGGCTCAACTCCCTGCACATGACCTCGCTGACCGTCGCGTTGATGGAGTCGGAGGGGCATAGCCGCGAATCCATCCTCGAGGGCAGCGGGATCACCGGCGACGATCTGCTCGACCTGCGCCGGCTGGTCAGCCCCTGGCAGGAGCAGCAGGTCTTCACCAACGTCCAGACACTCGCCGGCGAGCCCGCGCTGGGCCTGCGCCTGGGCGTGCGCACGCGGATCACCGCCTATGGCCTGCTCGGTTACGCACTGATTTCCGCGCCGACCCTGGGCGAAGCGTTGCGCATCGGCCTGAGTTACCCGGTGCTGCTGGGCACCTACTTCCATCTCGCGCTGGAAGTGGAGGGTGACATGGCCTGGCTGGTCGCCACCGGCTACGGCGAGGAAGAGGACATGCGCCCGTTCAACACCGAGCTGTGCCTGGGCTCGCTGAAGGTGGCCTGCGCCGACCTGCTCGGCCAGCCGCTGCCGCTGGTGCGCGCGGAGTTCGACTACGAGGGCCCGGCTGATCGCTGCGCCGCCTACGCCACCCTGTTCGGTTGCCAGCTGGAGTTCGACCGCACGCGCAGCGCCATCGGCTTCCCCGCGAGCTGGCTCGATATGCGGTTGCCACTCGCCGACGCCGTGACCCATCGCGAGATGCTCGAACAGTGCCGCCGCCAGAATATCGACCTGGCTGCCCGCCGCGCCTGGCTGGACAAGGTCCGCGCGATCCTCGGCGAACGCCTGCAGGAGCCGCCGGGCCTGGAAGAACTGGCGCGGCGCCTGAACTGCTCCTCGCGCAGTCTGCGCCGCCACCTGCAACAACAGCAGACCAGCTACCAGCAACTGCTGGACGAACTGCGCTTCGCCCGCGCCAAGGAACTGCTGCAGGACGGCGACATGCCGATCTACCGCATCGCCGAGGAGCTCGGCTTCAGCGAAACCGCCAGCCTGCGCCACGCCTTCCAGCGCTGGAGCGGCCAGCCGCCGAGCCACTTCCGTGCATAAACGCCGCGCCTGAAATCCGTGCAAAGCTGCCGTAGATCAAGGAGCAGGCCAGTCCGACAGGCATAGCCTTCAGGAATCCCACAAGGAAATTCCCGAGGGCCTGACCATGGCCAAGAAATTCCCGCTCAATCCACCGCACCCCGAACGCATCTGCTGGGGCTGCGACCGCTATTGCCCGGCCACGAACTTGGCCTGCGGCAACGGCGCGGACCGCACCATGCACCCGGCCGAGATGCTCGGCGATGACTGGTATCAGTTCGGTGACTGGGGTATCGAGGCGCCGGAGAAAATCGCCGCGCAGCTGGAGCCTTCCAGCTAACACGTACCCGCGCCCTTGCGGCGCCGGCCATGAAAAAGCGCGCATTCCCTCCCCGGAATGCGCGCTTTTTCGTCATCAGCCCTTGGCGGGCGTGATGCCGTAGATCTTCTGGAAGCGGGCGATCAGGCCGACCGGCTTCTTCTCTTCCTTCTGCATCAGGTAGACCACGCGCTCGCCGTTGGGGCCGCTGGCGATTTCGGTGTGGCGGAAGATCGGTTCGCCCAGGCCGTTCATGTCGACCATGTCGCCGTAGCGCTGGGCCACGTAGATCACGCCTTCCTGGCGGATTTCGCCGTAGAAGCCGGCGGCCGGCGGCATGCTCTGCTTGTAGAACTGGTAGGAGGCGATCTTCTTCGCGTCCTTGTCCTTGTCCTCGGCGCGGACGGCCAGGACCACGTTCTGGCCGAACTTGTCCTTCTCACCCACTTCCTTGGTGTAGGTGGTCTTGCCGGTCACGATGTAGTCGCGGTAGACGGCGGCGTCATCGAACAGGTACAGGGTCTCGTCAGTACGCACCAGGTACCAGTCGTCGTTGTTGGGGGTGGCTTCCTTGCTGGCTACCGGAGCCTGGGCGGCGCAGCCGGCGAGGGCGGCGACGAGCAGGGCGAGAGATGCAGCTTTGTTGGCAGTCTTTTTATTGAACATCTTGGGGGCTTCCCTGGGTTGAAAGCCTGCGAGTTTCAACGGGGCACATAACGGATTGATGACGGGCAAATGACGAATTGTTTCCAAGCCGAAGCGCCCGGATCACGGGCGCTGCGGGCAATCTACCGGTGAATCAGGGGCGCGCTTCGAGTATCAGGTTGAAGGGCGTTTCGGCTGCGCGGCGGAAGCGGCTGAAACCGGCCTCCTCGAACACCTTGCGCAGGCGCGCCTCGCCGGCTTGGGCGCCGAGCCCAAGGCCCACCTCCTGCGACAGCGAGTTGGGTGTGCAGATGAAGGTGGAGGCGGCATAGAACAGCCGGCCGACCGGGTTCTGGTTGTCGTCCAGGAGGTCATTGGCGAAGGGTTCCACCAGCAGCACCGTGCCGTCCGCCTTGAGCGCCTGGCGCGCATGCTGCGCGGCTCCGACTGGGTCGCCCATGTCGTGCAGGCAGTCGAAGAAGCAGATCAAGTCATAGTCATTGCCGGGGTAGTCCTTGGCGCTGGCGCGCTGGAAGTAGGCGCGTCCAGCGACCTCGGCCTGGCTGGCGCGCTGGTTGGCTACTTCGATGGACGGCTGGTGGTAATCGAAGCCGACGAAGTTCGACGCGGGGAAGGATTGCGCCATGACGATGGTCGAGGCGCCGTGACCGCAACCAACGTCGGCGACCTGCGCGCCACGCTGGAGCTTGTCGACCACGTCGTCCAGGGCCGGCAGCCACTCGGCCACCAGGTGCGCGCGATAGCCGGGGCGGAAGAATTTCTCGGTGCCGGAGAACATGCAGGGGTGGTGATCACCCCAGGCCAGGGCGCCGTCTCCGCGCATGGCGGCGACCAGCTTGTCCTTGTCGTGGTACAGCGCCGCGACCACGGAGGCGCCGCCGGCGACATAGACCGGCGAGTCCTCGATGGCCAGCGCCATGGCCTGTTCCTCCGGCAGGCGGAAGTTGCCGTCCTGGTGTTCCATGTAGCCGGATGCCGCGTGGGCGCTGAGCCATTCGCGCAGCAGGCGGGCGTTGCAGCCGGTGCGCTCGGCCAGTTGCGCCGGACTGAGCCATTGGCCGTCGGCCATGGCTTTGTAGAGGCCGAGCTCTTCACCCAGGATGATGTTGGCGAGCATCGCCGCGCCACCCATGTCGGTGACCAGCTTGCCCATGAATTCGTTGAGTCTGGCTTCGTCCATTGCGCGATCTCCCGTGCGGGGCCGCCGGAGAGCGTCCCCGGTGGAGGCTGATGGAGGAAAGCGGCACGGGGAGAGGCCGGGTGCCGCAACGGGCGCGGGCCAACGGCAGGCACGGGGCGCTGCGGGCGCAACGCTGGCTCCCGGGCGGGACTGTCGCGCGCAGGACCGCGAGGAAGGACAGCGTCAGCTGCGTATCCCCGCGGGGGTGATCCTTGAGTCTACGACTGCGCGGTGGGGCCGGTGTCGGGACCGACTGGCGGTGCAGCGGGTTCCGGCGCCTGGGTATCCGGCTCGCTGCGCGGCGCCTGCGGCCGCTGGAGGATCAGGTTCTGCGGCACGGTGAGGTTGATGCCGGCTTCGCGCAGACCGCTGAAGATAGTGAACAGCAGGTCGCTCTTGGTCGAGTAGACCGCCCGCGGGCTGCTGACATTGCCGGAAGCGGCCAGGGTCAGGCCGGTGGCGCTGAGGTCCTTGAAGGTCACCGAAGGGGCGGGCGTCTCGACGATGTTCTCGTGCTCGGAGTAGGCCTTGAGCATCAGTTCGCGGACCTTCTGCACGTCGGTGTCCAGCGGCAGGGTCAGGTTGATGCCGACCACGCCCAGAGCGCTGCCCATGGTCACGTTGCGCACGTTCTGCGAGATGAACTGGGAGTTCGGCACGATGACCGTGGACTGGTCGGCCATCTGGATTTCCGTGGCGCGCACGTTGATCCGGCGGATGTCGCCTTCGACACCGCCGGTCAGGCTGACCCAGTCGCCCACCTTCACCGGGCGTTCGGTCAGCAGGATCAGGCCGGAAATGAAGTTCTGCACGATGGCCTGCAGGCCGAAACCGATACCCACCGACAGGGCGCTGACCACCCAGGTCAGGCTGGTGAGGTTGATGCGCAGCGCCGAGAGCACCAGCAGCACCAGGATGACCATGCCGATGTAGCCCACCAGTGTTACCAGCGAGGCACGCATGCCGGCATCCATGCTGGTTTCCGGCAGTAACTCCTCGGCCAGCCAGCGTTTGAGCAGACGCAGGGCGAAGAGTCCGGCGGCCAGGGTGCCCAAGGCCAGCAGGATATCTTGTGGGACGATGTTCAGCCGGCCGAGGGACTGCCCGCTTTCCACCAGGCGCACCAGCCCCTGAAGGAGTTCGCCGGGGCTGGTACCGGTCGTGGAGAAGGCGATCAACACCGTGGACAGCACCAGCAGCGTACGCCCGGCGCCGGTCAGCAGAGTGGCGAACTGCGCCTGGTGGCGCGGATCGATGCCCAGGTTCTCGGCCAGGCGAGCGCCGATCTTCTGCCTGGGTGACAACAGCGCTTCGCAGAGGTCGACGAACAGGGTGGTCAGCAGGTAGCCGGTGGCACCGACCACGCTGACCCAGAGCAGTTTGCCGGCGAGGAAATAGGCCAGCGAGAGGTAGCCGGTGACCAGTGCCAGGACGATCAGCAGCACCGTGAACATCATCGCCAGCACGATGATGCCGGCCAGCGCCGAGGTTTCGTGCTCCTCGGCCTCGCGGCGGGCGCTGCGGTAACGATAAAGCGCAATGGAGAAGAGCACGGCGGTGGCCAGCGCGGTGATGCCGTTCACCGCGACGGTCAGCGCCAGGCTGGCACCGCTCGCGCTGTTCAGACGCTCCTGGGTGCCCAGCACCAGCAGCAGCCAGGCCATCAGCCAGGGGAAGGGGGAGAGGGCGTCGGCCACCGGATCGGGGAGGTCCGGTAGGCGCCACGAAGGCCGTTGCACGGCGAGCAGCGCCCGACCCAGGCCGGCGGTGAAGGTGCAGAAGATCACCAGGATCAGTAGCTGGTCGCCCAGGTTGGACATGTTGCCATTCAGCTGTCCATGCCAGTCCAGCCCTTCGCGGATCAGCGCGGCGCCGCCGCCCAGGGTCAGGATGGTGGCGAGGCTGACCGCCACGGCCAGCGCGCTGCGGCGCAGGCGGCCCACCGGAATCCAGCGGATCATCGCCTTGGTCAGCAACTGTTCCAGCAGGCGCCGGCCGGGAATCCAGAACAATGCTGCGGCAATCAGACAGACGATGAAGGGCCAGCGGTGCTCGGGTTGCCAGGTCAGCGCGAAGGCGTCGCCCATCTGCCCGCGGATGGCCTGCAGACGCGCCAGGTCGTCGTCGGTGGGGCGGATCAGGCTCGACCAGAAGCGTGGACTCAGCGGCGGAGGGTAACGGGTGGCGATCTGCGAATTGAACTGGCTACGGCGCAGGTTGACGATCTGTGCGGCAAGATCCTGGGCGTTCTTGTCCAACTGATTGGCGCGGTCCTGCTGCTTCTGTTGCTGCTTCTGCTCGGCCAGCAGGTCGTTACGCTGGTTGGCCAGGCTTTCCGCCTCGTTGGGAGTGGCGGGGCCGAGGACCTTGAGCTGGTCGTTGGTGCGGGCCAACTGTGCGCTGATGTCGGTAGCGCTCTGTTCGGCGCGGGCCTGCACGGCCAGCGCGGCCTGGCGCAGGTTGGACAGCAGGCCGTCGTCGCTGTCGGCGGAGACTCGCTGGCGGATCAGTTCCAGCCGTGCACTCAGTTGATCGAGGCCGGCATCCTCGGGGAGGTCGGGCAGTTCGATGGTGTCGCCGGCCTGGACGTCGGTCGGCTCCTCTGCCAGCACGATGCCCGCTCCGGCGAGCGACAAGGTCAGCATCAGCAGCACGCGGCTGCAGGCGCGTACGAAGGTTTCCCGCATGTTCCCCCATCCTGTGGTCAAGACGCTTACCGGGGTTCGACCGGAGTGCGGCGTGGCAATTCCCTAGAGCATAGCGCCGCAGTGGCTGGTCTTTACCGGGTGAATCCGGATAATCAACACAAGCAGATGGTTAAGGGTCATAAATTCTGGCCATATCGATCCCCTTTTGGCCGCTCCCGCTGTTTTGCGAAGCGCAGGCGCTGGGCAGAATTCCGCCACTGGACAACAAGAATCCTTCAGAGGGTACTCCCATGCTTACCGTGTACAGCGATGATCACCGCCTGCATTTCGGCCAGTCCGAACTGGTCGACGGCAAACTCCAGCCCTGCTTCGAGATGCCCAGCCGCGCGGATACCGTGCTGGCCCGCGTGAAGTCGCAGAACCTGGGCGAAATCATCGAGCCCAAGGACTTCGGCATGGAGCCGATCCTGCGCGCGCACAACACCCGCTACGTCGAATTCCTCAAGGGCGCCTGGGCGCGCTGGGCGGCCGAAGGCCACACCGGCGACCTGGTCTCCACCACCTTCCCGGGGCGCCGCCTGCTCCGTGACGGTCCGATCCCGACTGCGCTGATGGGCGAAGTGGGGCACTACAGCTTCGACACCGAGGCGCCGATCACTGCCGGCACCTGGCAGGCCGTGTACAGCTCGGCCCAGGTCGCGCTGACCGCCCAGGACCACATGCGCCAGGGCGCCAGCACCGCTTTCGCGCTGTGCCGTCCGCCGGGTCACCACGCCGGTAGCGACTTCATGGGCGGCTACTGCTTCCTGAACAACGCCGCCATCGTCAGCCAGGCTTTCCTCGACCAGGGCGCCAAGCGCGTCGCCATCCTCGACGTGGACTACCACCACGGCAACGGCACCCAGGACATCTTCTACCGCCGCAACGACGTGCTGTTCGCCTCGATCCACGGCGACCCGCTGGTGGAGTACCCGTACTTCCTCGGTCACGCCAACGAGCACGGCGAGGGCGCCGGCGAAGGCTACAACCACAACTACCCGCTGCCCCACGGCACCGGCTGGGATGGCTGGTTCGCCGCGCTGGACGATGCGTGCCGCAAGATCGCCGACTACGCGCCGGACGCGGTGGTTGTCTCGCTGGGCGTGGATACGTATAAGGACGACCCGATTTCCGAGTTCAAGCTGGACAGCCCGGACTACCTGAAGATGGGCGAGCGCATCGCCGCACTGGGTATCCCGACCCTGTTCATCATGGAAGGGGGCTACGCGGTCGAGGCCATCGGCGTCAACGCGGTGAACGTGCTGCAGGGCTACGAAGGCGCTGCACGCTGATCGACGAAGTGGGGCGGACATTGATCCGCCCCACTGCATTTATTGGCTCGCGACCGGTTGTTTGTATGGTCAGAGTGCGAGCGCATCAACTGGGGAAGGACATGAACAAGAATACCGCGCTGCGCGGCCTGCTCGCCGCCGCCGCCCTCGTCACCGCCGGTGCTGCCAGCGCCGCGCCGGAAGTGCGCATCTACAACTGGTTCGACTACATCGGTCCGGACACCCTCAAGGGCTTCCAGAGCGAGACCGGCATCAAGCCGCAATACGACGTCTACGACAGCAACGAAGTGCTGGAAGCCAAGCTGCTTTCCGGCCACTCGGGCTATGACGTGGTCGTGCCCAGCGACAGCTTCCTGCCCAACTACCTCAAGGCCGGCGTGTTCCAGCCGCTGGACAAGAGCAAGCTGCCGAACTGGAAGAATCTCAATCCCGCACTGCTCAAGGTGCTGGAGAGCAAGGACCCGGGCAACCAATACGTGATGCCCTACATGTGGGGCACCAACGGCATTGCCTACAACGTCGACAAGGTCAAGGCCGTGCTCGGCGACAACGCGCCGGTGGACTCCTGGGACCTGGTGTTCAAGCCAGAGAACCTGGCCAAGCTGAAGTCCTGCGGCGTGGCCTTCCTCGACTCGCCCACCGAAGTCATTCCGCAGGTCCTGCATTACCTGGGCCTGTCGCCGAACAGCCACAACCCGGACGACTACAAGAAGGCCGAGGCGCTGCTGGCGCAACTGCGCCCGCACATCACCTACTTCAGCTCTTCGAAGTTCGTCACCGACCTCGCCAACGGCGATGTCTGCGTGGCTCTCGCCTGGTCCGGCGGCGCGATGCAGGCAGCCAACCGCGCGAAGGAAGCCAATAACGGCATCCACATCGAGTACCGCATTCCCAAGGAGGGCGCCGCAGCGTGGTTCGACGTGCTGGCGATTCCGAAGGACTCGAAGAACGTCGAGCAGGCCCACGCCTTCCTCAACTACCTGCTGCGCCCGGAAGTGGTCGCGCCGATCTCCGACTACGTCGCCTACGCCAACCCTAACCAGGCGGCGGACGGGCTGATCTCCAAGGAGCTGCACGACAACCCCAACGTCTACCCGCCGGCGGAGGTGCAGGCCAAGCTGTTCTCGGTGGAGATGCTGCCGCCCAAGCTGGAGCGCATCCGTACCCGCACCTGGACCCAGGTGAAATCCGGGAAATAATGTCGCCCACGGCGCTCTGAACAGCGGATTTCCGTTGGCGGCCGGGCGCCGCGAACTGGCATGATCGGCGGACTTCCTTGAGGAAGTCCGCCGATTTTCATTGGGCTTCCCGACTTTCTTTGACTGCCGAGCCTTGCCATGACCTGCCGGACCGCTGCCCACGCCTTCGCAAGGAGGCGCTCATGAATACCCAAGCCAACATCGTCGAGCGCAAGGGCGCCGACGCCTTCGCCATCCAGGTCATGACCGGCCTGTGCATCATCTGGGGCATCCAGGCGGTGATGGTGAAACTGGCCGCTCACGACATCGCACCGATCATGCAGGCCTTCGGCCGCAACCTGGTGGCTGCCGTGGTGGTGGGGCTGCTGATGTGCTGGCGCGGTGGCTGGGAAGGCTTCCTGCGCCACGGCACCGTCAAGGGCGGGCTGCTGGCCGGCGTGCTGTTCGCCGCCGAGTTCTTCTTCATCGCCCAGGGGCTGGTCTATACGTCGGCCTCGCACATGGCGGTGTTCATCTATACGGCGCCGATCTTCTCGGCGCTGGCGCTGCACTTCCTGCTGCCCAGCGAGCGGTTGCGTCCGTTGCAGTGGCTGGGGATCGGTGTGTGCTTCGCGGGTATCGCGATGTGCTTCGGTGGCGGGTTCGATCTGGCGAGCATGGACAGCCGCATGCTGCTGGGCGACGCCTTCGGCGTGCTGGCCGGCTTCGCCTGGGGCATGACCACGGTGGCGGTGCGCACTACGCGGCTGTCCGAGGCGAAGCCGATCCTGACGCTGTTCTACCAGTTGCTGATCGCTGCGCTGCTCCTGCCCTTCGCCGCGCTGGCGCTGGGCAAGACCCAGGATGTGAGCTTCACCGCCATCGGCGTGGGCAGCGTGCTGTTCCAGGGGCTGGTGGTGTCGTTCTTCAGCTACTTCACCTGGTTCTGGCTGCTGCGCCGCTACCTGGCGTCGAACCTGGCGGTGTTTTCCTTCATGACGCCGATGTTCGGCATCGCCTTCGGCGTGCTGATCCTCGGCGAGCCGCTGACGCTGAATTTCGTCGCGGGCGCAGCGCTGGTGCTGGCCGGTATCACGCTGGTGAGCAGCGAGCAGTGGATTCGCCGAATGCTTTCGCGCTGATGTGGGAAATGTCGCGCTCTTGATTCAGGTCAGGCGCTGCGGGGAGGGAAGACGATAGTCTTTGTTGCAAGGAGTGAGTGGCACGGGCGGAGAGTGGGACGCCGGGCTATTCTTCCTAGGGCGGCCCATGGTGGTAACGGGCCGCCCGACCTGAATTCGCACGAGGAGGTATCCATGAAAGTCTGGCTGCAAAGCATTGCGTGGAAACTCGGTGTCATGCTCGGCCTGATCGAGCCTCCACGTCTGCAACCCATCCCCATCCGCAGCGACGAACAGCGTCGCCTGATGGAGCAGCGCCGGCGCTACTGATCGCGCTCCCGCTCAGCTAAAAGAGAAACCCGCCAATTGGCGGGTTTTTTCTTGCCCGTCATTCGTGGGCCTTGAACCAGTCGTCGATCATTCCTTTCAGCCTTTCCCCGGAGAAGCTCGGGAAGTGCCCGCCATGCACGGTGCGCACTGGCAGCTCGCGCAGGCGTGAAAGGCTGGCCGCGTAGTCGTCCAGGTTGGAGTGGTAGGCGTCCTCGATCAGCGGGCCGTCGTAGATGATGTCGCCGGAGAACAGCGTCTGCGTTTTCTCTTCCCACAGGCTGATGCCGCCCGGCGAATGACCAGGAGTGTGCAGGACCTGCAGGGTGCGGTCGCCCAGGTCGAGCACGTCGCCTTCGTCGATGGTGCGAGTGGCCGGCGCGGCTTTCACCCGGTATTCGGCGTAGCACAGCGGGTAGTCCGGGTGGGCGTCGAACATCTCGTCGTCGACGAAGGCGGTGGCCAGGGTGCGCTCGCCGTCGGGGCTGGCGAGGATGTCGGCTTCGGCCGGGTGCACCAGGCGTTCGTCGAACTCGTGGTGTCCGGCGATGTGGTCGAAATGGGTATGGCTGGCGACGGCCAGCAGCGGGCGGTCGGTAAGCCAGGGCAGTTGTTCGCGCAGGCTGACCAGGCCGGAGCCGCTGTCTACCAGTACGTCGCGGTCGCGTCCCTGGATGTGCCACATGTTGCAGCGGTAGAAGGGGCGGACGTAGGGCTCGTGGATCAGGCTGACGCCGTCGTAGCAGTGACGGACCTCGAACCAGCGGTCGCGGGTGACGATCTTCATGGTTGCGCGCCTTGTGGTTGTGCGTAAGGGCGAGGGCAGCCGCGCAAGCCCCGATGCGGCGGTGATCGATCGCGGACGGAGTCCGCTCCTACGCGCATGGGATGCCGGGTGGCCCCACCCTAACCTCTCCCAGGGGGAGAGGGAACCGTTCGGAGCCTTGGGGGATTGGAGCGGCGTCACCGGTAGCTGCGCCGCCGCTCGGCTCTGGCGGATTCCCGCTCCCCCTGGGAGAGGGCAGGGTGGAGATGGGGTTGTCGTTGTGCTGCGTGGGCGTCCTTTCCCTCTCCCTAACCCTCTCCCTTAAGGGAGAGGGGACTGGGGCGGTGCATGTTGAAACCATCGCGTCAGTGACGTAGGGCGAATAACCGCTTGCGGTTATCCGCCAATTGCCGTGGTGCGATAGCTGGCGGCGGATAACGCTGGCGCGTTATGCGCCCTACGTGGGACTGTCGGTTTTGACAGGCTGGGCTCAAGGCGCGAAAGGCGCCGCCTCCATCACTTCCACGATCAGCGGGCGATCGCTCGGGGCGTTGCGCAGCAGTTCCTGCAGGTGCGCGTGGTCGCGGGCGCGCTCGGCGGCGCAGCCGAAGCCCTTGGCGATGGCGAGGAAGTCCGGGGTGTAGATGTCCACGCCCAGCGGGGTGATGTCGCGGCGTTCCATGTAGCGCTTGATCTCGCCGTAGCCGTGGTTGTTCCACAGCAGGACGATGATGCCCACCTTGGCTTCCACGGCGCTGGCCAGTTCGGTCATGGTGAACTGCAGGCCGCCGTCGCCCATCAGGCTGATCACCGGGCGGCCCGGTTCGCCGAGCTTGGCGCCGATGGCGGCCGGCAGGCCGTAGCCCAGGGTGCCGTAGCCGGTGGAGGCGTTGAACCAGCGGCGGCCGCCGTCCAGTTCCACCAGGTGGTTGCCGCTGTAGACGGTCTGCGTCGAGTCGCCGACGAAGCGCGCATCGGGCAGTACTTCGAGGATCTTGCCGAACAGCTCGCGGTAGTGCGCCCAGCCGCTGAAGTCCTCGGCCAGTTGTGCGCGTACCTTGGCCGCGCGCTGGGCGCCGGGGCTGTTGGCATCGGCCTGGCGGGCCGGCAGCAGGTCGAGCAGGGCGCGCATGGCGGTGCGGGCATCGCTGTGGATGGCGATGCTCGGCGCATAGTTGCGCATCAGCTGCTGCGGGTCGATGTCGACGCGGATCAGCTCGCCGCCGATCTTGAAGTTGCCGTCGAACACCACGTCGTAGTCGGTCTCGCCCAGCTCGGTGCCGATGGCCAGCACCACGTCGGCCTGCTCGGCCAGTTCACGCACCGGCACCAGCGACTGGTTGCTGCCGATCAGCAGCGGGTGGTCGGGCTGCAGCAGGCCCTTGGCGTTGATGGTCTGTGCGGTCGGAGCGTCGAGGGCGATAGCGAGTGCGCGGGCTTCGGCCTGGGCTTCGACGCAGCCGCCGCCGAGCAGCAGCAGCGGGTTCTTTGCCTTGGCCAGCTTGGCGGCGGCCTCGTGCAGCGGCGAGCGGGCCGGGGCAGGGCGGGCCAGCTGCACGCGCGGGCGTACCTGCATGTGGTCGGCCGGGGCGGTGATGATGTCCAGCGGCAGTTCGATGTGCACCGGGCGCGGGCGCTCGCTGTCGAACACGGCGAAGGCGCGGGCCAGAACGGCGGGGAGTTCCTCGACGCTCATCAGCGTATGGCTGAAGGCGCTGACGCCGGCGACCATGGCGCGCTGGTTCGGTAGTTCGTGCAGGTAGCCGTTGCCGTGGGCCAGGCGCGAGCGCTCGTTGACGCTGGAGATCACCAGCATGGGGATCGAATCGGCGTAGGCCTGGCCCATGGCGGTGAGGATGTTGGTCATGCCCGGGCCGGTGATGATGAAGCACACGCCCGGCTTGCCGGTGACGCGCGCGTAGCCGTCGGACATGAAGCCGGCGCCCTGTTCATGGCGCGGGGTGATGTGGCGGATGCCGCTATGGGGCAGGCCGCGGTACAGCTCGACGGTGTGCACGCCGGGGATGCCGAAGACGGTATCGACGCCCCAGGCTTCGAGTTGCTTGACGAGGAATTCGCCGCAGGTGGTCATGGCAGTTCCTTAATGTTCGTGGGTGAGGTCGTATCTAGTGTGAAGTCGTGGCCATCAAGCAAAGAGGGCGCGGAGATCATCTCGCCGCGCCCTCTTGCCTTGCGCAAGCGTTAAATCAGGCCGCGTCGGCGACCGCCGCCGGGCGGGGCGACAGCAGGCTGACGACGATGAAGCTGACCAGGCCGATGGACAGGCTGTAGTAGATCGGGGTGTTGGCGTCGAAGCCATCCTTGAGCATGAACACCAGCGCGGTGACGAAGCCCAGGGCCATGCTGGTGATCGCGCCGGCGGTGGTGGCGCGCTTCCAGTAGATGGCACCGATCAGCGGGATCAGCATGCCGCCCACCAGCAGGTTGTACGCCAGGGTCAGGGCGCTGAGCACATCGTTCACCACCAGGGCGATGGCCAGGACCACGACACCGGTGATCAGGGTGCAGATGCGGTTCAGGCTCAGGCGGGTCGAACGCTGGCCGGTAACGATCGGCAGCAGGTCTTCGGTGATGGTGGTGGAGGCGGCGAGCAGGCCGGCGCTGGCGGTGGACATCATGGCGGCCAGGGCGGCGGCGATCACCAGGCCACGGATGCCGTCCGGCAGGGCGGCGCTGACGATGGCGGCGAAGGCGTTGTTGACGTTGTCCAGGTCAGGCAGGAGCACCTTGGCGCACATGCCGATCAGCGCGCCGACCAGGCCGTAGATCACGCAGTAGACACCGGCGGCGGTGCCGGCGTACTTGGTGACCTTGTCGTCGCGGGCGGTGAACACGCGCTGCCAGATGTCCTGGCCGATCAGGATGCCGAAGAAGTAGATCAGGAAGTAGGTGATGATGGTGTCGTAGCCGATGGTGTGGAAGCTGAAGGCGGTTGCCGGCAGTTTCGCGACCAGCTCGTCCCAGCCGCCCACGCGGTACAGGCAGATCGGCAGCAGGATGAACATCAGGCCAACGGTCTTGATGATGAACTGCACGATATCGGTCAGGGTCAGGGACCACATGCCGCCGATGGTGGAGTAGATCACCACGACGCCGCCGCCCAGCAGCACGGACACCCAGAACGGCAGGCCGAACAGGACCTGCATCACGGTGCCGATGGCCAGGGTGGAGACCACGCCGATCATCAGCGCGTAGGCGAACATGATCACCGCGGAGGCCTGGCGAGCCATCGGGTTATAGCGACGCTCCAGGACCTGGGTAACGGTGAAGATGCGCAGCTTGAGCAGCGGCTTGGCCAGGAACAGGTTCAGCGCAATGATGCCGGCGCCGAGGGCGGCGCACAGCCAGAAGCCGGAAATGCCATGGACGTAGCCCAGGCGCACGGTGCCGACGGTGGAGGCGCCGCCCAGGACGGTCGCAGCCATGGTGCCCATGTAGAACGCCGGACCGAGGTTGCGGCCAGCCACGAGGTAATCTTCATGGGTCTTGGCGCGGCGCATGCCATACCAGCCCAACCACAACATGCCTGCGGCATATATCAGAACGACGATCAGATCCAGTGCCATGGTGTCGGCTCCTCACACTTGCATTGTCATTGTTGCCGCGCGCTTGTGGCGTACGGTGGTTCACCGGACCGGCGGCTGCCGGCCTGGTGGAGTCTCACGGGTCTTGCGGGTGCTCCTGGAGGAGCGATGAATCAGGCGGCGGGCTCGCTGATGCCGCGCACCGGGCGGTCATGGCTGCCGACCCAGCGCGGGCCTTTGGGGCCGTACACGCCGGCGGGTTCCGGGAAGGTCCGCAGCAGGGTGATGTAGAGCAGGGCGGCGACGCCGAGGGTGACCGGCAGGCTGATGTCGATACCACCAGCCAGGTTGCCCAGGGGACCTACGAACTGCCCCGGCAGGTTGACGAAGCACAGGCCGAGGGCCGCGCTCGGGATCCAGGCACCCATGCCGCGCCAGTTCCAGCCGTTGTTGAACCAGTAGGCGCCGCCTTCCTGGCCACGGGTGAACACCTGCAGGTCGTCGGCGTGGTAGAAGCCACGGCGGATCACCAGGCCGAGGATCATAATGACCATCCAGGGGCTGGTGCAGGTGATGATCAGCACTGCGAAGGTGGACACGCTCTGCACCAGGTTCGCGGCGAAGCGACCGATGAAGATGAAGGCGATGGACAGCAGGCCGATCAGCAGGGTGGCCTGCACGCGGTTGAGCAGGCGCGGGAACACGCTGGACATGTCCAGGCCGGTGCCGTACAGCGAAGTGGTGCCGGTGGACATGCCGCCGATCACCGCGATCAGGCATACCGGCAGGAAGAACCAGCTCGGCGAAACGGCCAGCAGGCCGCCGACGTAGTTGTTCTGCGCGATGTAGTCCGGAGCGTTGACGGCCACGATGGTGGCGGTGGCCAGGCCGAACAGGAACGGAATCAGGGTCGCCAGCTGGGCGCAGATCACGGCCAGCATGATGCGCTTCTGCGAAGTCTGGCGCGGGATGTAGCGCGCCCAGTCACCGAGGAAGGCGCCGAAGGACACCGGGTTGCTCATGGCCAGCAGGGCGGCGCCGATGAAGGCGGCCCAGAAACCTTCGCTGCCCATCTGCACGGTGCCGGCGTAGCTGGCGTCGAACGGGCCGGAGAAGGCGAACAGGCCGAGCAGGAACAGCAGGCTCGCGGCCCACACGGCGATCTTGTTGACCATCAGC
This sequence comes from Pseudomonas sp. PDNC002, assembly GCF_016919445.1. Taxonomy (NCBI): domain Bacteria; kingdom Pseudomonadati; phylum Pseudomonadota; class Gammaproteobacteria; order Pseudomonadales; family Pseudomonadaceae; genus Pseudomonas; species Pseudomonas sp. PDNC002. The sequence continues at coordinate 5,608,697 of NZ_CP070356.1, read as the reverse complement.
ATGAAGCGGAAGCCGTAGATGCAGACGATCAGCACCAGCACGGCGAACAGGCCGTAGGCCAGGCCCAGGGTCAGGTCGGTTTCCGGCAGGTCGAACAGGCGCTTGGCGCCGCCGATCAGCGCATCGCCCGAGCTCCACACGGAGAGGGAGAAGAACGCGACCGCGGTGAGCAGCGACAGGAACGAACCGACGATCCGCCCGTGCACGCCGAAGTGGGCGCCCGAGGAAACCGCGTTGTTGGTGCCATTGAGCGGGCCGAACAGGCCCATCGGTGCGAGGATGACCGAACCGACCAGCACGCCGAGGACGATGGCCCAGACGCCGGCCTGGAACGACAGGCCGAACAGTACCGGGAAGCTGCCCAGCACGGCGGTGGCGAAGGTATTGGCGCCACCGAAGATCATGCGGAACAGGTCGGTGGGCGTGGCGTTGCGTTCGTGATCCGGGATCTGTTCGACCCCGAATGTCTCAATCGTTGTGATTGCGTGTGCGTTGTTCTTGTTATCCATGACTTCCTCCCGGGTGAGCCCTGTCTTTATGGCGTCGGAGACGGTGACAGGTGCTCGTGTGTGGCCAGCCAGCGGCCCAGTTTCGGATCACGGCGGAAGACGATGGTCTCCCGTTCGTGGTTCAGGCTTTCCTCTCCCTGGATGCGCAGCCGCGTGGCGACGTCGTGGCAGAACACGGCCACGTCTTCGCCTTGCAGGCTCACAAAGGTGTTGCTCGAAAGGCAGTCAAGGACCTCGAAACCATCGTCACGCAGCCAGCCTTCCCACACGTCGCGATAGGCCGCGCGCGACAGCAGCGGCTGCGGCCAGGTGTGGAAAATGAAGGAGGCGTCCTCGCTGAAGGCGGCGAAGTAGGCTTCGGTGTCGGTGCGCGCGAAGGCTGCCACGAGATCTCGGGCAGCCTCCAGCACCTGTGCTACGCAGGCGTCGTTATTCATGTAGGTGCTCGTGCGCTCAGCGGCGCTCTACGCCCGGGAGGATGCAGAGCATTTCGTACAGCAGGTTGGCGCCGAGCAACGAGGTGTTGCCGGTGGTGTCGTAAGGCGGGGAGACCTCGACCAGGTCGCAGCCGATGATGTCCAGGCCGTGGCAGCCACGGACGATTTCCATCGCCTGGATGGTGGTCAGGCCGCCGATTTCCGGGGTGCCGGTACCTGGCGCCCAGGCCGGGTCGATACCGTCGATGTCGAAGGACAGGTAGACCGGGCCGCCGCCGACTTTCTCGCGAACTTCGGCCATCAGCGGTTCCAGCGACTTGTGCCAGCACTCTTCGGCCTGCACCACGCGGAAGCCCTGCTTGCGGCTCCAGTTGAAGTCTTCAGCGGTGTAGCCCTGCGCACGCAGGCCGATCTGCACCACGCGGTCGCAGTCCAGCAGGCCTTCTTCCACCGCGCGGCGGAAGGTGGTGCCGTGGGCGATCTTCTCGCCGAACATATGGTCGTTCACATCGGCATGGGCGTCGATGTGGACCAGGCCGACCTTGCCGTGCTTCTTATGGATGGCACGCAGGATCGGCAGGGTGATGGTGTGATCGCCGCCCAGGGTCAGCGGGAGGATGCCGTGGTCGAGGATCTTGTCGTACGCCTCTTCGATGATGCGTACGGCTTCCATCAGATTGAAGGTGTTGATCGCCACGTCACCGATGTCGGCGATGTTCAGCGAGTCGAACGGCGCGGCGCCGGTGGCCATGTTGTACGGACGGATCATCACCGACTCGGCGCGGATTTCGCGCGGCCCGAAACGAGTGCCGGAGCGCAGGGAGGTGCCGATGTCCAGGGGCACGCCGACGAAGGCGGCATCGAGCTGGTTGAGCTCTTCGGGGGACTGGATATGCGGCAGGCGCATCATGGTGGCGATGCCGCCGAAACGCGGCATTTCGTTACCGCCCAGGGGCTGGTGAAGTTTCTTGTCCATGGGTAGGGCCTCAGGCTGATCGCTGTCTTCGTGGAAACAGGCTTGTTGATACTGAGGCCGGATTCTCTCCACGCGGGGTAGTGGAAAAAATCGCTGGCTACAAATAATCACTTCAGAGTTTTCTAAACTTTCCCTGATCGCTAGACTGCGCCACCTTGCCGCAGCAGACGGCCCGCCAGGCTCATGGCCTGCGGCTCCCGAATAGATAGGTGGCTTGCTATCATCCGTTTCGCTGCTACATAAAGTCCTGAACTAGAGCGGTCTTGCCGCTGTTTTACGGAGTCGCCATGAGCGCCAGTGCATTGCCCGACGTCAAACTGCTGCGGATTTTCGCCTGCGTGGTTCGCAGTCAGGGGTTCGCCGCGGCGCAGCAGGAGCTGAACCTGTCCACCTCAGCCATCAGCACCTACATGAGCCAGCTGGAGAACCAGTTGGGCATCGTGCTCTGCCATCGTGGGCGGGGTGGTTTCGGGCTGACCAGCAAGGGCGAACTGTTCCACCAGGAAACCCTGCGCATCCTTGGCGAACTGGAAGGCTTCGAGCGCTATGCGGCAACGCTCAAGGGCGAGCTGCGCGGCACCCTGAACCTCGGCGTGCTGGATTCCACCGTGACCGACCCGGCGCTACCGCTGGCCGAAGTGATCGGCGCCTTCAGCGGCCTGCACCCCGCAGTGCACCTGCACCTGCAGGTGCAGAGCCCCTACGAATTGCAGCTGGCGGTGCTGGACAACCGCCTGGACCTGGCCATCGGTTCGTTCTTCAGCCGGATGAACGGGCTGGTCTATCAGCCGCTTTATAGAGAGCAGCACTGGCTGTACTGCAGCGACCGCCACCCGCTGTTCGACGGACGGCGCATCCCTGCCGAGCTGATCACCCAGCAGCGCATGGTCGGCCGCGGTTACTGGAGCCAGGCGGAACTGGCTCGGCATGGCTTCAAGCACAGCGCCGGCACGGTGGAGAGTATGGAGGCGCAGTTGATCCTGATTCTTTCCGGCGGCTATATCGGCTACCTGCCCGAGCACTACGCCCATCCGTGGGTGGAGCAGGGCCGCTTGCGTGCGCTGCTGCCGGCGACCTTTGGCTACCAGGCGCCGTTCTCCCTGATCCTGCGCCGAGGCCGTTCCCGCGAGCCGCTGATCCAGAACTTCCGCGACCTGCTGCGCACCCAGCCGAGCCAGTCATGAGTCGCGCCCGCTGCCCGCGTTGCGAGCGACCGCTGAAGCATTGCCTGTGTGGTTTGATTCCACATGTGGATAACCGGACCCGTGTGTTGATCCTGCAGCATCCGAGCGAAGTCGGTCATGCGCTGAATACCGCGCGGCTGGCTGTGCTCGGCCTGGCCAATGCTGAGCTGAAGGTGGGGGAGGATTTCAGCGGTCTCGAGCTGGCCGCCTGGGATGCCTGGCTGTTGTTCCCGGGAGAATCCGCCCTGGGATTGGTCGAGGTGGCCGCGCGGCCTGTGGATAAACCACGGCTGCTGGTGGTCCCCGATGGCACCTGGCGCAAGGCGCGCAAGCTGCTCCACCTCAACCCGAGTCTCGCCGCGTTGCCGCGCGTCGTGCTGCCGGAGGGGCTCACCTCGCGCTATCGCCTGCGCAAGGCGCCTGCCGAGGGAGCGTTGTCCACCATCGAAGCGGTGGTGCATGCGCTGGATGTGCTGGATGCGCCGCAGTCACACGCGGACCTGCTGCGTCCGTTCGATGCGTTGATCGAGGGGCAGATCGCGGCGATGGGGGAGGAGACTTTCCAGCGTAACCATGGGGCGCGTTCCTCATAACGGACGGCGTCATTGCGCGTTGGATTCGCCCTGGCAATCTGTGTGCCTGCGCCTTCCCCTAACCCTCTCCCAGAGGGAGAGGGGACCGTTCGGTGCAGGAAGTAAACATGGTGTCAGCCGGCACAGACTGCTCGCTCTCCCAGAGGGAGAGGGGCCGTTGGGTGTAGGAGAAAAGCATGGCGTCAGCCGGCACAGACTGCTCGCTCTCCCAGAGGGAGAGGGGCCGTTGGGTGCAGGAGGAAAGCATGGCGTCAGCCGGCACAGACTTTTCGCTCTCCCATAGGGAGAGGGGCCGTTGGGTGCAGGAGTAAAGCAAGGCGTCAGCCGGCACAGGCTGCTCGCTCTCCCAGAGGGAGAGGGGATCGTTGGGTGCAGGAGGAAAGCAAGGCGTCACTCGGCACAGACTGCCCCCTCTCCCTGAGGGAGAGGGCTGGGGTGAGGGGGGAGAGCAGGCACGGGCTCCCAGGTTAAGACAGTCGTCCCTACGGAGCCCGCCACCCGCCCAATGGCTGCGGTCGCCGTGCCCGCTCCGTTATACTGCGCTCCTCATTCCCCTTCGCGAGGTGTTCGTCCGATGCGCAATTGATGCCGCCGTGGTTTCACGGCCCGTTTCCGTCCCAGGCTGCGTTCCTGGGGGTTACCCGGCATCCGATGGATTTGCGTATGACGAACCCTGTCTCCCTGGCGCTGCAAGGCGTCTCGTTTCAATTGCCCACGGGCGATCCACTGTTTCTCGACCTCAACGAAACCTTCGACGAGCGCCGCACCGCGCTGGTCGGGCGTAATGGCGCGGGCAAGTCCGTGCTGGCGCGGATCATGGCCGGAGCCCTGGCACCCAGCGCTGGGCGATGCTTGGCATCCGGGCCTGTGCACTACCTGCCACAACGCATTGAACCGCAGGCGTTTCGCAGCGTGGCGGACCTGGCTGGCGTGCAGCCGCTGCTCGATGCGCTGGCGCGGGTCGAGGCGGGCGCGGTCGATCCTGCCGACTTCGAACTGCTGGACGGCCGCTGGGACATCCGCGCGCGGCTGGAGGCGGAGCTGTCCGCCTGCGGGTTGGAGTACCTCGCAGCCGACACACCCGCCGCGCGCCTGAGTGGCGGCGAGTCCACTCGGGTGGCGGCGTTGGGCGCGTGGCTCAGTGAGGCGGAATGGCTGATCCTCGACGAACCGAGCAACCACCTTGATCGGGCCGGCCGCGAAGCTCTGCGCGAGCAGATTCAGCGCTGGCGGGGCGGGATGATCCTGATCAGCCACGACCGCCTGCTGCTGGACGACATGCAGCGCATCGTCGAGCTGTCGTGCGCCGGGCTGCGCGGCTACTCCGGGGGCTATGCGCTCTACCGGGAAGCCCGCCAGCAGGAGCAGGACAACGCACTGCGCGAGCTGCAGCGGCGCAAGCAGGAACGTGATCGCCAGCAACGCGCCATGCAGGAGCAACGCGAGCGCCAGGAACATCGGCAGGCAAAGGGACGCAAGGACGCGCGGGAGGCCAACCAGGCGAAGATCCTCGTGGACCGGCAGAAGGAGCGCAGCCAGAGCAGCATCGCGCGCCTTGCCACCCAGCATGGCGAGCGTCGAGAACAGCTGGCGCAGGAGGTGCAGGCAGCCTTCGGGCAACTGCGCGAGGACCCAAGGGTGGTACTGAGCGCTCCGCCGTGCGAATTGCCGGAGGCCCGCAGCGTGGTGTTGCTGGAGGGACTGCGACTGCCCCATGGCACTGCGGCACCCCTCGACCTGCAGCTGAGCGGCCCACGCCGCCTGGCGATCACCGGGAAAAATGGCAGCGGCAAGTCGACTCTGCTCAAGGTGCTGGCCGGAGAGTGGCGACCTGCCGCCGGGACGTGCACGGTCAAGGTGCGCAGTGCCTACCTCGACCAGCATCTTGCCGGGCTGAGACCGGAGCGCTCCGCGCTGGAGCTGCTGCGCGAGCGCAATCCTGTCGAGGAGCAGTCCGTACTGCGCACGCGCCTGGCGCAGTTGGGTTTGCCAGCGGCGCGGGTCGAGCAGCCCAGTGGATCGCTCAGTGGTGGTGAGCGCCTGAAGGCAGCGCTGGCCTGCGAGATCTATGCACGGCAGCCGGCCCAACTCCTGCTGCTGGATGAACCGGACAATCACCTCGACCTGCCTTCCCGCGAAGCCTTGGTGATCTTGCTGCGGCAGTACCGGGGCGCACTGCTCGTGGTTTCCCACGACGATGCGTTTCTCGAACAGCTCGAGCTGGAGGCGCGCCTGGAGTGCACCGGGGACGGCTGGCGCTGGCACCGGGCGTGAGACTTTACCGGCCAGCGGGCGCTGGTTAGGATTGGCGCCCCTCTCTTTCCGGCTGCCTCTGCCGTGCTCCGCCCAGGCGTTGATTCGCGAAGCGGGCATTCATGCTGCCGACGCTACAACGGCCGCCACTCCGTGGCGTGCTATCCCTATCTGATCAGCTGAATCAGGATGATCTCATGCTCATTCGCCAACGTATCGCTGCGGACAACCCGCGGCTGCTCGACATCTGGCTGGGTGCCGTGCGCGCCACCCATCATTTCCTGGAAGCCTCCGACATCGACGGACTGCTGCCCCAGGTCCGCGATCTCTACCTGCCCGCCGTCGAGGTGTGGGTGGCGACGGATGCCGACGACCGCCCACTGGGCTTCATCGGCCTCAACGAAACCCATGTGGAAATGCTCTTCATTGAACCGGATCTCCGTGGTCGGGGCATCGGTCGCGCGCTGCTCGACTTCATGCGCGAGTCGCGCGACCCGCTGAGCGTCGACGTCAACGAGCAGAACCCGCAGGCGGTGGGGTTCTACCTGCACTATGGCTTCGTCCAGACCGGTCGCTCGCCCATCGATGGTGAAGGGCGGCCGTTCCCGCTGTTGCATATGAGCCTGCCGAAGCCGCAGGGCGTGTAACGCTCCGCGTTCTACGCCGATTGGCCTTTGTCCCAGAGCGCTCCGGATTCGGCCGAGGAGCTGGCGAAAGGGGCGGTGTATCGGCGTACAACCTCGAGCGGTTGTACGCCCTACGCCTGAACGCGCTCGGTCTCGCCGCTGCCGAAGCGGATGCTCCGTGCGCCGAGCTTGAGCAGGCTGTCGGCGAACAGGTCGCTGGCGGTGCTGCGGCAATCCCAGGCGGCTTCCCAGTCTTCCCGACGGCGCCAGTGCAGGCGGCCGACGAGACGTTGCGGCTCACCGTCGGCGTGCAGTTCGCTGGCGAGGTAGCCGGGGCGCAGGTAGAACAGCTCCTGCAGGTGCGCCAGGTAATCGCAGAGGCGGGCGGCGATGTGCGGGCGCTGCTGGGGTGTCACGTCGATCTCGATCTGCAGCACGAAGTGCGGATTGTCCACGCAGGCATGGGCGGTGATCGGGCTGGGTTGAGTCATGTTTCTGGGCTCCCTGTCTTGAACCGAATGCCAGGCGAGGGTAAAACCTCAACTTAAGTTGAGGTCAATAGCCCATGAAGAAAACATCTCCCTGCTCCATGCACCGCGACCTGAGTGTCGGTGAACTGGCCAAGCGCGCCGGCGTGGCCGTTTCCGCCCTGCATTTCTACGAAGCCAAGGGCCTGATCGCCAGTACGCGCAATGCCGGCAACCAGCGCCGTTACTCGCGCGACACGCTGCGCCGGGTAGCGGTGATCAAGGTCGCGCAAAGAGTTGGCATTCCCCTGGGCGAGATCGCCGAGGCGCTGGGGTCGTTGCCCACTGGCCACAATCCGACGGCGGCGGACTGGGCGCGGTTGTCGGCGCGCTGGCGGGAGGATCTGAACGAGCGGATCGAGAAGTTGCTGCTGCTGCGGGATCAGCTGGACGGCTGCATCGGCTGTGGGTGTTTGTCGATGGAGGCGTGCCCATTGCGAAATCCGGGGGACAAGTTGGCGGAGGAAGGGCCGGGGGCGCATTGGCGAGGGGACGCGGAAGGTGGCTGAAGAGCCCCTCACCCTAACCCTCTCCCGGATGGAGAGGGGACGGTACGGCATCAAGTGTGGACCATGGCATCAGCCGGCACGCGCGGCTCCCTCTCCCTCTGGGAGAGGGGTGGGGTGAGGGAGTGGCATTGCAGAGGAATACCTCGTTTCGTAGCGCGATCGCGTACCGGCGGCTCGTTGCAAGAACGGAGCGGCGTAAAGACATCGCGGACGGAGTCCGCTCCTACGCAAGTGCGGATACCAGCAGAGCGATCACTCCGCCTTCAAGCCGCCACGAACCGCCCCCTCTCCCTCTGGGAGAGGGCTTGGGTGAGGGCAAGCCCGAGCGAAGAACTCCCATCAGGAACTCACCGCTCCCGCAACGCCTCCCACCGAGCCTTCAACACCGGCTTCAAGATGTAATCCAGCACGCTCTTCTCACCGGTGATGATGTCCACCGTCGCCACCATGCCGGGGATGATCAGCAGGGGCTTGGCGTCGGTGCCCAGGTGGTTCTTGTCGGTGCGCACCTGGATCAGATAGAAGCTGTTGCCCTTGTCGTCGGTGATGGTGTCGGCGCTGATCAGTTCCAGCTTGGCCTTGAGCCCGCCGTAGATGGTGTAGTCGTAGGCGGTGAACTTCACCGTGGCCGGCTGGCCCGGGTGGAGGAAGGCAATGTCCTGCGGGCGCACGCGTGCCTCCACCAGCAGGTTGTCTTCCAGCGGGACGATTTCCACCATGTCGCTGCCCGGCTGCACCACACCGCCGATGGTATTGACCTTGAGCTGTTTGACGATGCCGCGCAGGGGCGCCACGACCAGGGTGCGGTTGACCTTGTCGTCGATGGCGCGGCTGGTGGCGGTGAGCTTGTTGAGGTCGGTGCGGACGTCGTTGAGCTCCTTCAGCGCGTCGCTGCGAAAGCCCAGTTTCGACTCCTCGACCTTGCGTTGGATCTCGTTCACCGCGGCCTCGGCGCGGGGAATGGCGAGATTGGTGGCGTTGAGGTCGCCGGCGATTTCCACGGCGCTGCGGCGCAGGCGCAGCAGTTCGACGGGCGAGACCGCGCCGGCCTTCACCAGCGGCTCGGACATGTTGATCTCCTGCTGGACCAGGCCGAGGCTGGAACGATACTGCTGGGTCTTGGCGCGGAACTCCTGCAGCTCTTGGGTCTTCTGCCGCAGTTGCTCCTGGAGAATGTTCAGCTCGCTGCTCTGCCGTTGCATGCGCGTCTGGTAGAGCGCCATCTGGTCTTCCACGACTTGCGGTGCAGCTTTCTTCAGGTCGTCGGTGAAGTCCGGGGTGCGCCCGTCCGCTTCCGCTCGCAGGCGTTCCACGCGCGCCTCCAGCGAGTTGCGGTCGGCCTCGGTCTCGCCCTTGTTGGAGGAGAAGCGGGTGTCATCCAGGCGCAGCAGAGGCTGGTTCTTCTCCACCACCTGGCCTTCGCGGACGAAGATTTCCGAAACGATGCCGCCCTCCAGGTTCTGGATGGTCTGCACCTTGGAGGAGGGGATGGCCTTGCCTTCGCCCTTGGTCACTTCCTCGATGTCGGCGAAGTAGGCCCAGGTGATGGCCACTACCAGCAGCGCCAGCGCGGCCCACAAGGTGATGCGCGTGGCATTGGGCGAGTCCTCCAGCAGGGTGCCCTGCACCTCGGGCATGAACTCGGTGTCGCGGGCGCCATTGCCGCCCATATAGCTGCGGATCGACTGGGAAAACTGCATGGCGATTACCCCGCTGCCGGGCCGACGTGGCCCTTGCGCAATGCTTCGATGACCGCGTCTTTCGGCCCGTCGGCGACGATCCGACCGCTGTCGAGCACCAGCAAGCGATCGACCAGGCTGAGCATCGAGGTGCGGTGGGTGACCAGCAGCAACGTCTTGTCGCGACAGGCTTCGTGCAGGCGCTTGCGGAGGATTTCCTCGCTGCTGTTGTCCATCGCGCTGGTGGGTTCGTCCAGCAGCAGGATCGGCGGGTCGAGCAGCAGTGCGCGGGCCATCAGCACGGCCTGGCGCTGGCCGCCGGAGAGCAGTTGGCCGCGCTCGCCCACCGGACGGTCGAAGCCGGCCGGATGCTGCCGGGCCAGCTCGCTGACGCCGGTCAGCTCGGCCACTTCGAGCATCCGCGCATCGCTGACGTAGCGCGCGCCGAGGGTCAGGTTGTCGCGCAGGCTACCGGCAAGCAGCGGCAGGTCATGGGCCACGTAGCCGATCTGCTGGCGCAGGTCGGCGACATCGAGCTGGCGCAGGTCCAGGCCGTCGAGCAGGATCTGGCCTTCGTCGGGATGGTAGAAGCCCATCAGCAGGCGGCCGAAGGTGCTCTTGCCGGAGCCGCTCTTGCCGATCACGCCGATCTTCTCGCCGGGCGCCAGGCGCAGGCTGATGTGGTTCAGTGCAGGCGTCGTCTGTTCCGGGTAGCTGAAGCTCAACTGGCGCACCTCCAGCGCGCCGTGCAGCTGGGTGCGCTCCAGCGGGCGCTGGCGGGCCTGGCGCTCCTGCGGCAGCTCCATCAGCGCGTCGGTGCTCTTCATGGTCAGGCGCGCTTGCTGGTAACGGGTGATCAGCCCGGCGATCTGCCCCAGCGGGGCGAGCACGCGGCTGTTGAGCATGTAGCTGGCGACCAGCGCACCGACGCTGAGGTTGCCGGCGAGGATGCTGTAGACCCCGGCGCAGATCATCGCCATGCCGGCGAATTGCTGGAGGAACAGGGTGCCGTTGGTGGCCAGGGCGGAAAGGAATCGCGCGTGGTTGTCCAGCCGCGCCAGGGCACCATGGGTGGCTTCCCAGCGGTACTGGCGCTCGCTCTCGGCGCCGCAGGCCTTGAGGGTTTCCAGTCCGCCGAGGGTTTCGATCAGCAGCGCCTGGCGCTCGGCGCCCAGGGTCAGGCTCTTCTGCACGGTGTCGCGCAGGCGGCTCTGAATAATGAGTGCGAAGACGATGGTGAGGGGGAAGGCCAGCAGCGGAATGGCGATCAGCCAGCCGCCGAGCAGGCCGATGACCAGGATCATCAGGATCGAGAAGGGCAGGTCGATCAGGCTGGTCAGGGTCAGCGCGGTAAGGAATTCGCGCAGACCCTGGAAGTCATGGATGCTCTGGGCGAAGCCGCCAACGGTTTCCGGTTTGGCCTTGAGCGACATGCCGGTGATGCGCTCGAACAGGGTGGCGGAGAGCACCACGTCGGTCTTCTTGCCGGCCATGTCCAGCAGGTTGGAGCGCAGCACGCGCAGCAGCAGTTCGAACATCGTTCCCAGCAGCAGGCCGGCGGCGAGTACCCAGAGCGTCGAGAGGGCCTGGTTGGGCACCACGCGGTCGTAGGTCTGCATGACGAACAGCGGCACCAGCATGCCCAGCAGGTTGATCAGCAGGCTGGCGACCAGGGCGTCGGTGTAGAGCCAGCGCGACAGTTTGAGGGTGTCGCGGAACCAGGCTTCGACGCGCGGCACCAGGGGTTTGCGCGCGGCTTCCAGTTCGTGGCGCGGGCGGGCGAACAACGCCTGGCCGCTGTACTGGGCGGCCAGTTCGTCGGTGCTGACGGCCTGCTCGCCGCCTTCGGTTTCGCAGGGCAGGATCAGCGCCTTGCCGTCATCACGCCACTGGCGCAGGACCGCGCTGCGGCCGTCATTGAGCAAGAGCAGGACTGGCAGGTTCAGGCTGGAAATGCTCTTGAGTTCGCGGCGCAGCAGCCGTCCTTGCAAACCGGCGCGCGCGGCGGCACGGGGCAGCAGGCTGGCGGAAAGGCGCTGGTCGGGCAGCGGCAGCCCGGCGGACAGGCTGTTGCGGCTGACCGCGCAGCCGTGCAGGCGGCAGAGGATCAGCAGTCCATCGAGCAGGGGGTCGTCATGGCTCAGGCGCGGATCGCCCGGCGCGGGTGTGCCGCGCTCCTGGATGATCATGGTCACGCTACTTCCTCCCGGGCCGTCTGCCCTGGCGCCGATTTTCGCCGGCGAGTACCCGCAGGTACCCGCCGGCGTCCACTGCGCCGGGTGTTCCGTGCCCCGTCGTATCGCTTCACGATCGTCGCCCCGACGCCGGGCGGCGCGGGGCAGGCTGGCGGTCGCGAGCGACTTTCTTATTTCAGCTCAGGCAGGCGTGCCTCGTTCTTCACTTCCGAGAGCGCCACCGATTCATGGGGTGCCACCACATGCTGGGTTTTCAGCAGGTAGCCCATGCTGGCGAGCACGCGGTACATCGAGAATTCCTCGGTGTAACGCACCTCGGTATAGCGGCGGTTGGCGGTGAACAGTTCGTTCTCGCTGTCCAGCAGGTCGAGCAGGGTGCGCTGGCCGAGGGTGAACTGTTGCTGATACGCCTCGCGCACCTTGCGGGTGTAGTCGGCGTACTCGCGGGCCGGTTGAGTCTGCTTGCGCGAGTTCTCCATTGCGTCCCAGGCCAGCGAGAGGTTCTCGTTGAGCAGGCGCAGGGCGTTGTTGCGCACGTCCTTGGACTCGTTGATCTGGTGCGAGGTGGCGTTCAGGTGGGCCTTGTCGCGCATCCCGTTGAACAGGTTGTAGCGCATCACTACCTGGGCTTCCCAGTAGTTGTAGTGGCCCTCGTCGCCGTCGACGTTGTTGTTCGCGGCCTTGGCCAGTTCGGCGTCGAAGCGCGGGTAGAACGGCGCCTTGGCGGCCTCGTACTGGCTCTCCGCGGCGTTCACGTCGGCCTGGGCGGACTTGAGCAGCGGGTTGTCGTTGAGCATTGACTGGCGAGCCTGCAACAGGTCCGGCGGCACATCGGCCTTGACGGTCGACGGCGATTCCAGCTGATCGGGCATCTTGCCGGTGGCGCTATAGAAGTTGGCCTCGGCATCCGCCAGGTTCACTTCCTCGGTATAGAGGTTGTTCTGCGCCAGGGCCAGACGTGCGATGGCCTGGTCATTGTCGGCGGTGCTGCCGACGCCGCGCTCGCTGCGCAGACGGATCTGGTCGCCGATACGTTCGTGGGCCTGCAGGTTGTTGCGCGCCAGGGTCACCATCTCGCGGCGCTTGAGCACTTCGAGGTAGACCTCGACGGTGCGCAGGGCAGCGGTCTCCGAGGTACCGAGGATCCGGTAGGCCTTGGAGTTGACGTTGGCCTCGTTGCGTTTGACCTCGTTGGGCGTGCCGAAACCGTCGAACAGCATCTGCCGCAAGCGAATCTCGGCGTCGCCGCGGTTCATGGTTTCGTCGTTGTGATTGCCGATCGCTCGGGTCGACGGGCTGTCGGTGTTCTCCCGACCGTAGCCGAGCAGAAGATCGACGGTTGGCAGATATCCTCCCCTGGCAAACTTGAGTTCTTCATCCGCAGTCAGGCGACTGTTCACGCTCTGACTGATTTCCGGGTGGTACTGCAGCGTGCTTTGTATAGCTTCGGTCAGGGTCATGGCTTGCCCATGGACACCCGACACCGCCAAAAATACACCGCTCCATAGTGCCGCGTTACGACTGCGCATGGCTGTGCTCCTGGTGTTCTGGTACTTCGATGCTCTCGAATCGCCAATTTATTGGCTTTTTTCTCTTATCAAGCGTTTCACGCCTGTAACATCAGAGCTAAGAACAACTTTTCGAGAAGCTCAGAAGAATTTTTCACAAGTGTTATTCAGAAAAAATCTTATGAGACATGTGAAAAGCAGCACATTGTTTAAGCCTGCAAGCCCTCGTATTTCCTGGGTATGGGCGGGAAAGGCGCTTGCGACGAAGCCAGGTACGGTTTGTAGCAGTAAGGGCGGGGACCACCGCAGAAGGACAAGAAAACGCGTGGCCAGCATGACAAAAAATTGTCGCTGGCTTTTTGATACCGAAGCGCTACCAGTCCTTTCTGCACCCTTCGCAACTTTCTTCGCAGCATCCGGATACAAGCGTGCCATGGCCTGTTTCGGTTACTTGCGTGTCGGTGGAACCGACCGCGGGCAGTGGAGCGGAGGAAGGACTCATGGCTACTTTGATGGGTGTCGTCAGCAAGGTAATCGGCGAAGTGTTTGCAGTAGCCGCCGATGGATCGCGTCGTCCTTTGGAGCAGGGAGACAAGGTGTTCGTCGGCGAGAAGTTGGTCACCGGCGCCAATGGCGCGGTGGCGCTGAAGGTCGCCGGCGGTGGCGAGATCACGCTGGGACGTGACAGCTCGCTACCGATGACGGCGCAGATGCTGGCCGCCGCGCACCAGACGCAACAGGGTGACGAAGCGGTTGCACAGCAACCGGCGGCGCCCTCGCAGAAAGATCTCACCGACGCCAAGGCATTGCAGGCCGCCATCGCTGCCGGCGCCGACCCCACCAAGGAAGCAGAGGCCACTGCCGCCGGTCCCACTGCCGGGAACGCCGCCAACGGCAAGCCCGGTGGCGGCCACTCGTTCGTACTGCTGACCGAAGTAGGTGGCCACGTAACGCCGGATATCGGCTTCCCCACTGGACCGATTGGAGGCGGGCCACTGTTCCCCCACCATGAGGTCGCTCTACCCGCCGTGAACGCCCAGGCCGAACCGCCGGTCGTCACGCCGCCTGTCGAGCCGCCACCGCCGGTGGATGGGCTGCCGAGTGCCGGCCCGGGTGCCGCGAGCGTGTTCGAGGCCGGGCTGCCCGGCGGGATTCCCGATGCTGCCGGCGAGGGTGCGACCTTCACCGGCAATCTTGGCTACAGCTTTGGCACCGACGGCGTCGGCAGCTTCTCCTGGGGCACCGCCGGGTTGCCGAACCTGACCTCCGGTGGCGTCGCCATTACCTACAGCGTCAGCCCCGATGGTCATGTGCTCACCGGTAGCGCCAACGGCGCGCCGGTATTCACCCTGACCCTCACCGACATCAACACCGGCGCGTACGAGCTGAACCTGCTGCAGCCGGTGGACCATCCGGTCAAGGGCGCCGAAGACACCCTGACGTTCGAGGTCCCCTACACCGTTACCGACGGCAATGGCTCCACCGCGGGCAGCAGCCTCACCGTGGGGATCGTCGACGACGCGCCGCAGGCCGGCCTGTCCGCCAATCTTGGCGTCGACGTGCTGCTGCAGACCCATGACGCGAATACCGCCGGCGCCGCCTTCGATACCTCCACCGCCGACTACAGCGGGGCTTTCAAGGTCACCGCCAACTATGGCGCGGACGGCGCGGGCAGCACCGAACTGAGCTACAGCCTGAAGCTGGTGGGCGCCGACGGTACCGATTCGGGCCTGACCAGTGGCGGCGCGGCTATTTACCTGTACAGCGTGGGCGGCGCCATCGTCGCGTCCACCTCCGCCAGTGCGGCTGGCATCACCGGCGAGAACACCATCTTCTCGCTGTCGGTGAATGGCGGCACGGGGGTGGTGACGCTGACCCAGTTCAGTGCGATCGACCACGCGCTGCCGGGCAGTGACGGCGACTACGCCAGCCAGAACGCCGTGCTCGACTCCGGCCTGGTACAGCTGCAGGGCAACCTGACTGTCACCGACCGTGATGGCGACAGCGTTTCTTCCAGCAGCTCCATCGACCTCGGTGGCCGCGTCAGCTTCACCGACGATGGCCCGAGCATCGCGGTGGGCAATACCGAAGGCCTGCACCTGACGGTGGATGAGTCCGACCTGAGTCAGGACGCTACCAGCAGCGTGGCGGTGGGCGATCTGTTCAACGCCCAGTTCGGCGCCGACGGCGCCGGCTCGATCACCTACAAGATCGGTACCACCGACAACACCGACAGCGGCCTGAAAGACACCGCCAGCGGCGACAAGATCTTCCTGTTCAATACCGCCAATGGCGTCGAAGGTCGTGTCGGCGGGGAAGGGGGCGCAGTCGCGTTCCGCGTGACGCTGGGCCCGGACGGCAAGATCACCCTAGACCAGGTGCGTGCACTGGTGCACCCGGATGCCACCGATGCCAATGATCCGCTGAGCCTCGGTGCCGGCAAGATCACTCTCACCGCCACCGTGACGGATGCTGACGGCGACCACCAGAGCGCCGGGCTCGACCTCGGCAGCAAACTCACCTTCCTCGACGATGGCCCGCGCATTGCGCCAGTGGAAGGCTCGGACATCCAGCTGACCGTGGACGAGACGCAGCTCGGCCAGCCGGCCACCAGCAACTCGGTCGCCGATCTGTTCAGCAGCCAGTACGGTGCCGACGGCGCCGGCTCGATCACCTACCAGCTTAGCGCCGCGAATAACAGCGACAGCGGCCTGAAAGACACCGCCACTGGCAGCAAGATCTTCCTCTACAACACCGCCAATGGCGTGGAAGGCCGCCTGGAAGGCACCAGCACCGTGGCCTTCCGCGTGAGCATCGACGGCGATGGCAAGGTCACCCTGGAACAGCTGCGTGCCCTGGCGCACCCGGATGTGTCCAACCCCAATGACGCCCTGAGTCTGAGCGGCCAGATCACCCTGACCGCGACCATCACCGACAAGGATGGCGACAGCGCCACGGCCCACATCGACCTGGGCAGCAAGCTGACCTTCCTCGATGACGGCCCGAGCATCACCCCGTGCCAGGACGCCGACATCAAGCTGACCGTGGATGAAACCCACCTCGGCCAACCGGCCACCAGCGACTCCGTGGCCGACCTGTTCAACGCCCACTATGGCGCCGACGGTGCCGGCAGCATCGAGTACAAGCTCAGTGCCGCCGACAACACCGACAGCGGCCTGAAGGACACCGCCACCGGCAGCAAGATCTTCCTCTACAACACCGCCAATGGTGTGGAAGGTCGCCTGGAAGGCACCAGCACCGTGGCCTTCCGCGTGACCATCGATGGCGATGGCAAGGTCACCCTGGAACAGCTACGTGCCCTGGCGCATCCGGATACCACCAATGCCAATGACGCCCTGAGCCTGGACGGCAAGGTCACGCTCACCGCGACCATCACCGACAAGGACGGCGATAGCGCCAGCGCCCACCTCGATCTGGGCAGCAAGCTGACCTTCCTCGACGACGGTCCGTGCATCCAGCCGGCCACCCAGTACGACATCAGCCTGGAAGTGGACGAGACCAATTTCGACAACGATGCCCGCGTCGAATCCAGCCTGGTTTCCCTGCTGTTCGAGTCGCACTTCGGCGCCGATGGCGCGGGCACCATCACCTACAAGGTCAGCACGGTGGATGGCACCGACAGTGGCCTGCGCGAGTCGTCCAGCGGTGACCGCATCCTGCTGTTCAACGAGAGCGGCACCGTGGTGGGGCGTGTCGAAGGCAGCAATGCCATCGCCTTCGTGGTCAGCGAGGACCACGGCGCGCTGCAGCTCGACCAGCGCCTGGCGCTGCTGCATCCGGACGCCAGCGATCCGGATGATCCGCTGCGTCTGGACAGCGGCAAGATCACCCTCACCGCCACCATCACCGACAAGGATGGCGACAGCGCCTCGGCCCATGTCGACCTGGGCAGCAAGATGGTGTTCTACGACGATGGCCCGAGCATCGAGCCGTGCACCGATGCCGATATCAAGCTGACGGTCGACGAGACCAAGCTGGGTGCCGACGACAAGGCATCGGCCGGCGACGTCGCAGCGTTGTTCAATGCTCACTTCGGCAATGATGGCGCCGGTTCGATCAGCTACAAACTGACGACCACCGACGGTACCGACAGTGGGCTGAAGGACACCGCCACCGGCGGCAAGATCTTCCTCTTCAACACCGTCAACGGTGTCGAAGGACGCGTGGAGGGCACCAACCTGGTGGCCTTCAGCGTGACGCTCAACAATGGCGCGATCACCCTGGACCAGCAGCGCGCCCTGGTACACCCGGTGACCAGCGACTCGAACGATCCGCTGAGCATCGGCGCCGACAAGATCACCCTCACCGCCACCATTACCGACAAGGACGGCGACAGCGCCAATGCCCACATCGACCTGGGCGGCAAGCTGACCTTCCTCGACGATGGTCCGTGCATCCAGCCGTGCACCGAGGCCGACATCCGCCTGGAGGTGGACGAGTCCACGCTGGGCAGCGATGCGCGTGTCGAGGCCAGCCTGGTGTCGCAACTGTTCGACGCGCACTTCGGCGCCGATGGTCCGGGTTCGATCACCTACAAGGTCAGCGTGGCCCAGGACGGCACGGACAGTGGCCTGCGTGAAAGCGCCAGTGGCGCACGCATCCTGCTGTTCAACGATGGCAACGGCGTGGTGGGCAAGGTCGAAGGTACCGGCGCGGTCGCCTTCGTGGTTCGTCCCGATGGCGGTGCGCTCACGCTGGATCAGCGCGTGGCCTTCATTCACCCCGACACCCATAACGATGACGAAGGGCTGAGCATCGCTGCCGGCAAGATCACCCTCACCGCCACCATCACCGATGGCGACAGTGACACCGACAGCGCCCACATCGATCTGGGCAGCAAGCTGGTGTTCTACGACGATGGCCCGACCATCGTCGCCAATCAGGACCACGGTCCGGCCCTGGTGGTGGACGAGAGCAGCCTGGGCACCAATGCCAGTGCCAGCGTCACCAGCCTGTTCACCACCAACTACGGTGCCGATGGCGCCGGTTCGCTGGTGTATCAGGTGACGGCGACGCAGGATGGCAGCGATAGCGGCCTGCGCGTCACCAACGGCGACAAGATCTACCTGTACAACGAAGGTAATGGTGTGGTCGGCCGGGTTGGCGGGCAGGGCGGCGCTGTCGCCTTCACCGTCACGGTGAACAACGGCACCGTGACCCTCGACCAGCAGATGGCGCTCAAGCATTCGGACGCCAACGACCCCAACGATGCCCTGAGCATCGCCAGCGGCAAGATCAGCCTGACCGCTACCATCACCGATGGCGACGGTGACTCCCACAGCGCCAGTGTCGAACTGGGCAGCCAGCTGACCTTCCACGACGACGGCCCGAGCATCACCGCCAGCGCGCAGGGCGCTCCGGCCCTGGTGGTGGACGAGTCCACCCTGGGTTCCGATGCCAGCGCCAATGTCACCAGCCTGTTCACCAGCAGCTACGGCGCCGATGGCGCGGGCACCCTGGTGTACAAGGTGGTCGCGGCGCAGGACGGCAGCGACAGCGGTCTGCGCGTGACCAATGGCGACAAGATCTACCTGTACAACGAAGGCAACGGCGTGGTCGGCCGGGTCGGCGGGCAGGGCGGGGCGATCGCCTTCACCCTGACGCTGAGCAATGGCAGCGTGACCCTCGACCAGCAGATGGCGCTCAAGCATTCGGACGCCAACGACCCCAACGATGTCCTGGGCATCGCCAGCGGCAAGATCAGCCTGACCGCCACCATTACCGATGGCGACGGCGACTCGAAGTCCGCCAGCCTCGATCTGGGCAGCAAGCTGAGCTTCCACGACGACGGTCCGAGCATCACTGCGGACGCCAACGCCGCGCCGAGCCTCACCGTCGACGAGACGCACCTGGACGTCGATGCCACGGCCAACTTCAGCAGCGCCTTCACCGCCAATCCCGGTGCCGACGGTGGCAGCACGACATACAGCCTCACCGCCACCAACGGCACCCAGAGCGGCCTGCAGACCACCGACGGGCAGAACATCGTGCTGGTCAAGGTCAGCGACACCCAGGTCGAGGGCCGCGTCGGCGGCACTGGCGGGGCGACCGCCTTCACCGTGACGCTCAACAGCAGCACCGGTGTGGTCAAGCTCGATCAGCAGCTGGCGCTCAAGCACCCCAATGGCAGCGATCCGAACGACTCGCTGAGCCTGGTCACCGGCAAGATCGGCCTCGCCGCCACGGTGACCGATGGCGACGGCGACACGAAGTCCGCCAACATTGACCTGGGCAGCAAGCTCAGCTTCCTCGACGACGGCCCGACCGCGGTGGACGACTCGCCGCGCTGCCTGGTGCAGCAGGCGCCGCCGGCGGTAAACCTGACGCTGGTGGTGGACGTCTCCGGCAGCATGCAGGGCGACAAGCTGGCCAATGCCAAGGCGGCGCTGGTGAGCATGCTGCAGCAGTACGCCGCCATGGGCATTGCCATCCACGTGTCGCTACTGAGCTTCGCCAGCACCGCCAAGGACCTGGGCGACTTCAACTTCACCGGCACCTCGGATGCGCAGTACACCGCGCTGGTGAGCAAGATCAACGGCCTCAGCGCCAGCGGAGATACCAACTACCAGGCCGCCCTGGACCTGGCCAAGACCAATGTCACCTCCGACATCACCGCCAGCGGCCACGATCCGGCGGCGATCAACCGTGTGTACTTCATCTCCGATGGCGAGCCGACGGTGGGCGACACCAACACGGCGATCACCCAGTGGAAAGGCTTCCTGGCCAACCCGGACGGCGACAACAATGACGCCACCAACCACGTGGATGCCTACGCCGTGGGGCTGGGCGCCTCGATCACCGATGCGGACCTCAAGGGCGTCACCAACACCGGTGATCCGATCATCGTCACCAAGCCTGCCGACCTGACGGCCACCCTGCAGAACCTGGTGACCATCGACTCGGTGAGCGGCAACCTGTTGGCCAACGACCTGCCCGTGAGCGCCGACGGCACCGTGCGCATCACCCAGGTCGAATTCGGTGGTGAGAAGTTCGCGGTGGATGCTTCGGGCAACCTGACCAACGTGAACCCCAACGCCACCTCGGCCACCGGCAGCTACAACACCGGCAGCGGCCTGCTGACGATCCAGACCAGCAGCGGCACGCTGACCGTCTACCTCAAGGACGTGAGCGGCCACCATGCCGGCGACTACACCTATGCCTCCAAGGCCGGCGTGCAGTTCCCGGAAAGCGGGCAGATCAGCGAGGTGTTCAAATACACCATCATCGATGGCGATGGCGATACCGCGTCGGCCAACCTCAACATCTGCCTGAAGTACGGCCAGCCGATCCTGGTGGTGGGCAGCAACAGTGGCGATGTCGACGGCTCGTCCACTCTGCACACCATCCCCAGCCCGCTGGATGCGGACAAGGCGGGGCAGATCAACGGCAGCGGCGGCAATGACGTGCTGATCGGCGATGCCGGCGGGGTGTCGGTCTATACCCAGCCGGGCAAGAACTACAACATCTCGCTGATCGTCGACACCTCCGGCAGCATGGCCGACGGTTCCGGCAGCGGCATATCGCGGATGGCACTGGCGAAGAACGCGCTGATCAACCTGGTGAACTCCATCAAGGGCCATGACGGCGTGATCAACGTCAGCCTGGTGTCGTTCAGCGACAACTCCCACGTCAACACCTTCAACGGTCTCACCACCGCCAACGTGGCTGCCCTGATCGCCGCCATCAACACCCTCAGCGCCAACGGTGCGACCAACTACGACGACGCGATGAAAGCCGCTTCGCAGTGGTTCAACACCCAGGTGACGACCAACCATGCCGATGCGGCCCACGGCTACATCAACCTGGCGTTCTTCCTCACCGACGGCAACCCCACCGTGTACAACGGCAACAGCGGTTCGGGCGACACCACCAACTACAACGACATCAACGCCGCGCTCACCTCCGGCAATGACATGCTGCACCACGCCGGCGCGCTCACCGGGGACAATGCGGTGGACGTCAATGCCATCGGTATCGGCGACGGCATCAACAACAACTACCTGAAGTTCTTCGACAACACCGACACCACCGGCAACGGCTCCGTGACGCTGGACGGGCAGACCATCAACGCCGCCGTCGGCCAGCCGCAGATCATCAACACCGCCGAGCAGTTGCAGGCGGCGCTGCAGGAGGGCTTCAGCACCAGCACGCCGGTGACCGTGGGCAACGACCACCTGGTCGGTGGCGCGGGTAACGACATCATCTTCGGTGACGTGATCAACACCGATTCGCTGGCCTGGGCCGGGCATGCCGCCGGCACGCACAACGGCCAGGGCTACCAGGCGCTGGTGGACTACCTGACCGCCACCAACGGCAGCGCGCCGACGGTGGCCCAGGTGACCAACTACATTGTCCAGCATGCGGATCAGTTGAACGTCGCCGGCGACACCCGTGGCGGCAACGACATCCTCGAAGGTGGGGCCGGCAACGACCTGATGTTCGGCCAGGGTGGCAACGACAAGCTGATCGGCGGACCCGGCGACGACATCATGTATGGCGGCACCGGAGCCGACGAGTTCATCTGGAAGGCCGGCGACACCGGGCACGACGTGGTCAAGGATTTCAGCATCGCCGAAGGCGACTCGCTGAACCTGGCCGACCTGCTGCAGGGCGCGCTGCCCACCGCCGACTCGCTCGCCCACTACCTGACCTTCTCGGTCAATGCGGGCACCACCAGCATCGGCGTCAGCCCCACCAGTGGCGGTACAGCGACCCAGACCATCGACCTGGCCAACGTCGACCTCTCCGCCAAATACGCCGGCCACGTCGGCAACGGTGTGCTCTCCGCCGGGGATACCCACACCGTGCTCAACGGCCTGCTGGGTGACCACGCGATCAAGACCGATACCGTCTGACCTGCACGCGCTCCGCGAAACCGCCGCCTTCGGGCGGCGGTTTCGTTTGTCCCTGCCCAACGAGGGTGGGGGCACGGCTATACGGCTGGTGAATGATCGTCGCGGTGTGTCCTCAGCGCCGCTTATGCTCGGACCACACCTTCCCTCAGTCCAACAACAAGCAACGAGGTTTCCCATGCGCGAAGTGGTGATCGTCGACAGCGTCCGTACCGGCCTGGCCAAGTCCTTCCGTGGCAAATTCAACATGACCCGTCCGGACGACATGGTCGCCCATTGCATCGACGCGCTGCTGGCGCGCAACAACCTCGATCCGCTGCTGGTGGACGACTGCGTGGTCGGTGCCGGCTCCAACGAAGGCGCCCAGGGCCACAACATCGGCCGCAACGCGGCGGTGCTGTCGAAGCTCGGCATCCATGTCGCCGGCATGACCCTGAACCGCTACTGCTCCTCGGGCCTGCAGGCCATCGCCATCGCCGCCAACCAGGTGGCTTCGGGCTGCAGCGACATCCTGGTCGCCGGCGGTGTCGAGTCCATCACCCTGACCATGGGCAAGCAGAACCTCGACAACTTCGTTAACCCGCGCCTGAAGGACGAGTTCCCTGGCATCTACTACCCCATGGGCCAGACCGCCGAGATCGTCGCCCGCCGCTACAATGTCACCCGCGAGCAGCAGGACCTGTACTCACTGCAGAGCCAGCAGCGCACCGCTCGCGCCCAGGCCGAAGGCCTGTTCGACGACGAAATCGTGCCGATGAGCGTGAAGTACCTGGTGGAAGACAAGGCCACCGGCGAGAAGAAAGTCCTCGACGCCGTGGTCGACCGCGACGACTGCAACCGCCCGGAAACCACCCTCGAAGGCCTGAACTCCCTCAAGCCGGTGTTCGCCGAGGACGGCTCGGTTACTGCCGGCAACGCCTCCCAGCTGTCCGACGGCGCCTCGATGACCCTGGTGATGAGCCTGGATAAAGCCCTGGAGCTGGGCCTCAAGCCCAAGGCCTTCTTCCGTGGCTTCACCGTCGCCGGCTGCGAGCCGGACGAGATGGGCATCGGCCCGGTGTTCTCGGTACCCAAGCTGCTCAAGGCCAAGGGCCTGCAAGTCGCCGACATTGACCTCTGGGAGCTCAACGAAGCCTTCGCCTCCCAGTGCCTGTATGCCCGTGATCGCCTGGGGATCGACAACGAGAAGTACAACGTCAACGGTGGCTCCATCTCCATCGGCCACCCCTTCGGCATGACCGGCTCGCGCCAGGTCGGTCACCTGGTCCGCGAACTGCAGCGCCGCAACCTGCGCTACGGCATCGTCACCATGTGCGTGGGCGGCGGCATGGGCGCCTCCGGCCTGTTCGAAGCCGTTCGCTGAGCACGGCGGGCGAGGGCGCAACCCTCGCCCGAATGGCGCCGGCTGCTCCACGCAAGCGGCGGGTGCTTTGGAGAGCCCCTGGCGGAGACGTCGGGGGCTTTTTCATTACCAGGGTTTGATGGTTCCGCTCCTGCGGGCCATGAGGCGCAAAAAAGAAAACCCCGGCGCCAGCCGGGGTTTTCATGTTTCGTCCGCTCAGGATCAGTGCGCTACCCGCGCCATCAACCCCGCCGCCTGCTGCATCCGGGTGATGTATTGCATGACCTCGCGCTCGGCATCGAAGCGGGTGAAGTAGGGGCCTTCCAGAGTCCCCTCGCGAGTGGAGAAGAAGTACTGGCCATTGACCGAACTGATTCGGTCGCTGCGGTAATGGGTGGCCGCCTGATTATCGCCGACGCGTTGCCCCAACATGAACTGACCTCCCGAAGCTAAAGGATTAATTACATCGAGTGTATGTCGCAAAGCCCCGCCGTGCCTGGGCCGCAGGGGGATGGCGACGAACGGTCGGGTTTCGTTTCAGCGTTGAAACACTTGGCCATCCAGCCTTCACACTCCCTTGACTATGCTCAGTGTCCGGCGCGCCGCACAGCCGGAACACGGTCGGCAGGAATAGCTGGTTTTGGTTATAAGAAAATCAAAATATATTCTTTTTAATGCGATCCGACCTTGTGCATAGTGGCTACCAACACGAACAAGGAGAGACCCATGAGCTTGCGACTTGGCGACATCGCCCCCGACTTCGAACAGGAATCCAGCGAAGGCCGCATCCGTTTCCACGAATGGCTGGGCAACAGCTGGGGCATTCTGTTTTCCCACCCGGCCGACTTCACCCCGGTATGCACCACCGAGCTGGGCCTGACCGCCAAGCTCAAGGACCAGTTCGCCGCCAAGGGCGTCAAGGTGATCGCCCTGTCCGTCGACCCGGTGGACTCCCACGTGAAGTGGATCGAGGACATCAATGAGACCCAGAACACCGTGGTCAACTTCCCGATCATCGCCGACGCCGACCGCAAGGTGTCCGAGCTGTATGACCTGATCCACCCGAACGCCAACGACACCCTGACGGTGCGCTCGCTGTTCGTCATCGATCCGAACAAGAAGGTGCGCCTGACCATCACCTACCCGGCGAGCACCGGGCGCAACTTCAACGAAATCCTGCGCGTCATCGATTCGCTGCAGCTCACCGACAACCACAAGGTCGCCACGCCGGGCAACTGGCAGGACGGCGACGACGTGGTGATCGTGCCCTCGCTCAAGGACGAGGACGAGATCAAGCAGCGTTTCCCCAAAGGCTATCGTGCGATCAAACCCTACCTGCGCCTGACGCCGCAACCGAACAAGTGATCCGAAGCGGCTGCGCGTCGGCCAGCCCGCGTTGCCAGCGGCAGCGAGATGCTCATGT
Source organism: Pseudomonas sp. PDNC002 (assembly GCF_016919445.1). Lineage (NCBI taxonomy): Bacteria > Pseudomonadati > Pseudomonadota > Gammaproteobacteria > Pseudomonadales > Pseudomonadaceae > Pseudomonas > Pseudomonas sp. PDNC002. The sequence goes on along the minus strand of NZ_CP070356.1, from coordinate 5,584,063 downwards.
GCACTAGCACACTCCGCTCTCACTGCCGTTGGCGCCTTGCCGGGCTCTAGTTCGCGCGCTTCGGGCTACTGCTTCTCAACCTCGAGCGGTCAATCGGGCCGGTACGCCGGCCCCTTTTTTATTCTTCATGCGCGGACCACGCCGCGCTTTTTTATTCGCTCCACCTCCAACGATCTGACTTGCCCGCCAGACGGGAAGAAGACACCAGCCCACGCCAAGGAGAACGACCATGGGTCATTCCACCTGGCGCCGCAGCCTGGCCGTCGCTCTTCTCGCGAGCCTGCCGATCGGCGCCTACAACAGCCCCGCCCAAGCCGCCGACGCACCGAAGGAGGTGCGCCTGGACTACGCCTACTACGCGCCCACCAGCCTGGTGCTCAAACACTTCGGCTGGCTGGAGAAGTCCCTCAAGCCGCAGGGCACCGAAGTGCGCTGGGTGTTCAGCCAGGGCAGCAACCGTTCCCTGGAATACCTCAACGCCGGCAGTACCGACTTCGCCTCCACCGCAGGGCTCGCAGCCGTGCTCAGCCGCGCCAACGGCGCCCCGCTGAAGACCGTCTACATCGCCAGCCGTCCGGAGTGGACCGCACTGGTAGTACCCAAGGATTCGCCGCTGAAATCCGTAGCGGATCTCAAGGGCAAGAAGATCGCCGCCACCAAGGGCACCGATCCCTACCTGTTCCTCCTGCGCAGCCTGCAAAAGGCTGGGCTGGACAAGAACGACGTGGAGATCGTCCACCTGCAGCACCCGGACGGCCGCGCCGCGCTGGAGCGGGGCAGGGTGGATGCCTGGGCGGGGCTGGACCCGCACATGGCCGCCAGCGAACTGCAGGCCGGCTCGCGGCTGCTGTACCGCAATGTCGACTTCAACAGCTACGGCGTGCTCAGCGTCACCGAGAAGTTCGAGCAGGAACAGCCGGAGCTGATCAAGCAGGTCATCGCCGCCTATGAAGAGGCGCGCCAGTGGGCCGTTGCGCATCCGGAGGAGACGGCGAAGCTGCTGGCCGAGGAAGCCAAGCTGCCGCTGGAAGTGGCCAAGCTGCAACTCTCGCGCACCGACTTCAGCAAGCCGCTGCCGGGCGCCGAGCAGGTCGCCGCGCTGAAGGCTGCCGCGCCGATCCTGCTGGATGAGCAACTGGTACGTCCGGGCACTGACGTGACCGCCGTGGTCGATCAACTGATCGCTCCGCAACTGGCTGGTGAAGTGATCGGCAAACCCGCCGTCGCCAAGGCGGGGCAATAATCCATGTCGACCCAGAGCCTGCGCCTCGCTCGCCAGCGCCGCCTGCCAAAGCTGCGTTGGCCGCGACTGAGCTGGCGCGCCTGGCTGCTGCCGCTGCTGCTGTGCGCGGTGCTGGAGCTGGTCGTGCGCGTCGGCTGGTTGCCCGAGCACCAGATGCCGGCGCCCAGCAGTGTGGCGCTGACGCTCTGGCAACTGGCCCAGGGAGAACTCTGGAAACACATGGCGGCCAGCCTGGCGCGGGTGGCTGCCGGCTTTGCCATTGGCGCTGCGCTGGCCATCCTGATCGGCACCTGGGTCGGCCTCAGCCAGCGTGCCGAGGCTTATCTCGAGCCGACTTTCCAGGCGCTGCGGGCCATTCCCAGCCTCGCCTGGGTGCCGCTCCTGCTGCTCTGGCTGGGCATCGACGAAACCCCGAAGATCGTGCTGATCGCCCTCGGCGCGTTCTTCCCCGTGTATCTCTCGTTGGTAGCCGGCGTGCGTAACGTCGACCGCAAGTGGGTCGAACTGGGCCGCTTGTATCACCTGTCGCCGTTTGCCCTGGTGCGGCGGATTCTGCTGCCGGCGGCGCTGCCGAGCCTGTTCACCGGCCTGCGCGGCGCGCTGAGCCTGAGCTGGATGTTCCTCGTCGCCGCCGAGCTGATCGCTGCCACCCGTGGCCTGGGCTATCTGCTCAGCGACGGCCGGGAAACCTCGCGGCCGGACATCGTCATCGCCGCCATCCTGGTGCTGGCGGTACTCGGCAAGCTCAGCGACAGCCTGCTCAAGGCGCTGGAGCAGCGTGCGCTGGCCTGGCGCGATACTTTCCTTGGCAACGGAGAGAGCTGATGAGCGCCTTGCTGGAACTGCGTGATATCCGCAAGAGCTTCTCCGGCGTGCGGGTGCTGGACGACGTCAGCCTGAGCCTGGCGCCGGGCGAAGTGGTCAGCCTGCTCGGCCCGAGCGGCTGTGGAAAAAGTACCCTGCTGCGCATCGCCGCCGGACTGGACGACGAGTTCGCCGGCTCGCTGGAGCGCAACCCGCTGCTGGGCTTCGGCCCTGGCGGTGACACAGGCCGTGGCGTTGGTGGCATCGGTGTGGTGTTCCAGGAGCCGCGCCTGCTGCCCTGGCTCACCGTGGCGCAAAACATCGGCTTCGCCGACGGCTGGCTGGCCGACGACAACCGTATCGCGCACCTGCTGCGCGACGTGGGCCTGGAAGGCAAGGGCGACCTGCTGCCCAAGCAGCTCTCCGGCGGCATGGCTCAGCGCGCGGCCATCGCCCGTGGCCTCTACGGTCGTCCGCAGGTGTTGCTGCTGGACGAACCCTTCAGCGCGGTGGACGCCTTCACCCGCATCCGCCTGCAGGACCTGATCCAGCAACTGGCGCTGGAGTACGACATCAGCATCCTGCTGGTCACCCACGACCTCGACGAAGCCTTCTACCTCAGCGACCGCGTCCTCCTGCTGGGCGGCACGCCCAGCCGCCTGCGCCGCGAATTCCCTGTGCCGCTGCCGCGTCCGCGCGATCGTCGCGCCGTGGAACTCGCCTTCCTGCGCGGCGAAGCGCTGACCGAGCTGCACCAGTCTCACGTCATCTGACGTTCCGCCCCTACAGAATGCTGCTGTGCTCGGATCGGCCCTCACCCTAGCCCTCTCCCAGTGGGAGAGGGGACCGTTCGGTGCAGGATGAAACCACAGCATCAGCCGGCACGGCCTGCTCCCTCTCCCTTAGGGAGAGGGTTGGGGTGAGGGGGAAATGCAGGCGCAGAATTAGCCAGGAGGAGACAGTTGGACGTACTTTTAAAACGAAAATGCATAACCAAATGAAAAAATAACATTTATTGGAATATGAGGTTGCCTGTTAAGGTCTATGCACATTGGTTAGCAGGGCGGCATTTGTATCGTCCTGATCGTTATAAGGAAATGTGCAGATGTATGTAGTCACCCTTGCCGGCAGCCCCAGCCAGCGTTCCCGCTCCGGCGTCCTCCTGGACATCGCGCGGAACTGGCTGCACGCCCACGGCGCCGAGGTGCGCTCCTACTCCGTGCACGACTTTCCGGCGGAAGACCTGCTGCATGCACGCTTCGACAGCCCGCGGGTGGTCGAGCTGATCGAGCAGATCCTGCGCGCCGACGGCCTGGTGATTTCCACCCCGGTGTACAAGGCGTCCATCGCCGGTGCGCTGAAGGTCATCCTCGACCTGCTGCCGGAACGGGCGCTGGCGCACAAGGTGGTGCTCCCCCTGGCTACTGGCGGCAGCAACGCCCACATGCTGGCGGTGGACTACGCGCTCAAGCCGGTCCTCGCCGCGTTGAAGGCCCAGGAAACCCTGCACGGCGTGTTCGCCGAGGAGAGCCAGGTGCAATACCCCGAGGGCAATACCCCGGCGCGTCTGGAATCCACCCTCGAACATCGACTGCTGGAATCCCTGGAACAGTTCCACGGCGCCCTGGCGCGCCGACCGAAACCCATCGACCCGAACCTGCTCAACGAACGGCTGATCAACGCCCGCTGGAGCATCTGACAGACAACTCCACGCAGTGAACGCCAAGCCCCAACCCGGCAGGCTCCTACTGCGTCAAACAAGAAAAGGCCCTCACCGTCCCGTCAACGGGACCGCAGGTCCGGCAATCACACTCGACGAAGGATCACTCCCATGCGGACTCTCACTTTGCGTAGTGGACTGGCGGCCCTGCTGATTGCGGCCCTGTCCTACAACGTCCAGGCGGACGAACAACCCGGCACCCTGCGTATCGGTTATCAGAAATACGGCACCCTGGTGCTGCTCAAGGCCCGTGGCACGCTGGAGAAGCGCCTGGCAGAGCAGGGCGTGAAGGTGCAATGGACCGAATTCCCCGGCGGCCCGCAGCTGCTCGAAGGCCTGAACGTCGGCAGCATCGACTTCGGCGTCACCGGCGAAACCCCTCCGGTATTCGCCCAGGCCGCTGGCGCCGATCTGGTCTACGTCGCCCACGAACCGCCGGCGCCGACCAGCGAAGCGATCCTGCTGCCCAAGGACTCGCCGATCAAATCCGTCGCCGAGCTGAAGGGCAAGAAAGTCGCCCTGAACAAAGGCTCCAACGTGCACTACCTGCTGGTGCGCGCTCTGGAAAAAGCCGGCCTGAAATACACCGATATCCAGCCCGTCTACCTGCCGCCGGCCGACGCCCGCGCCGCCTTCGAGCGTGGCAGCGTCGATGCCTGGGTGATCTGGGACCCGTACCAGGCCGCCGCCGAGAAACAGCTCTCCGCCCGCACCCTGGTGGATGGCACCGGCCTTGTGGATAACCACCAGTTCTACCTTGCCACCCGTCCCTATGCGAACAACCACCCGCAGGTGATCACCACCCTGATCGACGAAGTGCGCTCGGTGGGCGAGTGGTCGCAGCAGAACCCGCAGCAGGTGACCGACCAGGTTGCGCCGCTGCTCGGCCTGCCGGCGGACATCACTTTCACCGCGGTGAAACGCCAGGGTTACGGCGCCCAGCCGATCACCCCGGACGTTACCGCCGCACAGCAGAAGATCGCCGACACCTTCACCGACCTGAAGCTGATCCCCAAGAAGCTGAGCATCAAGGACGTGGTGTGGACGGCGCCGGCCAAGGTGGCCGCTGCCAGCAACTGATTCACCTGATACGACCCTCTCCCTAACCCTGGCTACGCGCCCCGCTCCGAAGGGAGAGGGGACAGGATCGGCACCGGCTGAAACTGATATGTCAGCCGGCACGGACTGCTCCCTCTCCCTTCAGGGAGAGGGCCGGGGAGAGGGGCTCGACGGTGCGAAAGATCTACCTGAAGAGCCAAAAGCACGACGCACACCCAACCCATCATCGCGCGGCTACGCCACGCCGGCGCGCTTATCTGGAGTTACAGCGATGAGTCTCAACATCTTCTGGTTCCTGCCGACCCACGGCGACGGCCACTACCTGGGCACCGCCGAAGGCGCCCGTGCCGTGGACCACGGTTATCTGCAACAGGTCGCCCAGGCCGCCGACCGCCTCGGTTTCGGCGGCGTGCTGATCCCCACCGGCCGCTCCTGCGAGGACTCCTGGCTGGTCGCCGCCTCGCTGATCCCGGTGACCCAGCGTCTGAAGTTCCTGGTCGCCCTGCGTCCGGGCATCATTTCCCCGACCGTGGCCGCCCGCCAGGCCGCAACCCTCGACCGGCTCTCCGGTGGGCGCGCGCTGTTCAACCTGGTGACCGGCGGTGACCCGGACGAACTGGCCGGCGACGGCCTGCACCTGAGCCACGCCGAGCGCTACGAAGCCTCGGTCGAATTCACCCGCATCTGGCGCCGCGTGCTGGAAGGTGAGACCGTCGACTACGACGGCAAGCATCTGCAAGTGAAGGGCGCCAAGCTGCTCTACCCGCCGATCCAGCAACCGCGTCCGCCGCTGTATTTCGGTGGCTCTTCCGATGCAGCGCAGGACCTAGCCGCCGAGCAGGTCGAGCTGTACCTGACCTGGGGCGAGCCGCCGGCCGCCGTTGCCGAGAAGATCGCCCAGGTCCGCGAGAAGGCCGCCAAGCAGGGCCGCAGCGTGCGCTTCGGCATCCGCCTGCACGTGATCGTCCGCGAGACCAACGACGAAGCCTGGCAGGCCGCCGACCGCCTGATCTCCCACCTGGACCAGGACACCATCGACCGTGCCCAGGCCTCCCTGGCGCGCTTCGACTCCGTCGGCCAGCAGCGCATGGCCGCCCTGCACGGCGGCAACAAGGACAAGCTGGAAGTCAGCCCCAACCTCTGGGCCGGCGTCGGCTTGGTCCGCGGTGGCGCTGGCACCGCGCTGGTGGGCGATGGCCCGACCGTGGCGGCCCGCGTGAAGGAATATGCAGACCTGGGGATCGACACCTTCATCTTCTCCGGCTACCCGCACCTGGAAGAGTCGTACCGGGTCGCCGAATTGCTCTTCCCGCACCTGGACCTCGCCCGGCCGCAGCAACCGCAGGAGCGCGGCTACGTCAGCCCGTTCGGCGAGATGGTCGCCAACGACATCCTGCCCAAGGCGGCATCGGCGAGCTGACACCCGTAGGGCGAATGAAGCGGAACGCTTCATCCGCCGCGGCGGATAACGCTGGCGCGTTATGCGCCCTACGTAGCGACCGAAGAATCCGGAGAGAAGAGATGAGCGTTTCCAATAACCTTGCCCAGCGCCTCGCGCCCTGGGCCCTGCCGGTGGGCCTGGTGGTGATCTGGCAACTGGCAGTGGAATTAGGCTGGCTGTCCAGCCGCATCCTGCCGGCACCCAGCGCGGTGGCCGAAGCCGGCTACCATCTGGTGGTCAGCGGCGAGCTGTGGCAACACCTGGCGATCAGCACCTGGCGTGCCGCCGTCGGCTTCGTCATCGGCGGCAGCATCGGCCTGGTGCTGGGGCTGATCACCGGCCTGTCGAAGTGGGGCGAGCGTTTCCTCGACAGCTCGGTACAGATGATCCGCAACGTACCGCACCTGGCGCTGATCCCGCTGGTGATCCTGTGGTTCGGCATCGACGAGTCGGCGAAGATCTTCCTGGTCGCCCTCGGCACGCTGTTCCCGATCTACCTCAACACCTACCACGGTATCCGCAACATCGACCCGGGCCTGCTGGAAATGTCGCGCAGCTATGGGCTGTCCGGCTTCGCGCTGTTCCGCCAGGTGATCCTGCCCGGCGCGCTGCCCTCGATCCTGGTCGGCGTGCGCTTCGCCCTGGGCTTCATGTGGCTGACCCTGATCGTCGCCGAGACCATTTCCGCCAACTCCGGCATCGGCTACCTGGCGATGAACGCCCGCGAGTTCCTGCAGACCGACGTAGTGGTGCTGGCCATCCTGCTCTACGCCGTGCTCGGCAAGCTGGCGGACCTCGCTGCCCGTGGCCTGGAACGCGTCTGGCTGCGCTGGCACCCGGCATATCAGGTGAAAGGAGGTGCGGCATGAACGCAGTCAATCAACTGCCGCAACAACTCAAGAAAGGCATCCCGCTGGCGCTGGAAAACGTGCGCAAGCGCTTCGGCGAGCGAGAAGTGCTCAAGGGCATCGACCTGCGGATTCCCGCCGGCCAGTTCGTCGCCATCGTCGGCCGCAGCGGCTGCGGCAAGAGCACCTTGCTGCGCCTGCTGGCCGGGCTGGATGAAGCCAGCGACGGCCAACTGCTGGCCGGCTCCGCGCCGCTGGAAAGCGCCCGCGAAGAAACCCGCCTGATGTTCCAGGACTCGCGCCTGCTGCCCTGGAAGCGGGTGATCGACAACGTCGGCCTCGGCCTGAAAGGCGACTGGCGCGGCAAGGCGCTGGAAGCGCTGGAAGCCGTGGGCCTTTCCGACCGCGCCAACGAGTGGCCGGCCAGCCTGTCCGGTGGCCAGAAGCAGCGCGTGGCCCTGGCCCGCGCCCTGATCCACCAGCCGCGCCTGCTGCTGCTCGACGAGCCGCTGGGCGCGCTGGATGCGCTGACCCGCATCGAGATGCAGCAACTGATCGAGGGCCTCTGGCAGCAGCATGGCTTCACCGTGCTGCTGGTCACCCATGACGTCGCCGAGGCCGTGGCCATCGCCGACCGAGTGATCCTCATCGAGGACGGCGAGATCGGCCTGGACCTCAATGTCGAGCTGCACCGTCCGCGTGCCCGTGGTTCGGCACGCCTGGCCGCGCTGGAAGCCGAAGTGCTCGAACGCGTGCTGTCGCTGCCGGCGCAGCCGCCCGAGCCGGAACCCGTATCCCCACTGCCCACGCAACTGCGCTGGGCACTCTGATCCAACGTTCACACGTGTAACGCCATTCCCCAAGGAGAAACGCCATGACCATCAAAGCCATCAACGTCCGCAACCAGTTCAAAGGCACCATCAAGGAAATCGTCGAAGGCGATGTACTGTCGGAAATCGACGTGCAGACCGCCGCCGGCATAGTCACTTCGGTGATCACCACCCGTTCCGTGAAAGAACTGGAACTGGCCATCGGCAGCGAAGTGATCGCCTTCGTGAAATCCACCGAGGTGTCCATCGCCAAGCTCTGAATGCGGCGCTGGAATACAACGGGCAGCCCGGAAGCGGGCTGCCCGTTTTCTTTTTCGGTGGCGCGCGGTGCTTCTGCATGGAAAACCCTGTGCGGTGGTTTGCCCTCACCCCAGCCCTCTCCCGGAGGGAGAGGGGGCTGTTCGGTGTGTATGCGAATACCGGAATCAACCGGTAAGCGCCGAGTGAGCAGCGCTCTCGGGACAGTCCCCTCTCCCTTCAGGGAGAGGGTTAGGGAGAGGGAAATCCCAAGCACGAACTTTCAGAGGAAGACAGTTGCTTCTACCAATGCCCCACCTATGTGCAGACTAGAGCAATTGCTCTACTTCCCCTAGACTCCCGCTCAAACCAACAAGAGAAAGGAGTCCCGCATGTCCCTGAGTCCCTCTGCCTTCGCGTTGCTCGGCCTGGTTGCCTGGACCGAGCTGCTGGTTCTGCTGCTGGTCAACCAGCGTGGCCTGCTGGTAATGAGCGGCCGCATGAAGGTCAACGTCTTCGCCGCCGACGGCAGCAACACCCCCGGCACTTTCGGCCAGCGTCTGGTGCGTGCTCACGCCAACTGCGTGGAGAACGTGCCGCTGTTCTGCGCGGTGCTGCTCTACGCCATGGTCACCGACCAGGTGCTGATCACTGATCCGCTGGCGCCGACCTTGCTGGTGGCGCGCATCGTTCAGTCCGTCGTGCACCTGATCAGCACGTCGGCGCTGGCCGTATGGATTCGCTTCGCGGCATTTTTCGTCCAGTTGATCATCCTGATCTGGTGGCTGCTGCGCCTGTCCACCCTGATCTAGGGCGTTGCCGCGGAGATTGCCGGGCGACCGGAACAGTTGCGCAACGCAACTGTTCCTATGGGGCGATACCGCCATGACTTAGCATGGCGGACCGCACACGCGTCGAGGCTCCCATGCACGTTTCATCCGGCCGCTGGCAATTCGGCCTGTTCCTGGCCCTGGTCACCGCCGTCCTCTGGGGCATCCTGCCGATCAAGCTCAAGGAGGTCCTGAAGGTCATGGACCCGATCACCGTCACCTGGTTTCGCCTGGTGGTGTCCGGTGGTCTGCTGCTGATCTACCTGGCCTTCACCCGCCAACTGCCGCGCTTCTCTCCACTTGGCGCGCGTGGCAAGGGATTGGTGCTGCTGGCCATTCTCGGCCTGACCGGCAACTACGTGTGCTACCTGATCGGCCTGCGCATGCTCACGCCGGGCACCACTCAGCTGGTGATCCAGATCGCGCCGATCCTGCTCCTGCTGGGCAGCCTGTTCGTCTTCAAGGAGAGCTTCAGCATCGGCCAGGCTCTCGGCCTTGCGGTGCTGATCTTCGGCTTCGGTCTGTTCTTCAATCAGCGCCTGGCCGAACTGTTCAGCTCGCTGGGCGAGTACACCACCGGCGTGCTGATCGTGGTCTTCGCTGCCTTCATCTGGACTTTCTACGGCCTGGCACAGAAGCAACTGCTGACCCAGTGGACCTCGGTGCAGGTGATGATGGTGATCTACCTGGGCTGCGGCGCGCTGCTGACGCCCTGGGCGCATCCGCTGGAGGCGCTGGACCTCTCGCCGCTGCAAGGCTGGCTGCTGCTAGCCTGCTGCCTGAACACTCTGGTGGCCTACGGCGCCTTTGCCGAGGCACTGGCGCACTGGGAAGCCTCGCGGGTCAGCGCGACCCTGGCGATCACGCCGCTGGTGACCTTCGCCTCGGTGGCGTTGGCTGCCTCGATCTGGCCCGAGTTCGTCCTGCCCGAAGACCTCAATGGCCTGGCCTATATCGGCGCATTCCTGGTGGTCAGCGGCTCGGCACTTACCGCGCTGGCGCCGTCGTTGCTGCGCAGTTACCGGGCACGAAGGGCGCGCATCGCCAACGTCTGAATCCCCCGAAGGCCGCCGCGAGGCGGCCTTCTTCTATCCAGCGCTCGCGTTCGGCTTCATTTTCGCAAATGATATGTATTATCATTTGTGCAATTCGATAGTTGTCGAGGCCCAGCGCCTCGGTTCGGGGGCGGCGTGGTAGCGGGCAACAGCGGGGCAGGGCGGCGACGCCGGGAGGCGTGCGTCGATGGATGAGCGTTTCTCCCGTTCGGTGTCCCAGGCCTATCGCTCCTTCCATGGCGAGCTGCTGCGCTTCCTGCGCAAGCAGCTGGGCAGTTCGGCGGACGCCGCCGACCTCGCCCAGGACGCCTTCACCCAGTGGCTCAAGTCCTCCTCGCGGCATGAAGTGGAACAGCCGCGTGCGTTTCTCTTTCAGGTTGCGCGCAACCTGCTGCGCGACCACTGGCAGCGCTCCCGGCGCTTTTCCAGCGAGCCGGAAGAGGCCGTCGACAGTGACCAGCAACCGGCCGCCGAAGGGGGCGAACCCGTGGTGCAGTTCGAGCGACAACGTTATCTTCGCCAGCTTTCCCAGGCGCTGGACAGCCTGCCGCCAAGGCGCCGCGAGGCTTTCATCCTGCACAAGTTCGATGGCCTGTCGCAGCCGGAGGTGGCCAGGCGCATGGGGATTTCATTGAGCATGGTGGAGAAGCACGTCGCCAGCGCGCTGCTGCATTGCAAGCGTCAGGTTCAGGGAGAGGGCGAAGCATGACGCCGCAGGAGGAACGCCAGCAGGTGATCGACGAACTGGCCGCCAAGTGGTTCAGCCGTCAGCGCGCAGGCGCCTGGGATGCCCGCGAGCGCCAGGCCTTCTCCGACTGGTTGGCGGAAGATCCGGCCCATGAAGGCGCCTACCGCGAGATCGAGCAGTTGTGGAGCGATCTCGACCATATCCGCCGGCCGAGCATCGCACCGCGACGTCGGCCCTCGCTGCCCTGGCGTGGGCTCGCCGCCGCCAGCCTGTTCCTCGGTGCACTGCTTCTGGCCAACGATTTCAGCGGCGGTCGCCTGGCCGACCCGCAACAGGTGCAGTCCACCGCCTCGGGGGAGCAGCGCGAGGTGACGCTGGCAGACGGCACGCGGGTTTTCCTGGCCGGCGATTCGACGCTGCGAGTGGCGTTCTCGGACGCTTTCCGCGATGTGCAACTGGTGCGCGGCGAAGCCTATTTTGAAGTGACCCACGACAGCGCCCGGCCGTTCCGCGTGGCGGCAGGGGACAGCCGTGTGCGGGTGCTGGGCACGGGATTCGATGTACGCCGTGGAGACGGCGAACTCACTGTCGCCGTGCGCCACGGGAAGGTGGCTTTGCAGGCCAGGCTCAACGCCCCAGGCGAGCAGACGCTGACCGCCGGTGACCGCGCGCAATTGGCGGCCGGGGCAGGGGAGGCGCAGGTCGATCACGTGCCTGTCGCCTCCATTGCCGCGTGGCGTGACGGCATGCTCGCCTTCCGCAACCAGCCGCTGGGGGCGTTGGTGGACGAGCTGTCGCAATACCGCGCCGCGCCCATCCGCCTGGGCGATGAGCGCTTGGCGCAGAAACCGATCTCCGGCAACGTGCGCCTGTCCCGCCCGGACGATTTTCTCGCCGCCTTGCCGGTGCTGCTCGACGTGCGTGTGCAGCGCAAGGCCGATGGCAGCGCCGTCATCCTGCCGCGCTGATTTCCCCCTGTAGGAGAGGCGGGGAGCCTGGCCCATGCCCGCGATCGCGCGCATGGCGCGCTCCTACAAGATCAAGAGCCCCTCACCCTAACCCTCTCCCGGAGGGAGAGGGGACCGTTCGGCGCAGGTGGAAACCATGGTGTCAGCCGGCGTGGCTTGCCCCTCTCCCGGAGGGAGAGGGGGCCGTTCGGCGCAGGTGGAAACCATGGCGTCAGCCGGCACGGCTTGCCCCCCTCTCCCGGAGGGAGAGGGGACCGTTCGGCGCAGGTGGAAACCATGGCGTCAGCCGGCACGGCTTGCCCCCTCTTCCAGAGGGAGAGGGGACCGTTCGGCGCAGGTGGAAACCATGGCGTCAGCCGGCACGGCTTTCCCCCTCTCCCGGAGGGAGAGGGGGCCGTTCGGCGCAGGTGGAAACCATGGCGTCAGCCGGCACGGCCCACCCCTCTCCCGGAGGGAGAGGAGACCGTTCGGCGCAGGTGGAAACCATGGCGTCAGCCGGCACGGCCCGTCCCCTCTCCCGGAGGGAGAGGAGACCGTTCGGCGCAGGTGGAAACCAAGGCGTCAGCCCGCACTGCCCGTCCCCTCTCCCGGAGGGAGAGGGGACCGGTCGGTGCAGGTGGAAACCATGGTGTCAGCCGGCGTGGCCTGCCCCCTCTCCCTCCGGGAGAGGGCTGGGGTGAGGGGGATGCCTCGGCACGTTTTCCGAACTGGAGAACCACCTGTCTTCGAGTTCTTGAGAAATATTTTTATTCGCAGGTGTGGGTTTTTCTCGAATGAGGGTCTTCCCCGTCATTCGCTGCGAAACACGCAGCGCTTTTCGTCCCTGGGGAGGGCCTTGCATGCAGTCTCGTTTCAACTTCCCGTTCGCACGCCCGCTGGGCTGCGCCGTCCTGCTCGGCAGCCTGATGCTGGCCGAGTACAGCCGCGCCGCCGACTGGCAGGTCGACCTGCCAGCGCAGGGGTTGAGCGAATCCATCGGCAGCCTGTCGCAGCAGGCCGGCGTACAGGTGCTCTACGATGCCGGCCAACTAGACGGCCTGAAGGCGCCGGCGATCAACGGCCGCTACAGCATGCGTGAAGCGCTGGAGCTCCTGCTCAAGGGCTCGTCCCTGGAGCTGGTGGAGGCCGGTGACGGCTTCGTCGTGCGCCGCCAGGGCAAGGTCGACAAGTTCAGCGAAAATGCCATCGAGCTGGATTCGCAGACCATCGTCGGCAGCGGCCTCTCGGTGGACTCCAGCACCGTCGGCCGTTCGACCCTGACCCGCAAGGACATCGAGCGCATCCAGGCTGACAACATTCCCAGCCTGCTGGAAACCCTGCCCGGCGTGACCATGGGCGGCTCGCCCAAACCGGGCGGGCAGACCGTCAACATCTGGGGCCTGGGTGATGCCGAGGACGTGCCCTTCACCCTCGACGGCGCGCCCAAGAGCGGCTTCGAGCGTTACCAGCAGGGCACCGTGTTCATCGAGCCGGAGCTGATCAAGCGCATCGAGGTGGAGAAGGGCCCGCACTCGGTCTACAACGGCAACGGCGGCTTCGGCGGCACCGTGCACATGGAAACCAAGGACGCGCCGGACCTGCTGCGCGACGACCAGAACGTCGGCGCCATGCTCAAGTACGGCTACCACTCCAACGACCAGCAGAAGATCTACAGCGGCGCCGTCTACGGCCGCACCGAGGATCGCAAGGTCGACGCGCTGGCCTATCTGACCGCCCGCGATGGCCGTGACATCAAGCTCGCCGGGCACATTCCCGACCCGAACAACAACTACCCGATCAACCCCAGCCGTCTGCCCAACAGCGCCCAGGACCTGGACGCCGGGCTGTTCAAGCTGAACCTGCACCCCAACCTCGACAACGACATCAGCCTGGCCTACAGCCGCTCCCACAGCACGCGTTGGACGCCGTTTTCCTCGGCCTCCTACCCGACGCCACCGACCCAGTCGAGCATCGACCGCTACGGCTACGAGGCCGCGCTCAAGCGCCTGCTGGCGCACCGCGACACCACCGACACCACCTGGTCCGGCAAGTACGAATATCACCCGATCGATAACCCGCTGATCGACCTGATGGTCCAGTACTCCGAGTCGCACATCGACCAGATCGACGAGCGCAACCCGGACGCCTTCTTCCAGGTCTCCACGGGTGGCCGCAAGATGGACACCGACTACAAGGACAAGGTGCTGGAGCTGCGCAACACCAGCCTGTTCGCGACCGGTCCGGTGCAGCACGCGTTCACCGTGGGCACGCAGTTCCACCGCCACACGCGCACCACCGACATGTATATCCCCGGCTCCACCTACAACACGGCGCGCTACAACTACGGCCACTTCCAGCCGACTTTCATGCCCAGCGGCAAGCAGAACACCAACAGCGCCTACATCCAGGACGCGCTGACCCTCGGCAGCGTGACCATCACCCCGTCGCTGCGCTTTGACCATGTGCGCAACCAGGGCAAGGACAACGACGCGCCGATCTACAACAACGCCGCGCAAGGCCACGACTACAGCTCGCAGACCTACAGCGGCTGGTCGCCGCGGCTGTCGCTGTTCTGGACCGCCACCGAACGCCTGGGCTTCTTCGCTGACTACAGCCGCACCTGGCGCGCGCCGGTGATCGACGAGATGTACGAGGTGCAGAACAGCAGCACGGTGAGCGCCACCAGCCGCGACCTGGACCCCGAGCGCATTCATGCGCTGCGCTTCGGCTCGCTGGTCAACCTACCGGACCTGTTCATCAACGGCGACAACCTGCAGGTGCGCACCACGCTGTTCCAGAACAAGATCAAGGACGAGATCTTCCGCACCCGCAGCGTCGGCTGCGAGCAGCAGGCCATCGACAACGGCACCATTTCCGGCAGCTGCGGCGACTACCTGCCGCTCTCCAACTACCGCAACCTGCCCGGCGTGACCTACAAGGGCTTCGAGATCGAGAGCTTCTACGACAGCCCCTGGCTGTTCGGCGGGCTGTCCTATTCGTGGGTGACCGGCAAGCACGACGGCGCCTACAGCAACCCCTGGGGCCCGAACGTGTGGGCGCGTGACGTGCCGCCGGCCAAGTGGGTCGCCACCCTGGGCACCAAGATCCCGGCGTGGGATGCGCAGATCGGCTGGCAGGGCGAGTTCGTCCGCCAGACCGACCGCCTGCCCAGCGACAAGTACAAGGGCGGCATGGGCACCAGCGTCGGCGACATTTTCTGGGACCAGACGGTCAACGACAGCTACGACACCCAGCGCGTCTTCGCCAGCTGGAAGCCGCGCCGCCTGGGCCTGGAGAACACCGAGCTGAACTTCACCGTCGACAACCTGTTCAACCGTGACTACCACCCGGCGCTGGCCGGCGACAGCGTGTACAGCCAGGGTCGCAACGCCAAGTTCAGCCTCACCCAGTACTTCTGAAATCTCCCGCTCACGCTCGCGGTCGACGGTAGAAGCGAGCACCAACGAAAACGGGCGCCCCAGGGCGCCCGTTGTCGTGACGGCGTGCTTCAGATCTTGGCCGGGCGTATCAGGCGGTATGCCAGCGCACCGATCACACCGCCGGCCAGCGGGCCGACCCAGAATAGCCACAGCTGTTTCATGAACAGCGGGTCGGCGAAGATCGCCACGCCCAGGCTGCGCGCGGGGTTAACCGAGGTGTTGTCGATCGGGATGCTGATCAGGTGGATCAGCGTCAGGGTCAGGCCGATGGCCAGCGGGGCGAAGCCGCTCGGCACCCGGATATCGGTGGCGCCCATGATCACGAAGAGGAAGAAGGCGGTCAGCAGCACTTCGATGGCCATCGCGGAAATCATGCTGTAGCCACTGGGCGAGCCTTCGCCGAAACCGTTGGCGGCGAAGCCGTTCAGGGCGTCGAAGCCCGGCTTGCCGCTGGCGATGAAGTACAGGGCCGCGCCGGCCAGGACGGCGCCGAGAACCTGGGCGGCAATGTAGGGAAGCAGGTCCCGGCCATTGAGACGACCGCCGGCCCACAGGCCAAGGCTGACGGCGGGATTGAGGTGACAGCCGGAGATCGGCCCGATGGCATAGGCCATGGTCACGACGGTCAGGCCGAAGGCCAGGGCGACGCCCAACACGCCGATGGCGTGAGCGGCGAAAATCGCGCTGCCGCAGCCACCGAACACCAACCAGAAAGTGCCGATCATTTCGGCGGAGAGTTTGCGAAGCATGCTGCCTCCAGAGGCAAGACGGACAAGCCCGGAAGTGGGCGGGCGCATGCTAGGGAACGGCGGAGAGCGGCAGGAGTAGGGCGAATCCCAAGTTGAGCGAGGTAAAGGCTTATGCCGGCAGATGGCAGTGATCGGGAGGCGAAGAGCGCCGCGTGCGACGCTCCCCGTCGGGTCAGGCCTGCGCGCCCAACTGCTCCGCGCGGCGCAGCCAGCCCTGGCGTTGCTCCTCGCCGGAGCCGCGCACCGGGCTGAATTCCTCCAGGTGATGCAGGGCGATGCCGCAGGGGGCGAGGATGCAGCGGGTCATCTGGCGGTGCGCTGGAGCCCCCTGGCGCAGGCGGTAATGCCAGTGGGTCTGGTCGTGGCTGACCAGCAGGTCCGCCGTGCGCCCGCCAAGCAGCGGCTCGAACTCACGGGATTCGACCGAGCGGTAGCGGAAGGCGAAGCCCGGCTGCAGCACGCGGTCGAAGAAGCCTTGCAGCAATGCCGGCAGGCCGCCCCACCAGATCGGATAGACGAAAACCAGATGCTGTGCCCAGTGGATTTGCCGCTGGGCCTCGAGCACGTCCGGTTCCAGCGCCTGGCCCAGCTCGTAGCCACCGCGTAGCACCGGGTCGAAGTGCATCTCGCCGAGCTTGAGCGTGTGCACCACATGGCCCTTGACGCGGGCGCCCTGGGCGTAGGCCTCGGCGACCGCGTGGCAGAAGCCGCCGTGCTTGGGCGAGCCCAGCACCAGCAGCACGCGCTTGCCGTCGCCCTCCAGGGGCGTGGCGCCGGAACGGGTCGGCTCAACCATTCTGGCCCGCCTCCAGCATGGTTTCCGGGCGCACCCACTGGTCGAACTCGGCATCGGTCAGGTAGCCCAGTTCCAGTGCGGCCTCACGCAGGGTCTTGCCTTCGCCGTAGGCCTTCTTGGCGATCTCGGCGGCCTTGTCGTAGCCGATGTGCGGGTTCAACGCGGTCACCAGCATCAGGCCGCGGTCCAGGTGCTCGCGCATCTTCGCCGCGTCCGGCTCCATGCCGGCAATGCAATGGGTGTTGAAGTTGCGGCAGCCGTCGGCCAGCAGGCGCGCGGACTCCAGCAGGTTGTGGATGATTACCGGCTTGTAGACGTTGAGCTGTAGGTGGCCCTGGCTCGCGGCGAAGGTGATCGCGGCATCGTTGCCGAAGACCTGGCAGGCGAGCATCGACAGCGCCTCGCATTGGGTCGGGTTGACCTTGCCGGGCATGATCGAGGAGCCCGGCTCGTTGGCCGGCAGCTTCACCTCGGCGAAGCCCGCGCGGGGACCGGAACCGAGCAGGCGCAGGTCGTTGGCGATCTTCATCAGTGCCACCGCGAGGGTTTTCAACGCACCGGCCAGGGTCACCAGCGGCTCGTGGCCGGCGAGGGCGGCGAACTTGTTCGGCGCGGAGACGAAGGGCAGGCCGGAGAGATCGGCCAGTTCAGCGGCGATGGCGTCGGCGAACTCCTTCGGCGCGTTCAGCCCGGTGCCCACGGCGGTGCCGCCCTGGGCCAGCTCGTAGACCGCCGGCAGCGCCGCACGGAGGGCACGCTCGGCGTAGTCGAGCTGGGCGACGAAGGCGGAGAGTTCCTGGCCGAAGGTGACGGGCGTGGCGTCCATCAGGTGGGTGCGCCCGGTCTTCACCAGGTTGGCGTGGCGCGCCGCCTGCTGGGCGAGGCCGCCGCTGAGCTCGGCGATGGCCGGCAGCAGGTCGTGCTGCACGGCCTGGGCGGCGGCGATGTGCATGGCGGTGGGGAAGCTGTCGTTGGAACTCTGCGCGCGGTTGACGTGGTCATTGGGGTGCACCGGCTTCTTGCCGCCACGGCCATTACCGGCGATTTCGTTGGCGCGGCCGGCGATCACCTCGTTGACGTTCATGTTGCTCTGGGTGCCGCTGCCGGTCTGCCAGACCACCAGCGGGAACTGGTCGTCGTGTTCGCCGGCCAGCACTTCGTCGGCGGCTTCCTCGATCAGGCTGGTGATGTTCTCAGGCAGCTCGCCCAGTTGCGCGTTGACCCGCGCGGCGGCCTTCTTGATCAGGGCCAGGGCGTGGACCACGGCCAGGGGCATGCGCTGGCCACCGATGGCGAAGTTCTCCAGCGAGCGCTGGGTCTGCGCGCCCCAGTAGGCGTTCTCGGGGACTTCGATGGGGCCGAGGCTGTCGGTTTCGGTGCGGCTCATGGTGCTTTCTCCGGATTAGGTCTCGGCCAGTTTAGGCCGCTGTCCGCGTTCCGGGTTCCGCACTGCGTCAATTGGCGCGATAGAGCGGTTTCACCAGCGTGCGTGGGTGGCGCCGATCCAGCCGAGGGCGCCGTTCACCGGCACGAGGTCGCCGTCGGCCGCGCGCAAGGCGCCATCGAAACGGCCGAACCACTGGCTCGTCTCGGCGAACAGCGGGCCCAGGCGCGGACAGGCGCGGTGCAGTTTGCGCGGAGTGAAGGTGAGCTCGACTCGCTCGTCGGCGCTGCGCAGTTGCCAGGGAGACAGCGGATCATGGGGCGTCTGGCGGATTTCCATGGCGCCGGGCAGCGGTTGCAGTTCGCCGCCGAACCACAGGGCGTTCTCGCTCAGGTGGCTGTGTTCCGTCCAGCCGGCGCCGAAGTTGCCGGCGATGCCGCCTGGCGCTGCGAAGGCGGCGCGGGTCCAGTGGGTATTGAAGGGCCAGACGCCACGGCCGAAGTCCAGAGCGGCGAAGCTCTGCCCTTCGCTGCAGCGGTAGGTCTTGTTCCCCAGGGTGAGGCTGCCGCTGATCGGCAGCCCCATCTGCCGGCTGCAGGCGTGGAAGCCCTTGCCAGCCATCGGCACCACCAGGTTGACCGATTCCAGGTGCGCCGGGCGTTGGACTTCGAGGGTCAGGTTCAGCGGCTGGCCGCCCAGGTTCGGTGCGCAGGCGCTGATGCGCAGTTGGCCGGGTTGCTCGTCGAAGCCCAGGCAGAGCTGGCCGTGCTCGAAGCGGTGGCTCTGGTTCGGCATGTCGGGCAGGTGGCAGCCCAGGCCGAAGGGGCTGAACTGGGTGCGGTGCACCGATTGTCCGGTTTCCAGGTCGAGGAAGTACACGGCGCCGTAGCCCAGGTAGTCGAGGTCGGCGATGGTGATGGAGAGCATCCAGCCCGGCGCATTGATGCACCAGTGGTTCCAGCGTTTGCGCCGGCCGATATTGCCGGAGAGCTGGCAGAGCGTCTGCGGCCGCGACGACCAGCCCACTGCCGCGCTGTTCAGGCGGCCGCGCGCATCGCACAGGGGGGGCGTGGCGACGGGCGTCTGCGGCTGGGTGAGGGTGTTCATCGGTCACATCCATGTGGCAACGCGCCGCAGCATGCCGTTTCACGAACTGTCCTACAAGAGAAGTCGGTCACTTCCCCGCCAATTGGCATTCTCTTGAGCGTATTCCGAACTTAGGCGCAGAATGGCGGGTCCCACCCGGACACCCTTCAGACTCACAGGACCGCCCCATGACCGTTCTTCGTTCCCTCTGCACCGCTGCACTTCTGGTTGGCTTCAGTTCCGTGGCACTGGCTGATGCCAACGCCGAGGCGGAGAAGTTCCTCAAGCAGGTCCATGCCGACAAGCTGACCGTGCCGGTCTACGCGCAAGTCCAGCAGATGCTCGCCCAGCGCTTCGCCCAGGCGAAGGCGCCCGACAGCAAGAAGGCTGTGCTCGACCGCTACCAGGCCAAGGCCAATGCCGAACTGGACCGCGCCGTGGGCTGGGACAAGCTCAAGCCTGAGCTGGTCAAGCTCTACACCAGCAACTTCAGCGAGTCCGAGCTCAAGCAGCTGAACGACTTCTACGCATCCCCGCTGGGCCGCAAGGTGCTGGAGAAGATGCCGCGCCTGACCGCCGAATCCGCCCAGCTGACCCAGGCCAAGCTGCAGACCGCGGTAGACCCGGTGAACAAGCTGATGGCCGACATGGACAAGGAACTGGGCGTGAAGCCCCAGGCTCCGGCCAAGAAGCCCTGATTCATAGCACCTGAAAGAGATCCGACATGAGCATGCGTGACCGTATCCAGACCGCCCTGGGCGCCCTCGAACCGCAGCACCTCGATGTGCTCGACGAGAGCCACATGCACAGCCGCGGGCAGGAAACGCACTACAAGGCCGTGATCGTCAGCCCGGCATTCGCCGGGCTGAACGCGGTGAAGCGGCACCAGAAGGTCTACGCCACCCTGGGCGATCTGATGGGCCAGTTCCACGCCCTGGCCCTGCACACCTACACCCCCGAGGAGTGGGCGCAGCAGGGCGCGGCACCGGATTCGCCGACCTGCCGTGGCGGCAGCAAGCACGATCTTCCGCACTGATCGGCGGCTGGATGCGGGACGCGTCCCGCTCCGGTAGAATGCGATACCCAGCGCCGGCTTCTGCCGGCGCTGTCATTTTCAGCCTCTGATTCAGCTGTCGATCAGCTTTTGTTTTCAGACTTTCTGTTCCAAAGAAACCCGGTCCGCCCTTTACGCGGGCGACCACTGGAGTGATGCATGACCACCGATCGAATCGTCGTCGCGGCGTTGTACAAGTTCGTCTCCCTGCCCGACTACGTCGCCCTGCGCGAACCCCTGCTGCAGACCCTGCTCGACAATGGCGTGAAGGGCACCCTGCTGCTCGCCGAAGAGGGCATCAACGGCACCGTCTCCGGCACCCGCGCCGGCATCGACGGTCTGCTCGCCTGGCTCAAGCTCGACCCGCGCCTGGCCGATGTGGACCACAAGGAGTCCTACTGCGATGAGCAGCCCTTCTACCGCACCAAGGTCAAGCTGAAGAAGGAAATCGTCACCCTCGGCGTACCGGGCGTCGACCCCAATTCCAAGGTCGGGACCTACGTCGAGCCCGGGGACTGGAACGCGCTGATTTCCGACCCGGAAGTCCTGCTGATCGATACCCGCAACGACTATGAAGTGGCCATCGGCACCTTCGAAGGTGCCATCGACCCGAAGACCAAGTCGTTCCGCGAGTTCCCCGACTACATCCGCGAGCATTACGACCCGGCGAAACACAAGAAGGTCGCGATGTTCTGCACCGGCGGCATCCGCTGCGAGAAGGCGTCGAGCTACATGCTCAACGAAGGCTTCGAAGAGGTGTTCCACCTCAAGGGCGGCATCCTCAAGTACCTGGAGGAAGTGCCCGAGGCCGAGACCCTCTGGCGCGGCGACTGCTTCGTCTTCGACAACCGCGTGACCGTGCGTCATGACCTTTCCGAAGGCGACTACGATCAGTGCCATGCCTGCCGCAACCCGATCTCCGTCGAGGACCGTGCCTCGCAGCACTACGCGCCGGGCATCAGCTGCCCGCATTGCTGGGATTCGCTGTCGGAGAAGACCCGCGCCAGTGCCCGCGAACGGCAGAAGCAGATCGAGTTGGCGCGCCAGCGCAACCAGCCGCATCCCATTGGCCGTGATCCCCGCGCGGAGAACTGATACGTGACCAGCCGCCTGCTCTATGTGATGGACCCGATGTGCTCCTGGTGCTGGGGCTTCGCCCCGGTAGCCCAGGCGCTGGCAGAGCAGGCGCGTGGCGCCGGCGTGCCGCTGGCGCTGGTGATGGGCGGTTTGCGCACGGGGCAGGGCGCCGCGCTGGAACCGACCACCAAGCGCTATATCCTCGAACACTGGGAGGCGGTGCATCGCGCCACCGGCCAGCCGTTCCGCTTCGAAGACGCGCTGCCCGACGGTTTCGTCTACGACACCGAGCCGGCCTGCCGGGCGGTGGTCACTGCCCGCCGCCTGGATGAGGACTGCGCCTGGGCGTTGGTTGGTGAAATCCAGCAGGCTTTCTACGCCGAAGGCCGCGACGTCACCCAGGCCGGCGTGCTTACCGAGCTGGCCGAACGGGTCGGCCTGCCACGCATCGAGTTCGCCGAAGCCTTTGACAGCCAGGACAACCACCTGGCAACCCTTGCCGACTTCTCCTGGGCCCGCGACCTGGGCATTGCCGGTTTCCCCACGCTGCTCGCCGAGCGCGATGGCCAACTGGCCCTGCTGACCAACGGCTACCAGCCGCTGGGCGAGCTCGCTCCGCTGCTGGAGCGCTGGCTGGAGCGCGGGCGGCATGCCTGAGCCGTCCGTTGACCGCCTGAGCTGGGCGGAGATTCGCCGGCTCGCCTTCCGCCATCGCAAGGCCCTGATCCTCGCCAACCTGGTCGCCGTGCTGGCCACCGCCTGCAGCGTGCCGATCCCGCTGCTGCTGCCGCTGCTGGTTGACGAAGTGCTGCTGGGCAAGGGCGATGCCGCCCTGCAGGTGATGAACCAGTGGCTGCCCGCCGGCTGGCATAAGCCATTGGGCTACATCGGTCTGATGCTGCTGGTGACCCTGCTGTTGCGCAGCTGCGCGCTGGTGTTCAACGTGTTGCAGGCCAAGCTGTTCGCGCGGCTGTCCAAGGACGTGGTGTACCGCATCCGCCTGCGCTTGATCGAACGCCTGAAACGCATCGCCCTGGGGGAGTACGAAACCCTCGGCGGCGGCACCGTCAGCGCGCACCTGGTGACCGATCTCGACACCCTCGACAAGTTCGTCGGCGATACCCTGAGCCGCTTCCTGGTGGCGCTGCTGACGCTCTGCGGCACGGCGGCCATCCTCATCTGGATGCACTGGCAACTGGCGCTGCTGATCCTGCTGTTCAATCCGCTGGTGATCTTCGCCACGGTGCAGCTGGGCAAGCGCGTGAAGCACCTGAAGAAGCTGGAGAACGACAGCACGTCGCGTTTCACCCAGGCGCTCACCGAAACCCTCGATGCGATCCAGGAGGTGCGCGCCGGCAACCGCCAGGGCTTCTTCCTAGGCCGCCTCGGCACCCGTGCCCGCGAAGTGCGCGACTACGCCACCGCCTCGCAATGGAAGAGCGACGCCGCCGGGCGCGCCAGCGGTCTGCTGTTCCAGTTCGGCATCGATCTGTTCCGCGCCGCCGCCATGCTCACGGTGCTGTTCTCCGACCTGTCCATCGGCCAGATGCTCGCGGTGTTCAGTTATCTGTGGTTCATGATCGGCCCGGTGGAACAACTGCTCAGCCTGCAGTACGCCTTCTACGCCGCCGGCGGTGCGCTGACCCGTATCAACGAGCTGCTTTCCCGCGCCGACGAGCCGCAATACGTTCATCGCCGCGATCCTTTCGCCGGGCATGACACCGTTGGCATCCAGGTGCGCGATCTGAGCTTCGCCTACCGTGACGAACGGGTGCTGGACGGTCTCGACCTGGACATCGCCCCCGGCGAGAAGGTCGCCATCGTCGGCGCCAGCGGCGGCGGCAAGAGCACCCTGGTGCAACTGCTGCTGGGGCTCTACCAGCCACAGTCGGGCAGCATCCGCTATGGCGGCGTGGCGCTGGAGGAGATCGGCCTGGACTGCGTGCGCGAGCAGGTGGCCGTGGTGCTGCAGCATCCGGCGCTGTTCAACGACACGGTGCGCGCCAACCTGACCATGGGCCGCGAACGCGGCGACGAGGCCTGTTGGCGCGCATTGGAAGTAGCGCAGCTGGCGGACACCATCCGCGCCTTGCCGCAGGGCCTGGACAGCGTGGTCGGGCGTTCCGGCGTGCGGCTCTCCGGCGGCCAGCGGCAGCGCATGGCCATCGCCCGCATGGTGTTGGCCGAACCCAAGGTGGTAATCCTCGACGAGGCGACTTCGGCGCTGGACGCCGCCACCGAGTACGCCCTGCACCAGGCGCTGGAGCGCTTCCTCCAGGGCCGCACCACGCTGATCATCGCCCACCGCCTGTCAGCGGTGAAGCAGGCCGATCGCGTGCTGGTGTTCGACGGCGGGCGCATTGCCGAGGATGGCGATCACCAGCAACTGATCGCCGAGGGCGGGCTCTATGCGCGCCTGTACGGACATCTTCAGCAGAGCTGATCAGCCGTAGCGCGTGACTTCGAGGAAGGCCACGCAGTTGCCCAGGTCGTGGAAGACCCGCGCGCCGCCGATGTCGTTGTAGGGAATGCCCAGCAGCAGGTCGAGCAGCGCGGCGTCGCTACGGTAGTGCGGCTGCCAGTCCAGCAGGCCTTCGAGGTAGCTGATGTCCGGCACGCCGGGGAGGAAGTTGCCCATCAGCAGCCGGCCACCGGGTAGCAGGCGGGCGAACAGGTTGCGGGTCAGGTCGCGGGCATCGTGGTCGTCCAGCACCTCGTACAGGCCCGCCGAATAGATCAGGTCGAAGTGGCAGAGGTCGGAACGGCCGTAGAACAGGTCGTCCAGGCTGCACAGCAGCGTCTGCACGCCCAGCGAGGCGTAGCAGGATTCCACCGTCTGCAACGATTGCGACTGCGCATCCAGCGCGAAGAATTCCCGGTAATGGCCATGACGCAGCGAGCGCGCCAGCTCGGCTTCGCGCAGGTGCCCGCTGCCCACGCAGAGAATCCGTGCCTGGCCGCTGAGCAACTCGCAGGTGCGGTCGATCTCCCGCGCCAGCAGTTGTCGCCGCGAGCGCAGCGCGCGGGATGCCGGCGCCGTGCTGGCGTAGCGGAACAGCTGTTCGGTGGGGCCGTCCGGCAGCAGCGAGCGCAAGGTGCTGTCGATGCCGTACAGGTAGTCCATCAGCACGGCGTTGCCGGCACCTTCGCCCATCGGCCGTTCACGCCGTCGTGGGAACGGCACCACGCGCGGCGATTCCGTTGGCGCGCTGCCACCGGCTGCCAGTGCCAGCAGGTCGCCGTCACCGTCCTTGAGTCGTTGCAATTGTTGTTCGAGTTCTTCGATGGCTTCGTTGAGTGACTGCGGATGCTGCCGGGTGCGATCGTCCATTGCCGTTCACCTGAGATGCCGAATGCGCCGCCGACCTGCCGGTCGGAGGTCCGTCCACCACATTAGAGGCCGCTTGGCCTCGGGCCATCATCTGAATGAATGATGGTCGCGAAAATCTCAATGCTGCCCCAGGCGCACCAGCAGGCTCACCAGTTCTGCCTGGCGGCTGGTGCGTGTCTTGCGGAACAGGGCGCGCAGCTGGCTGCGCACGGTATTGATCGAGGTGCCCAGTTGCTCGGCGCAGTGCTCCGGCGTCAGGCCGCGCACCAGCAGGTCGCCCAGGCGCTGTTCGGCCGGGGTGAGACCGAACAGCTCGCCCAGCAGCCGGTTCTGGCGGTGCGCATCGAGCACGGCCAGCAGCACCAGCGGTCGCTGGAACGGCTGGTTGAAGCCGGCTTCGGCCGGCACCGGAGTCACCAGCAGTTCCTGTCCGCTTCCATCGCCCAGCGGCAGCCAGCCAGCGTGGCCCTTGCCCTGTCGCGGGCCGGCGTGGCGCACCAGGCCTTGCAGCTTCGCATCGTGCTGGCGGCAGTGCAGGCGGCCGAACACTTCGTGGAACAGCCCCGCGCGCTCCCCCAGCCGTTGTTGCGCCGCCTGGTTGGCGTAGAGCACGCGGGTGTCGCCATCGAGCAGCCAGAGCGGCGTGGGGTACTGGTCCAGCAGCAGATCGCGGTGGGCCAGCTCCTGGCGCATCGCGTCGATGCGGCCGAACATGCGCGCCGCGCGGGTGAGATGCTGGCTCAGGCGCGCCAGCAGCGCCTGCTCGGTGCCATCCGGGTAGCGCGCGCCCAGGCTGGTCAGCACCGACAGATAGATACCCGAGCTGGCCTGTTCGTTGAGCTTCACGCAGGACACGTTGTGCATGCCGTTGGGCCGCTGGAACTCCTGATAGTAGGGATCGCGGGCGATGCGCTGCGGCCCGTACTCTTCGCGATCGTGGTACCAGCGGCCGACCGGGCGGTGCAGCATGAAGCCCTTGGCCGGGTCGATGGTGCAGAACTCGCGGTTATAGATGTCGATGGCGCCGGGGTCGCACAGGTTGATCTCGCTGGCCAGCGCGCCGTTCTCGGTCTGGTCCCAGAACAGCAGGGCGCCCTGCTGGCGACCGCTGGCGTCGATCAGTTCGGTGAGCAGCGGCAGCCAGTTGCCCTCGTCGAGCACGCACTCGTAAGTCAGGCCCACCAGGCGGTCATACAGCGCGTCCATATCTCGCCGTGGCATGGCTTCTCCGTTCGCCGCTTCCTGATTGCAGATTGCACGACGACTTGAGGTATGGCACATGGCCGATGGTGTCGCAAGGCCAGTAGTCGTCGGACTTAAGTGGCCAATTGGGTGGACTCGACGAAAGGCCGGCGCCAGGCGCTCCGAGACCGATCGTCCGCGATTTTCCGGCGGACAGCCGGTAGTTAGCCGACCAAGTGTCATGCCTGGCGGTTTGAGGAATTCCACCGATCGGCTATGAGTAAATGAGGGGCGGCCTACAGGAGTCCCCGAGGAGGAGCATGCGGCTCCGCCGCAGCGGCCTGCCAGGGATAACAAGAAGGAAGCCGAAACGGGTTATGGATGCAATGGGACTGTTGCCGACCCGGCGCACGACGCGCCTGCTCAAACTGGTCTGGCCGTTCATGGTCGTGGTGTTGCTGCAGGCGCTGATCGGTGGCGGCAGCCTCTACATCCTGTCCGGCGTGCGCGCCTATGTGGGCGGGGAGAGCCTTTGGTCCAAGGGCCAGAAGGACGCCATCCACTATCTCCAGCTCTACGGCCAGAGCCACGATGCGGCGGATTACGAGCGCTATCGCACCGCCATCGCCATTCCCCAGGGCGACCGGACTTTCCGAGCCGCCCTCGACCTCAGCGAACCCGACCTGGCATTGGCCCACGCCGGCGCCTTGCAGGGCGGCAACCACCCCGACGACGTCGGCGCGCTGATCTGGCTCTACCGCTACTTCCACGAGTACAGCTATTTCGACCAGGCGGTGAAGATGTGGATCATCGGCGACGCCTACCTCGACCAGTTGGAGCAACTGGCCGACGAGATGCACGCGAAGATCCGCGCCAGCGATGTCCGTCCCGGCGACCTGAGCTACTGGAACAGCCGTATCCAGGTGATCAACGATGGTGTCACGCCAGCCACCATGGCGTTCTCCGCGGCGCTTGGGCAGGGCTCGCGGATGCTGATGTGGGTGTTGCTGGTGGCCAACGCCCTGATCGGCCTGTGCCTGATCCTCCTGGCGGTCTGGCGCACGCGCAAGCTGCTGCACCAGCAACGCGCCTTCCAGAGCGCCCTGGACACCGAGAAGGAGCGTGCCCAGACGACGCTGGCGGCTATCGGAGATGGCGTGGTGACCCTCGACGAATTCGAGTGCATCGCCTACTTCAACCCGGCCGCCGAACGGATGATCGGCTGGGATAACTCCATGGCCGTAGGGCTGCCGCTGCGCTCGCTGCTGCGGGTGCTCGACGAAAGCTCCGAAGAGGAAGGCCTGCCGCTGGTGGGGCAGATCCTGCGTGGCGAAGTGGAGGGCGGCAGCGAGACCAGCAAATTGATCCAGCGCCTGGACGGCACCAGCGTGGCGGTGACCCTGGTGGCCACGCCGATCCATGCCGAGTCCCACGTCGTCGGCGTGGTGCTGGTGTTGCACGACATGACCCGCGAGCGCCAGTACATGGCCAGCCTGTCCTGGCAGGCGACCCACGATGCCCTGACCGGCCTGACCAACCGCCGCGAGTTCGAGTTCCGCCTCAAGCAGGCGCTGGAAAGCTCCGCCGACACCCACGGCCAGCATTCGCTGATGTACCTGGACCTGGACCAGTTCAAGCTGGTCAACGACACCTGTGGCCACGCCGCCGGCGACGAACTGCTGCGCCAGGTCTGCTCGGTGCTGCAACAGTGCCTGCGCGATGGCGACACCCTGGCACGTCTGGGCGGCGACGAGTTCGGCATCCTGCTGGAGCACTGTCCGCCGGACATGGCGGTGCAGATCGCCGAACGTATACGCCTGACCGTTCAGGCCCTGCATTTCATGTGGGAAGGGCGCGGTTTCAATATCACCGTCAGTATCGGCGTGGTGCACATCTCCGCCATGCTGGTGTCGGTGGAAGAGGCCCTGCGCTGTGCCGACATGGCCTGCTACATGGCCAAGGAGAAGGGCCGCAACCGTGCCCAGGTGTTCCGCCCGGACGATACCGAGTTGTCCAACCGGGTTGGCGAGATGGCCTGGGTGCAGCGCATCCGCCTGGCGCTGGAGGAAGAGCGTTTCTGCCTGTTCGCCCAGCCGATCTTCCCGGTCGATCCGCGCGCGGAGGAGGGCGCCCATGTCGAACTGCTGCTGCGCCTGAACGACGAATGTGGCCGGGTGGTGGCGCCGATCAACTTCATTCCCGCCGCCGAACGCTACGGTCTGATGCCGGACATCGACCGCTGGGTGGTCGAGAACGCCTTCAAGATCCTGGCCGCGCGCGTGGCCGACGGTGGCTACGAGCCGATCCATACCTGCGCCATCAACCTCTCCGGCGCGACCATCGGTGATGACACCTTCCTCGACTTCCTGCGCGAGCTGCAGCCGCGCTACGGCATCGCGCCGTCGAACATCTGCTTCGAGATCACCGAGACCAGCGCCATCGCCAACCTGGTCAACGCCACGCGCTTCATCCAGGAACTCAAGGCGCTGGGCTATCGCTTCTCGCTGGACGACTTCTGCGCCGGCATGTCGTCCTTCGTCTATCTCAAACACTTGCCGGTGGACTACCTGAAGATCGACGGCAGCTTCATCAAGGACATGCTCGAGGACCCCATCGACCGCGCCATGGTCCAGGTGATCAACCAGATCGGCCACGTGATGGGCAAACGCACGGTGGCGGAGTTCGTCGAGACCCAGGAAATCCTCGACGTGCTGCGCGAAATCGGCATCGACTACGCCCAGGGCTACGGTCTGGCGCGGCCGCAGCCGTTCAATCGCAGCTTCCTGCGTGAGGCGGCGTTTGCGACCGTTGGATCGGACACAACCTCCGGACGGTGACGTGGCGTCCTCAGAGGGCTAATCTGAGGCCTGATTTACCGGTGCTTGCATGGATCGAACAGCACGGAGCCTTGGATGAACGACACCTTTGTTCGTAGTGGGCCGCTCAAGGATCTTTCCAGTTACCCGCAGTGGGCGCAGCGCCTGGTGCAGGAGTGCGAGACCAGCCGCCTGGCGGTGGTCGGGCATCCACTCTACGCGCGAATGCGCGACGGCCAACTGAGCCGGCAGACCATGCGCGCCTTTCTCATCGGCGGTTGGCAGGTGGTCGAGCAGTTCCCCCTGTACATGTCCCAGAACCTGCTCAAGACCCGCTTCGGTCGAAGCCCCGGCGAGGACATGGCGCGCCGCTGGCTGATGCGCAACATCCGCGTTGAACTCAACCATGCCGACTACTGGCTGCACTGGGCCGAGGCCTACGGCGTGACGCTGGCCGAGCTCAAGGCGCAACTGGTGCCCGCCGAGCTTCATGCGCTCGGCCACTGGTGCTGGCACAGCTGCGCCACCGACGATCTGGCGCTGGCGATGGCGGCGACCAACTACGCCATCGAGGGCGCGACCGGGGATTGGTCGGCGCTGGTCTGTTCCACCGATACCTATGAACGCACGCTGCCCGCCGGCGCCCGCAAGGACGCCATGCGCTGGCTGAAGATGCACGCCCGCTACGACGACGACCATCCCTGGGAAGCCCTGGAAATCATCTGCACCCTGTGCGGGCCGCAAGTGCCGGTACCGCGTGTGCTGGCGCTGCGCGAGGCGATCTGCAAGAGCTACGGCTACATGCGCATCTTCCTCGACCACTGCCTGGCGCTGGAAGAGGCGCAAGGCGGCTCGCGGCGAGCCTCTTCGATGAAGGCGGCGGGGTAGGGGCTGATTGTGCTCCTGCGCAGGGGAATGCCCTCACCCCAACCCTCTCCCGCAGGGAGAGGGGGCCGTTCGTAGCGGCCGGTGAAAGCCTCAGTCTCCTGAATCTTCTGCACTGACGTTCCGGTGAGCACCGGAGACGATCTTCCGCGCCGATCAGTCCCCTCTCCCTGCGGGAGAGGGCTAGGGTGAGGGGGTTTTCAGCGAACCGCCAATCGAATCCTCAAGGCACGAGAATAATCTTCTCGCTGCTGCCCTCGTTGATCTCGTGATAGCGCTGCACGCCCTCGCTCAGCGGCACCTCGCGCAGGCCGCTGGGCAGCGGCAGCTTGCCGTCGTCGAACCATTGGCCGAACTGGCGCAGCATCGCCGCGCAGGCGACCGTGTCGTACAGCAGCGAATTCACCCCCACTACCGAACCGCCACGGCGATACAGCGCCAGCGCCGGCAACTGCACGTGGCCGTCCACCGGTGCGGCGATGATGGCGATGCGGCCGAAGGTGGCCAGGGCGGAGACCGCCGCCGGCAGCCAGAAACCGGTGGTATCGAAGATCACCTCGGCGCCGCCGGGGAAGTGCTCCTCCACCTGGGCGGCCAGCGTCTCGGCGGCTCCCAGCAGGACACTCGGCACGCCCTGGGCCTGCAGCTCCACCTGGGATTCGGCACGGCGCACCGCCCCCAGAACCTGCGCACCACGGGCCTTGGCCAGGGAGATGGCCGCCGCACCGACGGCGCCGGAACCGATCACCAGCAAGCGGGTGCCGGCACCGACCTGGCTGCGCTCCAGGGCGTCCCAGGCGGTGGTGAAGGGTACGCCGCAGCTGGCGGCCTGGGCGAAGCTCATGCGCTCGGGCATCAGCGCCACGCCGCCGACCGGCACGCTCATCAGCTGGGCGTGGCTGCCGTTGCGGGTGAAGCCCAGGCCCTTGCCGGTGCCCCAGACAGATTTGCCCAGCAGCTCGGCCGGGCCCTTCACCACCGTGCCGGCGAAGTCGCGGCCCGGTACGCGGGGCAGGGTGGTGTAGGGGAAGCGGCCGAGGACGTTCTTCACGTCGCTGGGGTTGAGGCCGGCGGCGTGGACTTCCACCAGCACTTCATCAGCGGCGGGCACCGGGTCGGCGAGGTCGGTGAAGCTCAGGGCGGCGAGGTCGCCGGTGCGGTCGAATTGCAGGGCTTTCATGGCACGGGTCCTTGGCAATCAGTTGCGGAGAATGGGTCAGTGGAACCAACGGGTCAGCAGCGGCAGGGCGTTCTCGCCGATCTGCATGCCCAGCAGGCCGATCAGCGCCACCAGCGGCGGCGCGGGTGAGCGGAAATCGAGGAAGTGGTAGGCCAGGCCGACGGCGATGCCGATGGCGAGGGAGATCAGGTAGCTCATGTGTCCTCCGTGGATCGCTCCGGCGGCTGGGTGGGATGGGAGCAGTCTAGGGGCTGCTGGAGGGCGTCGCCGGTCAGGGACTTCGGAATATCGGACAGATGTCGGTGGGGAGTATCGGATGGGCATGCGCCCACGTAGGAGCGGACCTTGTCCGCGATGTGCCTGCCTCGCTCTGACGTTTCCCGCGCCGCTTCGGCGTGTGCGGATGTTTCTCTGAATGACGTCAAAGCCAGAGCCAAACCGGCAGACTGCCCATTTTCGTAGGAGCGGACTCCGTCCGCGATGATCATCAGCGGCCGGGAAACATCGCGGACGGAGTCCGCTCCTACGTAGCCGGAAAGTCTGGAGGCGACCTGAATACAGAGATCGCGGGCTCCTGCTCGGAGCTACCGCGCGCAATACTCCGACGGCGCCACGCCCAGCTCGCGCCGGAACATCTCACTGAAGCTCCCCGGCTGATACCCCAGCCCATGGGCAATCTGGCTCACCGCGACGCCCTCGTTGAGCTGCGCCACGGCGGTGGCCAGCTGCACCTGCCGCCGCCACTGGGCGAAGCCCATGCCCAGGCTGCGCTGGAACAGGCGGGCGAGGGTGCGCACGCTGGCGCCGGCGTCGGCGGCGTGCTGCTCGAAGGAGATCTCCTGGCTCGGTTCGGCCATCACCGCCAGGCACAGGTTCAACAGGCGGCGGTCGGAATCCTCCGGCAGCGGCACGCGCAGCAGCAGGCTGCGGGCGCGTTGCAGCTCCAGCACGGCCAGTTGCGACAGCGCCTGGTAATACTCGGAGTCCGGCTCGCTCTCGTGCTGCACCAGGGTGACGATCAGCTCGCGCAGCAGCCCGCCGACCTCGAAGGCCTGCACCTGCTCACCCAGCGAATCCGCCGTGCCCGGCCGCAGGTAGATATTGCGCATCTGCAGCTCGCTGACCACGCGGATGCCGTGGGGCACCTGCGGCGGCAGCCAGACGGCTCGGTTCGGCGGCACCAGAAGCGCTTCGGAAGGCGTTTCCAGCCACATCACCCCGGACATCGCATAGAGCACCTGCCCCCAGTCATGGGAGTGCGGTTCGATGTGCAGGCCACGCGGATAGCTGCGGGCGAGGGCGCGCAGGGAAGCCGGAGTGGCGTCGAAATCGGGAGGAGCGGCGCGGGCCATGGGGCGGTTCGAGCAGGGGAGATGAGCCGCATGGTAGCCGCCGCACGGCGCCCTGACGAGAGCGCGGCACTCGCACTGGCAGGCTGGTGCACCACCTTGTCACGAATTCTTTACGGTGCGGCGGCATGCCGCATAGGGCTTTGGGCAGCGTAAGGATTTCTTGCCGGGCTACCGCAGCAATCACGCGTTGAGGGGTAGGCAGCCGGCTTGTTCCAAAGCCCCGCGACGGTTGTGATGAAGGCATTCCAAACGCCTGGACGGCCCCTGCGCCGAACCAGCCGATAACGACAACGAGGAGGCCGGATGAACGCCGTGACCAAGATCGAGCAACACAATCCCATCGGCACCGACGGCTTCGAGTTCGTCGAATTCACCGCCCCCGACGCGAAGGGCATCGAGCAACTGCGCCAGCTGTTCACCGGCATGGGCTTCACCGAGACCGCCAAGCATCGTTCCAAGGAAGTCTTCCTGTTCCAGCAGAACGACATCAACATCGTGCTCAACGGCAGCCCCACCGGCCACGTCCACGAGTTCGCCAAGAAGCACGGCCCGAGCGCCTGCGCCATGGCCTTCCGGGTGAAGAATGCCGCCCAGGCCGCCGCCTACGTCGAATCCCAGGGCGCCACGCTGGTGGGCAGCCACGCCAACTTCGGCGAGCTGAACATCCCCTGCGTCGAAGGCATCGGCGGTTCGCTGCTGTACCTCGTCGACCGTTATGGCGACAAGAGCATCTATGACGTCGACTTCGAGTTCATCGAAGGCCGCAGCGCCAACGACAACGCCGTCGGCCTGCTGTGCATCGACCACCTGACCCACAACGTCAAGCGCGGCCAGATGGACGTCTGGTCCGGCTTCTACGAGCGTATCGCCAACTTCCGCGAGATCCGCTACTTCGACATCGAAGGCAAGCTCACCGGCCTGCTGTCCCGCGCCATGACCGCGCCCTGCGGCAAGATCCGCATCCCGATCAACGAGTCGGCGGACGACAAGTCGCAGATCGAGGAATTCATCCGCGAATACCACGGCGAAGGCATCCAGCACATCGCCCTGACCACCGAGAACATCTACGAAACCGTGCGCCAGCTGCGCGCCAACGGCGTGGATTTCATGAGCACCCCGGATACCTACTACGCGAAGGTCGACACCCGCGTCGCCGGCCACGGCGAGCCGCTGGAGCAACTGCGCGAGCTGAGCATCCTGATCGACGGCGCGCCGGGCGACGACGGCATCCTGCTGCAGATCTTCACCAACACGGTGATCGGCCCGATCTTCTTCGAGATCATCCAGCGCAAGGGCAACCAGGGCTTCGGCGAGGGCAACTTCAAGGCCCTGTTCGAATCCATCGAGGAAGACCAGATTCGCCGTGGCGTGATCTCCGATCAGTAACTCGCTAGCAGGGTGGCCGCGCGGATAGCGTGGGCCGCCTTCGGAGAACCGCCATGCTCACCCTGTATTCCTACTGGCGCTCCAGCGCCGCCTACCGCGTGCGCATTGCGCTTGGCCTCAAGGGTCTGGCCTACCGCCAGGTACCAGTGCACCTGATGAAGGACGGCGGCCAACAGCACGCCGCCGACTATAAAGCGCTCAACCCGCAGGAACTGGTGCCGCTGCTGGTGGACGGCGACGCGCGCATCGCCCAGTCCCTGGCCATCCTCGAATACCTCGACGAAACCCACCCGCAACCCGGCCTGCTGCCGCGCGATCCGCTGCAACGCGCCCAGGTGCGTGCGCTGTCCCTGCACATCGCCTGCGACATCCATCCGCTGAACAACCTGCGCGTGCTGCAGTACCTCAGTGGCCCGTTGGCTGTGGCGGACGAGGCGAAGAGTGTGTGGATCCGCCACTGGATCGAAACCGGCCTGCATGCGGTGGAAGAGGGCGTCTCCAGCTGGAGCGGTCCGCTGTCCCTCGGCGAGCGTCCCGGTTATTTCGAAGCCTGCCTGATCCCCCAGCTGTACAACGCCCACCGTTTCGAGTGCGACCTGTCCGGCTGTCCGCGCCTGCTCGCCATCGCCGCGCGCTGCGAGTCCCTCGAAGCCTTCCAGCAGGCCGCCCCGGAGGTGCAGCCCGACGCTCAGTAAGTCCCTCCCGTTCCACCGCTCTTTAGCCTTGCCTTGCCCGCACCGCCTGGCCACAAGCCGGGCGGCCGAATCCCGTCACAGATAAAAACAACAGGTGACGCATGACGCGTGAAACTCAACACGCAGGCCAGCTCCAGCGCGGCCTGAAGAATCGCCATATCCAGCTGATCGCCCTCGGCGGGGCCATCGGTACCGGGCTGTTCCTCGGCTCCGCCGGCGTGCTCAAGTCCGCCGGCCCGTCGATGATCCTCGGCTATGCCATCGCCGGCTTCATCGCCTTCCTGATCATGCGCCAGCTCGGCGAAATGATCGTCGAGGAGCCCGTGGCCGGCTCCTTCAGCCATTTCGCGCACAAGTACTGGGGCGGTTTCGCCGGCTTCCTCTCGGGCTGGAACTGCTGGGTGCTGTACATCCTGGTCGGCATGTCGGAGCTCACCGCGGTGGGCAAGTACATCCACTATTGGTGGCCGGACGTTCCGACCTGGGCCACCGCCGCGCTGTTCTTCGTGGTGGTCAACGCCATCAACCTGTTCAACGTGAAGGCCTTCGGCGAGGCGGAGTTCTGGTTCGCCATCATCAAGGTCGCGGCCATCGTCGGCATGATCGCCCTGGGCTGCTACCTGCTGGCCAGCGGCACCGGCGGCGAGCAGGCAACGGTGAGCAACCTGTGGGCCCACGGCGGCTTCTTCCCCCATGGCATCAGCGGGCTGGTGATGGCCATGGCGATCATCATGTTCTCCTTCGGCGGGCTGGAGATGCTCGGCTTCACCGCCGCCGAGGCCGACCGGCCGAAACAGGTGATCCCCAAGGCGATCAACCAGGTGATCTACCGCATCCTGATCTTCTACATCGGCGCGCTCACCGTGCTGCTTTCGCTGACGCCGTGGGACAGCCTGCTGCAGACCCTCAACGCCTCCGGCGACTCCTACAGCGGCAGCCC
This sequence comes from Pseudomonas sp. PDNC002, assembly GCF_016919445.1. NCBI lineage: Bacteria > Pseudomonadati > Pseudomonadota > Gammaproteobacteria > Pseudomonadales > Pseudomonadaceae > Pseudomonas > Pseudomonas sp. PDNC002. Next base: position 5,549,008 of record NZ_CP070356.1, on the reverse strand, counting down.
CTTCGTGCAGATCTTCTCGATGATCGGCAGCGGCACCGCGGCCCACGTCCTCAACTTCGTGGTGCTCACTGCCGCATTATCGGTCTACAACAGCGGCACCTACTGCAACGGCCGCATGCTGGTGGGCCTGGCGGAGCAGGGCGATGCCCCGCGCGCGCTGGCCAAGGTGGACAGCCGTGGCGTGCCGGTGCGCTCGCTGATGGTCTCGGCGGCGGTGACTTTCCTCGCCGTACTGGTGAATTACCTGGTGCCGGCCCGCGCGCTGGAGCTGCTGATGTCCCTGGTGGTCGCAGCGCTGGTGATCAACTGGGCGATGATCAGCCTGGCGCACCTGAAGTTCCGCGCGCACATGGATGCCGAGGGCAAGCGCACCGCCTTCCGGGCCGTCGCCTATCCGGCAGCCAACTGGCTGTGCCTGGGCTTCGTGGTGTTCATCCTCGGCGTCATGCTGCTCACGCCGGGCATCCAGGTGTCGGTCTATGCCATCCCGGTGTGGTTGCTGGTGATGTACGGCTGCTATCGCCTCAAACGCCAGCCGGCTGCGCGCAGCAGCGCCAGCGCGGCACTGGCTGACTGACGTGGCGGCCTGATCCTACGTTGGGTCGAGCCGCGCGCGATTGACCGCGCGGCCCGATCCTTCCTAGAGTGACCGGGCCATTTTTCGTCAGAGGGATACTCATGAAAAAAGCACTTTGGCTGCTCGCCGCGGCCGTGCCGGTCATCCTCGTTGCCTGTGGTGGCGAAGAGAAGAAAGCGCCGCAGGTCGACGCGCTGGTCCTGCCCGGCGATGCCAAGCTGGACTCGCGCAGCGTCTCGTACAAGTGCGAGGACGGCCGCAAGATCAGCGTGCAGTACCTGAACAAGGGCGACAACAGCCTGGCCGTGGTGCCGGTGACTGACGCCTCCAGCCTGGTCTTCGCCAACGTCATCTCCGCCTCCGGCGCCCGCTATGCGGCCGGACAGTACGTCTGGTGGACCAAGGGCGAAGACGCGACCCTGTACAAGGACTGGAAAGGCGGTGAGCCCGCCGACGGCGTGGTTTGCAAGGAAAACTGATTCTTCCTGCACTGCGTGAACGAAGAAGCCCGGCATTTGCCGGGCTTTTTCATGGGCGAATGTAGGAGCGGCATGGCTTGTAGGAGCGGACCTTGTCCGCGAAAAAGTCCGCGCTCGGGCCTTCGCGGATAAGATCCGCTCCTACTAAAGCAATCCCCAGGGGCGGTGCCTCAGAAGGTGAACTCGAGGTTCACCGTCGGCGTCGAGGTACGGGTTCCGCGCCCGCCATCCACGCCGAATTTGTTGTGCCAGTACTCGTAGCCCACGCCCAGCCACAGGTTCGGCTGGCGCTTGGTACCCGGCAGCGTGGCGAACATCAGCGAGGTGCGGATCAGCGTTTCCGGCGCGGTGTCGTTGTCGTTGTAGTCCTCGCCCTTCTCCCCGGTGTAGTTCAGGAAGCCCTGGAACTTCGCACCGTGGTCGCCCAGCTGGAATGGCCGCAGCCAGGTCAGGTTGAGCATGTAGGTGGTGTCGAAGGTGTGGTCCGGGTGTTTCGCGTTGGGGATGCCGGAGTGGTTCTTCTCGCGGTAGTAGAACAGCGAGAGGTCCAGCACGCCGGGGCCGTTGAACTTGATGGTCGGGCCGAACACCAGCGCGCGCTTCTTCGCCGAGCCGAGGTTGTTGTTGCGGCTGGCGTCGAAGCCGAAGGTGAAGGCGTGGTCCTTCACCAGGCCCTTGCCCTGCGGCAGGTCGAACACTCGCGAGGCGAACAGCTGGCTGCGGAATACCCCATAGACCTCGCTGCTGCCGTGGTCGGTGCCCTTGCGCGGGTCATCGCTGTCGGACTGCAGCACATCGAGGTGGAAGAAGTTGCTGCCGTAGCGGTAACCGTCGGCGTGGCTGAAGCTGAAGATGCGCTTGCTGATGTCGTGCGGGTTGTTCGGGTTAGTGAAGCCCTTGCCGTAGCGGAAGCCCAGCGTGTTGCTGGTCCACTCGAAGAAGCGATCGTCTTCGGCCTGCGCCAGGCCCAGCGGGGCGAGGACCAGTGCGGTACCGAGGGCGAACCGGCGGCCGTTGCTCAGGCGGCGGCTGGAACGCGGTTGGGGGCGGGCGGCGCCAATGGCCGTCGTCGCGGATGAAACCATGCTGCACCTCTGTCTTTTTCTTGTTTTTGTGGCTTGGGGGCCGGCGTCCCGCAGGAGGAACTGCGGTCGGTGACAGGCTGGGTTCTAATGGTGAATTGATGACATTGCAAGAAAAACTTGTACACAAGTTCGTATACAAAAATTGACGCGAAAGTCAGGAACGGGTGCTCTACGGCGGGCTAGATGGCTTCGGGACACCAGCGGCGCTGCGCGGTATCCTGACGTACTGTTCATTCCCGAATCATCCCCATGCTGCAGATTTCCAACACCGTGCAGATCCCCGACGCGGAGATCGAGCTGACCGCCATCCGCGCCCAGGGTGCCGGCGGGCAGAATGTCAACAAGGTGTCCAGCGCGGTGCACCTGCGCTTCGACGTGCGCGCCTCATCCCTGCCGGAGTTCTACAAGGAACGCCTGCTCGCGCTCAGCGACCAGCGCATCACCAGCGACGGCGTGGTGGTGATCAAGGCGCAGCAGTTCCGGACCCAGGAGCAGAATCGCGAGGACGCGCTCAACCGCCTGGCGGAGCTGATCCGCAGCGCCACGAAAGTGGAGAAGAAGCGCCGCCCGACCAAGCCGACGCTGGGCTCGAAGACGCGCCGGCTGGAGGGCAAGAGCAAGCGTGGGACGATCAAGGCGGGGCGGGGGAAGGTGGATTACTGAGCACGGTCCGGGCCGTTGGGAATATCGACGCTCGGGCCTTTCCCTCACCCCAGCCCTCTCCCAGGGGGAGAGGGGGCCGATTGTGCCGGCTGACAGCATGGTTTCACCCTGCACCGAACAGCCCCCTCTCCCGCTAGCGGGAGAGGGGCTGATTGTGCCGGCTGACAGCATGGTTTCATCCCGCACCGAACAGTCCCCTCTCCCGCTTGCGGGAGAGGGTTAGGGTGAGGGGCTCTTGGCCTTCGTAGGAGCGAGCTTGCTCGCGAACCAGCGCCCGCTGCGAAATCGGTTCGCGAGCAATAACGATGGCGTCCCCCTCGCTCCTACAAGTACCTGTGATGTCGGTGCTGACAATCCCGCGTCAGTGCACCAGCATCCCCGTGAACACATATGCCTGCGCCAGCGTGATCAAGCCGATGAACGCCGCGAAGATCAGGCTGTGCTTGACCGTGAAACGGAACAGGTCCGACTCCCGGCCAACCATCCCGGTAGCCGCGCAGGCCACAGCGATCGACTGCGGCGAGATCATCTTGCCGGTGACCCCGCCGGTGGTGTTGGCTGCCACCAGCAGCGTGTCGCTCACGCCGAGCTGGTGCGCTGTAGTTGCCTGCAGCGAGCCGAACAGGGCATTGGATGACGTGTCCGATCCGGTGAGGAACACCCCCAGCCAGCCGAGGAAGGGCGAGAAGAACGGGAAGGCCGCGCCGGTTCCGGCCAGCACCAGCGCCAGGGTCGTGGACATGCCCGAGTAGTTGGTGACGAAAGCGAAGGCCAGCACCATGCCGATGGTCAGCACCGGCCATTTCAGCTCCAGCAGCGTATCGCGGAAGGTCGCCGCGCCGCTCTTGAAGTCGATGCGCAGGATGGCCATCGAAATCAGCGCCGAAATGAAGATCGCGGTGCCGCTGGCCGACACCAGATCGAACTTGTAGACCGCCGGCATGGGCGTCGGGTTGGCGACGATGGGGGCGGCCTTGAGCACCAGCTGGTCGAGGTAGGGCACGGCGATCACCGCCACCCAGCTTTCCAACGCGCCGCCGGGCAGGAACAGCGCCTTGAACGGCTTCATCGTCCAGATCGTCACCAGCACCGTCAGGATCAGGAAGGGCGACCAGGCCTTGATGATCTGCCCCAGGCTGTACTGCGACTCCTGGCGCGGCCCGCCGCCGCCGAAGTTGCCCAGCGTCGCTGTGCCGTCGGCATTGATGCTGGAGAACTCAGTTTCGCGCAGGTTTACCGGCTGCCACACCCGCAGGAACAGCGTCAGGCACACCATGCTCAGCAGCGCGGAGGTGATGTCCGGCAGCTCCGGGCCGATGAAGTTGGAGGTGAGGAACTGGCTGATCGCGAAGGTACCGCCGGCCACCAGCAGCGCTGGCCAGGTTTCGCGGATACCGCGCCAGCCGTCCATCATCGCCACCAGCCAGAACGGCACGATCACCGACAGGATCGGCAACTGCCGCCCGGCCATGGCGCCGATCTTGAAGGCATCCACGCCCGACACCTGCCCGGCGACGATGATCGGGATACCCAGCGCGCCGAAGGCCACCGGTGCAGTGTTGGCGATCAGGCACAGCCCAGCCGCATACAGCGGGTTGAAGCCCAGGCCGACCAGCAGCGCCGCGGTGATCGCCACCGGTGCGCCGAAGCCCGCCGCGCCTTCGAGAAACGCGCCGAAGGAGAAGCCGATCAGCACCACCTGCAAACGCTGGTCGGTGGTGATCGACAGCACCGAGCTGCGGATGATCTCGAACTGCCCGCTCTTCACCGTCAGCTTGTAGAGGAACACCGCCGCGACGATGATCCAGGCGATCGGCCAGAGTCCGTAGAAGAAGCCGTAGACCGCCGACGCCAGGGCCTTGTCCACTGGCATGTGGTAGACGAAGACCGCGACCAGCAATGACAGCACCAGGGTGATCGCGCCGGCGACATGCCCCTTCAGGCGGAACACCGCCAGGGCGAGGAAGAAGAAGATGATCGGCACGAGGGCCGCCAGTGCCGACAGCCCGAGGCTGCCGAGCGGGGTGTAGAGCTGTTGCCAGGTTTGCATGGGGATTGTCCCTTGTTGTTGTGGATGCACACGGCAAAGCGTCAGCGGTGGATAACTTTCGTCGGTGGTGCGTTGGACGGCGGCCGGCGATGCGCCGGCGCCCATGGAAAAAGCCCCGGCACGCTGCGCGTAACGGGGCTTTTGAACAACGATGCGGGCAAGCTTTCGCGGGCGTCGCCGCCGGCTCGCTCGAAGCCGACGGCGACCGCAACCCGGCCGCTGGGCACCTGCTGCCGGAGCCGCGTCGGCGACTTCACAGCGCCGCCACGCCTGCGCTGGCGACTTGCGCGTCCTCCCCGGCTTTCACCCCGGAGACGCCGACCGCGCCGATCACCTGGCCTTCGACGACAACCGGCACGCCGCCTTCCAGCGAAGTGATCAGCGGCGCACTGACGAAGGCCACGCGGCCGTTGTTGACCATGTCCTCGTAGCCCTTGGTTTCGCGCCGGCCCAGCGCCGCGCTGCGGGCCTTTTCGGTGGCGATGTAGGCACTGGCCGGGGCGCAGCCGTCGAGGCGTTCCAGGGCCAGCGGGTGGCCGCCGTCGTCCACTACCACGATGGACACCGCCCAGTGATTGCGCTGCGCCTCATCGCGGGCGGCGGCGAGAATGCGGCCGACCTCCTGCTGGGTCAGAACGGCTTTGTTGAGCATGCTTGCACCTCGTGAGAGTGGGGTTGCGGCGCGTCGGCCAGCGCCTCCTCCACCAGTTCGATCCAGTGCCGAACCGGCGTGCGTCCCGCGCCACCCAGGTGTGTCTGACAGCCGATATTGGCGGTGACGATGACCTCGGGGTTGCCGCTTTCCAGTGCCTGCATCCGGTTGTCGCGCAGCCGCCTGGACAGCGTCGGCTGGGTCAGCGAATATGTGCCGGCGGAGCCGCAGCACAGGTGGCTGTCCGGCACGCCGGTAAGGCTGAAGCCCAGGCGCGTGAGCACGCTTTCCACCACACCACCAAGCTTCAGCGCGTGCTGCAGTGTGCAGGGGCAGTGGAAGGCCAGGCGGCGATCGCCCTGCAGGTGGAGTTCTTCCAGCGGCTCGTCGCGCAGCACTTCGGAGAGGTCGCGGGACAGGTCGCTGATCCGTCTTGCCTTTGCGGCGTAGGCGGTGTCGCGCTCCAGCAGATGGCCGTAATCGCGGACGAAAGCACCACAGCCGCTGGCGGTCTGTACGATGGCCTCGGCGCCGGCTTCGATGGACGGCCACCAGGCGTCGATGTTGCGCCGGGCGCGGTCCAGCCCGTCCTCCTGGGCGTTCAGGTGATAGTCAACGGCGCCGCAGCAACCGGCGTCCGCCGCCGGGATCACGCTGATGCCCAGGCGATCCAGCACCCGCGCTGCAGCGGCATTGGTATTGGGGGAAAGTGCCGGTTGCACGCAACCTTCGAGCATCAGCATGCGTCGGGAGTGGCGTGGTTTCGGGCGCTCCACGGGCGGATGCGGATGGCGCGGCAGCTTGCTTTGCAGGCTTTCCGGCAGCAGCGGGTAGAAGGTCCGCCCGGCCTTGGCCAGTGCGCCGAACAACGCGGCATTCGGCACCACAGCGCGCAGGCTGCGACGCATGGCGCGCTCGCCGAAGGTTCGCGGCACCTGCTCCTCGACCACCGCGCGGCCGATATCCAGCAGGTTGTGGTAGTCCACCCCGGAAGGGCAGGTGCTTTCGCAATTGCGGCAGCTCAGGCAGCGGTCCAGGTGCTCGCGGGTGCTGGCGCTGGGCTCGTGGCCTTCGAGCACCTGCTTGATCAGGTAGATGCGCCCGCGCGGGCCGTCCAGTTCGTCGCCCAGCAACTGGTAGGTCGGGCAGGTGGCGGTGCAGAAGCCGCAGTGCACGCAGGAGCGCAGGATGCGCTCGGCTTCCTCGGCGCGCGGCAGGTGCCTGGCCTGTTCGCTCAGGTTGGTTTGCATCAGAGCTCCCTGTACATCCGGCCGGGGTTGAAGATGCCTTGCGGGTCCAGCTGTTGCTTGAGGCTGCGGTGATAGCGCAGCAGGGCGGCGGGCAGCGGGTGGAACGCATCGTCGCCCGGCGCGTAGCGAGTGGCGTGGCCGCCGAACTCGGCGACGCTGTGGCGGATCAGCTCGGCGTCCGCATCGGACTTCAGCCAGCGTTGCGCGCCGCCCCAGTCGATCAGTTGTTCACCCGGCAGGGCAATCGCCGGGGTCGCATTGGGCAGTGACAGCCGCCAGAGCGTGCCGGGGCCGGTGAAGAAGCCGAGGCGCTGCTCGCGCAAGTCCTGCCAGTAGGTACTGCCGATCTCCTCGCCACCCAGGCGCAGGCGTGCGGAACACACGGAGCCTTCGCCGCCCTCCAGGCGTAAATACAGCGCCGTTCCGTCGTAGCAGGCGGCAGTGATCGGGATCGGTTGCGCGCCCCATTCCGCCAGCTCTCCCAGCGCCTGGTGAACGTCCATTTGCAGGCGCAGGCTGGCGCACATCCGGGGTTTGGGCAGCACCTTCATCGACACTTCGGTGATCAGCCCCAGGCAGCCGAAACTGCCGGCGAGCAAGCGGGAGAGGTCATAGCCGGCGACGTTCTTCATCACTTCGCCGCCAAAGCGCAGCAGCTTGCCGTGGCCGGTGATCACCCGTGTGCCCAGCACGTAGTCGCGCACCGAGCCGGACCAGGGCCGGCGCGGGCCGGAGAGCCCGGCCGCGACCATGCCGCCGAAGGTCGCTGTGGAATAGTCTGGTGGCTCGCAGGGCAGCATCTGCCCGGCGGTCTCCAGCGCCGCTTCGATCTCCGCCAGCGGCGTGCCGGCGTGGGCGGTGAGCACCAGCTCGGTCGGGTCGTAGCTGACGATGCCGCAATGGGCGCGGGTATCCAGTTCCACCCCATTCACCGGACGGCCGAGGAAGGCCTTGCTGTCGCCGCCGCGAATGCGCAGCGGCGTTCGAGCGTGGAGCGCTTGGTTCACCTGTTCGAGCAGGTCGGCGCTGGCATCGGCCATCAGAAACGCTCCAGGTCGGGGAAGGGCAGCTGGCCGTGGTGCACGTGCATGGCGCCGAATTCGGCGCAGCGGTGCAGGGTCGGGATGTTCTTGCCGGGGTTGAGCAGGCGGTTCGGGTCGAAGGCCGCTTTCACCGCATGGAACAGGGTCAGTTCGTCGCTGTTGAACTGCGCACACATCTGGTTGATCTTCTCGCGCCCCACGCCGTGCTCGCCGGTGATGCTGCCGCCCACCGCCACGCAGAGTTCGAGGATCTTGCCGCCGATGGCCTCGGCGCGCTCCAGCTCGCCGGGCACGTTGGCGTCGAAGAGGATCAGCGGGTGCATGTTGCCGTCGCCGGCATGGAATACGTTGGCCACTCGCAGGCCGAATTCCTTCGACAACTCGGCGATGCCATGCAGCACGCGCGGCAACTCGCGGCGCGGGATGGTGCCGTCCATGCAGTAGTAGTCCGGGGAGATGCGCCCCACCGCCGGAAAGGCGTTCTTGCGCCCGGCCCAGAAGCGCACGCGCTCGGCCTCGTCGCAGGCCAGCCGCACATCGGTGGCGCCGGCCGCGCGCAGCACGCCGTCGACGCGCTGGCAGTCGTCCTGCACATCGGCTTCCACGCCGTCCAGTTCGCACAGCAGGATGGCCGCGGCGTCCACCGGGTAGCCGGCGTGGATGAAGTCTTCGGCGGCGCGGATCGACAGGTTGTCCATCATCTCCAGTCCGCCGGGGATGATGCCGGCGGCGATGATATCGGCCACCGCGCGGCCGGCCTTTTCCACCGAATCGAAACTGGCCAGCAGCACCCGCGCGACCTGCGGCCGGGGCAGCAGCTTGACGGTGACTTCGGTGACAATGCCGAGCATGCCTTCGGAGCCGGTGAACAGCGCGAGCAGGTCGAAGCCGGGGCTGTCGAGGGCGTCGCTGCCCAGCGTCAGGTGCTCGCCCTCGACGGTGAGGATGTCGACCTTCAGCAGGTTGTGCACGGTCAGGCCGTATTTGAGGCAATGCACGCCGCCGGCGTTCTCGGCGACGTTGCCGCCGATAGAGCAGGCGATCTGCGACGACGGATCGGGCGCGTAGTAAAGCCCGTGCGGCGCGGCGGCCTGGGAGATCGCCAGGTTGCGCACACCGGGCTGCACGCGGGCGAAGCGGCCGGCGGTGTTCACTTCGAGGATGCGGTTGAAGCGCGCCATCACCAGCAGGATGCCTTTCTCCAGCGGCAGCGCGCCGCCGGACAGGCCTGTGCCCGCGCCGCGCGCCACCACCGGCACCTGGCGCGCATGGCAGAGCTTGAGCAGCGCCTGCACCTGCTCGATACGCTCGGGCAGCGCCACCAGCATCGGCACGGTCCGGTAGGCGGAGAGACCGTCGCACTCGTAGGGCTTCAAGTCTTCGGCGCGGTGCAGCAGTTCGAGGTCGGGCAGTGTCGCGCGCAGCTCGGCCAGCAGGGCGGACTTGTCGACGGCAGGCAGCGCGCCGTCGACGCGCTCGTCGTAGAGGATATTCATGGGCCACGGTGCTCTGATCTTGTTATTGGACGAGCCCGTCAGGCGGGCTTCATGAGCCACAGCGCCGTGAACATGCGGCCGCCGCTTCGCGGGCGTCCATCGGCTTTCGCACTGGTCCGACCAGTTGTTGCGTGCCGCTGCGCTGGAAAGGCCCGGCCGTGGCGGCTAGGGTTGTTGGGCACGAGGCAGGTGGATACCTGCTGGTCCTACCAGTTGTGGAGCCGTTCGATGACCAGCATCCAGCAGGGCAAGCAGCGCGTCGCCGACCAGGTGGCGGAAAAGATCGAGCGCCTGATCGTCGACGGCGTACTCAAGGTCGGCCAGGCGTTGCCGTCGGAACGGCGCCTGGTGGAGAAGCTCGGCTGCTCGCGCTCGGCGTTGCGTGAAGGGCTGCGCGCGTTGCGCGGACGCGGCATCGTCGATACCGAGCAGGGGCGGGGATCGTTCGTTGCCGACCTGACCGGCGCCGACGACGTCTCGCCGCTGATGCACCTGTTCCGCTCGCAGCCGCGCACGCTCTACGACCTGCTGGAAGTGCGCGCGCTGCTGGAGGGGGAGTCCGCCCGGCTGGCCGCCTTGCGCGCCACGGAGGTCGACCTGCTGCTGATCGGCCGGCGCTTCGAGGAGATGCATGCGGCTTTCGACGAGCCGCAACCGCTGGACCCACGCGAACACGCCCGGCGCGACCACGCCTTCCACCAGGCGATCAGCGAGGCCTCGCACAACCCGGTGCTGGTGCATACGCTGCAGTCGCTCAACGAGCTGATGCTCAGCACCGTGTTCGCCTCGGTGAACAACCTCTACAACCGCCCGCCGCAGAAGCGCCAGATCGATCGCCAGCATGCGCGTCTGTACCGCGCCATCGTCGAGCGCCAGCCGGAACAGGCCCAGCGCGCCGCCCGCGAGCATATCCACGGCGTGCGCGACAACCTGCGGGAGATCGAGCAGGAAGAGCAGCGGCTGGTGCGGGCGACCTTGCGACTCGAGGGTTGGAAATAGCGTAGGAGCGGACTCTGTCCGCGATATGTTGCCGTCAGGCTCGGAGCGGCCAGGAATCGATCGCGGACAAAGTCCGCTCCTACCTGATTGTCCAGCGTGCGGTATCGGCCCTCACCCTAACCCTCTCCCGAAGGGAGAGGGGACTCGTCGGTGCAGGGTGGAACCATGGCGTCAGTCGGCACGATCTGCCCCCTCTTTGGGAGAGGGCTGGGGGGAGGGAAATTCAGTGGCACAGAGTGACCGAAGAAGACAGTTGCTCCTACAGGTGAGTCGGGCGGGTAACCTGTTCCAGGCACCCTACGGTTCTCAGGATTGTGCTGGCTCCTGACGCTTCGCTGCCGAGGTGGGTTTTACTCGTGAGGTAGATTTGGACGATTCACTGCGCGCCTTGCGCTCGCGTATCTCCGCCAGCATGCGTTCGGCATTCGCCGCGCAACCCATGCCCTCGGGCTTGTTCTCGATACCCTCGATCACTTCCAGCAGGCGTAAACGGTTCTGCCGCAGTTGCCGCTCCATCGCTTCGATCTCGGCAACCTTGCGGCGCAGGCCGGCGACCAGTTCGCCGTGGCCGTTCTCGATGGGGTTGGAGTGCGGCAGCAGGCTGCGGATTTCCTCCAGGGTGAAACCGGTCTGCTGGGCGCTGCGGATGATTTCCAGCAGGTCGAGGGTTTCTGCCGGGTACTCGCGGTAGCCGTTGGCCAGGCGGCGGGCCGGGGCGATCAGCCCACTGGCTTCGTAGAAGCGGATGCGCGAGGGGGCGAGGCCGCTGAGGCTGGCCAGTTCACCGATTTTCATGCTGGGCTCCGAAAGGGGCTTGACCTTGAAGTGAACTTTAAACTTAGCCTTGCTCGCACCACAACCTCGGAGCCTTGCCATGTCGCCCTTCCAGCCCCTGCGCCTGCCCAACGGCGGCGAAGTCCCCAACCGTATCGCCAAGGCCGCCATGGAAGAGAACATGGCCGACGCCGACCAGGCGCCTTCGGCCGCGCTGCTGCGCCTTTACCAGGCCTGGGCGGACGGCGGCGTCGGCCTGATCCTCAGCGGTAACGTGATGATCGACGGCCGCGCCATGACCGGCCCCGGCGGCGTGGTGCTGGAAAACGACCGGCATCTTGAGCGCTTCCGCGAATGGGCGAGCATCGGCCGTTCCCGCGGTGCGCAGTTCTGGCTGCAGCTCAACCATCCCGGTCGCCAGGTGCAGACCAACCTCGGCCAGGGCGCCATCGCGCCGTCGGTGGTGCCGCTGGAGATGGGCAAGTTCTCCAAGCTGTTCGCCGTCGCCCGCGAGATGACCGAGGCCGATATCGCCGAGGTGATCCGGCGCTTCGTCCGCGCTGCGCAGTTGTCCGAACAGGCCGGCTTTAGCGGCGTGCAGATCCACGCGGCGCACGGTTATCTGCTCAGCCAGTTCCTCTCGCCGCTGGCGAACAAGCGCCAGGACCGCTGGGGCGGTTCGCTGGAAAACCGTGCGCGGTTGTTGCTGGAAGTCGTCCGTGCAGTGCGCGCCGAGGTGTCGCCGGAGTTCTGTGTCGGGGTGAAGATCAACTCCGCCGACTTCCAGCGCGGCGGCTTCGATGCCAGCGATGCGCGCCAGGTGATCGAGTGGCTGAACGACGAGAAGGTCGACCTGGTTGAGCTTTCCGGTGGCAGCTACGAGGCGCCGGCCATGCAGGGCGATGCCCGCGATGGGCGGACCCTGGCGCGGGAAGCCTACTTCCTCGAATTCGCCCGTGAGATGCGCGAGGCGGCGCGCATGCCGCTGATGGTCACTGGCGGAATCCGCCGTCTGCCGGTGGCGGAGCAGGTACTGGACAGCGGGCTGGACATGGTCGGCATCGGCACCGCCTTGGCGCTGGAGCCGCAGTTGGTGCTGCACTGGCAGCGTGGCAGCCAGACCCAGCCGCAGCTGCCGCCGATCCGCTGGCGCTCCAAGCCACTGGCGGCGCTGGCCTACATGGCGCTGGTCAAGCTGCAACTGCACCGCATCGGCGCCCGCCGCGCGCCTAACCCGCAGGCTTCGCCGTGGCGCACGCTGGTGATGGAGCAGTGGCGCACGCTGCGCCGGGCCAAGCAGTACCGCCGCTGGGCGGCTAGGCAGGCGGGGTGATGCAGGTGTGGTAGAAGCCGTCTTCCCAGGGAGTTATGTGCCTACGCTTCCCCCTCACCCCATCCCTCTCCCTCAGGGAGAGGGAGCCGTCAGTACCGGCTGATGCTGCGGTTTCATCCTGCGCCGAACAGCCCCCTCTCCCTCAGGGAGGGGGAGCCGTCAGTACCTGCCGACACTGCGGTTTCATCCTGCGCCGAACGGTCTCTTCCCCTCAGGGAGGGGGAGCCGTCAGTACCTGCCGACACTGCGGTTTCATCCTGCGCCGAACGGTCTCTTCCCCTTCCGGGAGAGGGGGCCGTCAGTACCGGCTGATGCTGTGGTTTCATCCTGCGCCGAACGGTCTCTTCCCCTTCCGGGAGAGGGGGCCGTCAGTATTGGCTGACGCTGTGGTTTCATCCTGCGCCGAACGGTCTCTTCTCTCTCCGGGAGAGGGAGCGGTCAGTACCGGCTGATGCTGCGGTTTCATCCTGCGCCGAACGGTCTCTTCCCCCTCCGGGAGGGGGGCCGTCAGTATTGGCTGACGCTGTGGTTTCATCCTGCGCCGAACGGTCCCCTCTCCCTCCGGGAGAGGGTTAGGGTGAGGGGCTCTTGATCGTGATGACGGGGATCAAGCCTGCTGCCGAGTCGCCGCCAGCACGATCTCGCGGATGCACACGCCCTGCGGCTGGTTGTAGGCGTAGCCGATGGCGTTGGCCACGTCCTCGGCGCTGAGCACCTTACCGCCCATCTCGCGTTTCCAGTCCTGATAGCCGCTCTTGATCGCCTCGTCGGTGGTGTGGCTGAGCAGTTCGGTTTCCACCGCGCCGGGGGCGATGGTCACCACGCGGACGTTGTGCGCCGCGACTTCCTCGCGCAGGTTCTCGGAGATCGCATGCACGGCGAACTTGGTGCCCACATAGGCGACATGGTTGGGAAAGGTCTTGCGCCCGGCCACCGAGCTGACATTGATCACGGTGCCCTGGTTGCGTTCGACCATGCCCTTGAGCACGGCGTGCACGCCATTGAGCAGGCCTTTCACGTTGACGTCGAGCATGCGTTCCCACTCGGCCGGGTCCTGCTCGACCATGTTGCCCAGCAGCATCACACCGGCGTTGTTCACCAGCGCGTCAGCCGGGCCGAAACGTTTCTCGGCTTCCTCGACGGCGGCCAGCAGGGCTTCGCGGTCAGTCACATCGACGGCACGGCACAGCGCGTTCGGCAGCTTGAGGGCCTCCAAGCGCTCGATGCGCCGGGCGAGCAGCAGTAGCGGGTGGCCCTGCTGGGAAAAGAGGCGGGCGGTGGCTTCGCCGATGCCGGAACTGGCGCCGGTGACGATGATCAGGGGCTTGCTCATGGTGGTTCTCCTGCAATCGAAAATCTGGATACCTGGACGATGCAGTGAAGTATATTTAGCGCTTACCTGCCTGAAAAATGGCTTATTCCTGTGCCTGGTATCGGGAATTCCTATGGATATTCGACAGCTCGCCGCCTTCGTCGCGGTCTTCGAAGAGCGCAACATCACCGCTGCCGCGCAGCGCCTGTTCGTCAGCCAACCCACGCTGTCCGCCACCGTGCGCCAGTTGGAGGAGAGCCTGGGCACCGAGCTGTTCGTGCGCCAACCGCGCGGCGTGGATGTCAGCGAAGCGGCGCGCACCCTGTACCCGCGAGCCCGTGCCCTGCTGGCCGAGGCGGAGGGTTTGCGCAAGCTGTTCCGCCAGTCGTCGGAGCGGCGGCCGCTGCATCTGGGCGTGGAAGGGGACATCAGTGCCGAGCAGATCGAGCGCTTCGTCGGCCTGGCCCGGCAGGCGATCCCGAATTTGCAGCTGCACCTGGAGGAAGGCTGTGTAGGGGAGGCGCGGCTGGCGGCGGAGGAGTTCTGTTGCGAGGACGAACTGTTCGTTCCGGTGTGGGACGATCCCTACGTATTGGCGCTGCCGCCCGGCGCCGAGAGTGCGCCAGTCGACGCGTGGATCACCTGTCCGTCGCACCCGTCGCACCAGCGTTTGATGACTGCCTACGGCAGCGCACCGGTGGTCGCGCAGGCCAGCACCCTGAATCTTGCCCTGCGGCTGGTCAGTGCCGGCCTGGGCGCGGCGATCCTTCCCGCCTCGTTGCTGGGCGGCGCCCCGGCCGTGCGCAGCGGAACCTTGAACCTGCCGCTACCCGTGCGCCGCATCGGCCTTTGCCACGCCGCCCAGGCGCTGGAGCAGCCGGCGGTGCGCGCGCTCTACGACTTCCTGCGCGCCCGCGAGGCGGCCTGATTCAGGCCGGCGCCTTCTGCGCGGCGGGCGCGCGCAAGGACAGCAGCAGGACCAGCGATGCCGCGAGAATCTGCAGGCTGGCGTAGCCATTGGTGGTGGCGACCAGGCCATAACGCTGGATTGCCAGCCCGGCGAGGATCGCCGGCACGCTGAAGGCCAGGTAGCTGAGCACGTAGAAACTCGCCATCAGCGCACCGCGCTCGTGGGCGTGGGCCAGTGGCACCACCGAGCGCAATGCGCCGAGGAAGGCGCCGCCAAAGCCAAGGCCTGCCACCGCAGTGCCGAGGAAGAACAGCCAGAGGTTGGAGGAGTCCACGCCGAGCAGGGTGATCAGCAGGCCGATGATCAGGGCCAGTCCGCCGCGGCGCAGGATGACCGCTGCCGGCCGGTTGCGCAGCGCGAAGATCGCCACGGCGCCGCAGAAGCACAACAGCGACACCAGCCCACCGCCGATCATCGGCACCTGCAGACCGGTCACCTGGCGCGCCAGGGTCGGGCCCAGCGACAGGTAGAAACCGCCCAGCGCCCAGAGGCTGGCGTTCAGCGGCGCCACGCTCCAGAACGCGCGGCGCGCCTGCGGGGGGATACGGATGCGCGGCTTCAGCGAGGCCAGCGCGCCGGGCTGCTTGCTGACGCTTTCCGGCAGCCAGCGCAACAGCACCAGGGCCAGCGCGAACACCGCCAGCAACCAGACATAGACGCGGTGCAGCGGGTCGCCGCCGAACTGCACCAGTGCGCTGCTGCCCAGTGCGCCCAGCGCCATGCCGAGCATGGGCGCGACGCTGTTGATCAACGGGCCGCGCTCGCGGTCGATGTCGAGCATGGCGGCGCCCAGTACAGCGGTCGCGATGCCGGTGGCGAAGCCTTGCAGCAGGCGAGCGGCGATCAGCAGTTCCACCGAGTTGGCGTAGAGGAACACGCTCATCGCCAGCAACTCGATGATCAGCGCCGTGCGGATCAGCGGGCGGCGGCCGAGATAGTCCGACAGCGAGCCGAACACCAGCAGCGCCAGCATCAGCCCGCCGGCGTAGATGCTGAACGCCAGCGTCAGCAGGGCGGGGGAGAACTGCCAGGACTCGCGGTACAGCGCATAGAGCGGCGTGGGCGCGGCAGCGGCGGCGAGGAAGGCCATGAGGGTCGCGGTCAGCAGCAGGGCCGGGGAAAAGCCGGGCGCGCTTTTGGGTAAGGTCTGTGCCATGATTCAGCTCGCAAAGGCTAAGATTTTGCTTTTGCGAGATGCTGGACCCGTTTTCGGATAAAAGCAAATTCTTTGCGTTAAGGTGCTTATGGCAATCAATCAGGGTGTTCGTCCGGGCGGCCGCAGCGCGCGGGTGCAGGCGTCGGTGCACAAGGCTGTCCAGGAATTGCTGGAAGAGCGCGACCGCGCGGAACTGACCGTGCCGCTGATCGCCGCGCGCGCCGGCGTCACGCCCTCGACCATCTACCGGCGCTGGGGCGACCTCAGCGAGCTGCTGGGCGACGTCGCCCTGGAGCGCATCCGCCCGGATGCCGAGCCGGCGGACACCGGCAGCCTGCGCGGCGACCTGCTGGCGTGGGGCGAGCAGTACATGGAGGAAACCGCCTCGGTGCCCGGCCGTGCGGTAGTGCTCGATCTGCTGGCGGCTGGCGGCGGCTGCTCCGGGCGCTGCATGGCGATTGCCTGCGGCCAGTTCGACATCATCCTGCTGCGTGCCAAGGGGCGCGGCGAGAAGTTGCCGGAGGTCGACCGCATCGTCGACCGGCTGATGGCGCCGCTGGTGTATCGCATCCTGTTTTCCGGCGAGGAGCTGGATACGGGTTATGTCGAGCGGTTGGTCGATCTGACGCTTGAGGGGTTGTAACGGGCTCGTTGTCGTAGGAGCAACCGTGTTTTCCCAGGAGTCCCTACCGCTGAATCTCTCTCATCCCAGCCCTTTTCCTCAGAGGGGCAGTCCGAGCCGACTGACGCGAAACTCTCATCCTGCACCGAACGATCCCCTCTCCCGCTTGCGGGAAAGAGTCAGGGTGAGGGGCTCTTGATCGCGTAGGAACGGACTCCGTCCGCGATCGACTTCCCGCCATGCCAAGGGCGAGCAATCCGTCCCTACAGAGCGTTGCTGCGCACCGCGTCGCTCCAGGCCTGCAGGGCCAAACAAGCGGAAGTCGCAATCTCGTCGTCACTGCGGCCGGCAAACAGCCGCTGCAACGCATCCGCCGCAATCAACCCCGCGACCGTCGGCGTGCCTACCGCGTCGGTGAGATCGAGCCACTCGCCGAAGCTGGCTGGCGTGTCGTACCAGCGCAGATAACCCGACGGCGACACCGGCCACCAGCGTTCCTCGAATTGCAGCACGACCTTCTCCAGCCGACCCATGCCCAGGTGCTCCAGCGCATCCTGCTGCGCTGGCGGCAAAGGCGGATTGAAGTGGATATCGCGCAGCACGCCGATGGGCACGGTACAGATGCAGAAGTCCCAGCTTTCGTCGCCTGCCCGCACTTTTGCGCCCGACCAGTCGATGTCTGCCACTGGCCGGTTCAGGCGGATATCCAGCCCTTGGGCGAGGTGCGCGACAAGCTGTGAATAGCCTTGCGGCAGGAAGCGGTCGCCGGCACCGACGCCTTCTTCGTCCAGCGCATCCACCGACAATGATTCCAGGGGCAGGCAGGCTTCCAGGACCAGGTTGGCGTCCAGGGCGAAGCGGGTGGCGCGACGGGTTTCTTCGTCGCGATCCTGCAGATAGCGCGCGACGCCTTCCGCCAGCGGCAGCTGGCGGTCGATCCCGGCGCGCAGGGCTTCCCAGGCGGCATCGATGTCCGGCACCGGGCCGTCGGCCGCAGCGGCCAGGGGGTGGCTGAAGTCGGTTGCCTGCAACGGCAGGCCCAGTTGCTGTGCGTGCGCGGCGAGTGCGTTGTCGTCGAACTGCTGCAACCAGGCGGCGCCTTCGTCTGCCTTTATCGAACCGAGCGAAATACTGTGCACGCGGCCGCCGAGACGATCACGGGCTTCCAGCACCACGCACTCGATAGCGGCCTCCCGCAGGCGGCGTGCTGCAGCCAGTCCGGCGAAGCCCGCGCCGATCACCAGTACCCGGCGGGCGCCGCTTTCGAAGGCCGCTTCGGCGGCGCGCAGGCCATCGTCCCAGGCGCCGTGGGTCATGGCGGGGGCAACGGGATTGCAGGCTTCGCCGGCCAGCACCAGCTTGCCGCCCAGGACCTCACCCAGCCGGCGCCGATGCTCCGGCGTGCCGCCGGGTAGCAGGGTGCTGTAGGCGCCGTGGCTGAACGGGTCGTCGCTCCAGTGGGTGACGTGAAAGCGGATGGGGCGGTGGCGAAGGCTATCCATGGCGGGCTCGCTCGGTGAAAGAGCGACGACCTTAGCGGGGGTGGGTTCGTCGGCACAAGGTCACGGGTGGGCGCATTGTGTAGGAGCGAGCAAGCTCGCTCCTACAAAATCAAGAGCCCCCTCACCCTAACCCTCTCCCAGGGGGAGAGGGGATCGTTCGGTGCAGGATGAAACTTCGGCGTCAGCCGGCACGGACGGCTCCCTCTCCCTCCGGGAGAGGGCTGGGGTGAGGGGAATTCAGTGGCACAAATTGACCGAAGAAGACAGTTGCTCCCACAGGCCCCAGCCCCAGCCCCAGGCTCAGGCGCGGCTCAGGCGAATCACCGTGCGGGCGACGGAAACGCCGGTGAACAGCACCACGAACAGCCGCAGCGTCTGCATCGCCAGGACCAGGCCGACGTCGGAATGGGTATCCACCGCGATGATCGCCATGGCATCCAGGCCGCCGGGGCTGGTGGCGAGATAGAGGGAGAGAAAATCCATCCCGGTGATCGCCGCCAGCGCCCAGGCGAACAGCGCGCAGCTGGCGATCAGCGCCAGCGCGCTGACCAGCATGGCCGGCAGGTGGCGGCCGACGTAGGCGAGGCTTTCGCGGTCGAAGCGCAGGCCGATGTAGCAGCCGATCACGCCGTAGGCGCTGGCCAGCAACCAGTGCGGCAGGGTGATGTGCAGCATGCCGGTGAGCTGAAGAACCGCTCCGACCACCAGCGGCACCAGCAGCGGACCGGCCGGCAGCTTCGCGCCGGCGGTGGCGCAGACGAAGATCAGCAGCAGGCAGTTGATCAGGTCGGGCAGGGTGGCGGTGTCGATGATCGGCGTGCTGTGCGCCACTGAACCGCCGCCCTCTATGCCGAGGAAGCGCCCGACCAGTGCACCGGCCATGACTACGCAGACCACCCGCACGTACTGCATGGTGGCGACCACGCGCGGGTCGGCGCCGTTGGCTTCGGCCATCGACACCATGGCCGCCGCGCCGCCCGGCGCGGTGCCCCAGGCGGCGGTGCTGCCGGGGATGCCGCCGAAGCGCACCATGGCATAGCTGACGGCGCCGGAGAGCAGCACGGTGAGCACGGTTGCGCTGAGCATCAATGGCCAAGAGGCGACCATCGCCTGCAGCACCGACCAGCTCATGGCGTGGGCAACCAGCAGACCGATGCAGCCCTGGCTGAGGCGGAAGGCGCTGCGCGGGAGGCGGATTTCCACGCCACCGACACCGAAGGCGATGGCCACCAGCATGGGCCCGAGGAACAGCGCGGCGGGGATGCCGAGCCAGGTGAGCAGTTGCCCGGCGCCTGCGGCCCCGAGCGCCAGGGTCAGCCATTGCAGACTGACGGGGATACGGGCGACGAAGAGGGCGGGGCGACTGGACACGGACGGCTCCGGACGGGGAAGACGGAGGAATTATCGGTAGCCGGATCGATCAAGTCTATTTTCTAATAGTCATGAATCCATTCCTGAAATTTATCGGTTGGCCGCCATGGACCTGCGTGATCTCGCCTACTTCGAAACCATCGCCGAACTCGGCCACCTGGGGCGCGCCGCCGAGCGTCTGGGGCGCAGCCAGCCGGCGCTGACCAAGAGCATCCAGCGCCTGGAGGAATCCCTCGACGCACGCCTGTTCCAACGTGATGGCCGGCGGATTCGCCTGACGCCGGCCGGTGAACTGATGCTGCAACGCGCCCGGCAATTGCGTCAGGACATCGAGGAAACCCGCCGCGAGGTGCGCGACTTCGCCAGTGGTGTCGTAGGCAACATCCGCCTTGGCTGCGCGGCGACCATGGCGGAGTACCTGTTGCCGCGCCTCACCGAGGACCTTCTGGCCCGTGCGCCGGACGTGACCATGAGCCTGGTTCTGGGGCAGGACGACGTGCTGCGCGAAGCATTGCGCAGCGGGCGGCTGGACATGGCGATCTGCTCGCGCATCGTCGATGACCCGCAGCTGAGCAGTGAGCCGCTGCTGCAGGATCAGGTGGTAGTGGTCGCCAGCCGCGATCATCCGATCTTCGATGGTTCGGTGGTCATGGCCGACCTGTGCCGCTATCGCTGGGTGCTGCCGGCGACCGGGGTGTCGTCGCGGCGCTGGATGGACGCCACCTTCCAGGCCCACCAACTGCCTATGCCGCAGGTGCAGATCGAGACCAACGCGATTCCCATGCTGCCCAACCTGATCGCCCGCACCCGCCTGCTCAGCTTCATCGCCCGCGAGGCGCTGGCCGGCGGGCACGGCATGGACCAGTTGCGCGAGGTGCAGTTGGCCGAGACCACGCTGACGCGGACCATCGGGCTGGCCGTGCGCGAGGGCGCCTACCTGTCGCCGGCTGCGCAGTTGCTGCGGGGGATGTTGCGCGAGCATGCGGGGCGGTTCGCAGCGGAGCTCTGACGGCGCGCGGGCATGGAGCCCGCAGCGCGAGTAACGGCCTGGCGTTATCCGCCGCGAGTTTTCGGCGGATAACCTGTTCCAGGTTATGCGCCCTACGCTGCAGGGGGAGCATCCGGGGCGGTTCGCAGCGGAGTTGTAGCGGCGCGCGGGCATGGAGCCCGCAGTGCGAATAACGCCCTGGCGTTATCCGCCGCGAGTTTTCGGCGGATAACCTGTTCCAGGTTATGCGCCCTACGCTGCAGGGGGAGCATCCGGGGCGGTTCGCAGCGGAGTTGTAGCGGCGCGCGGGCATGGAGCCCGCAGCGCGAATAACGCCCCGGCGTTATCCGCCGCGAGTTTTCGGCGGATAACCTGTTCCAGGTTATGCGCCCTACGCTGCAGGGGGAGCATCCGGGGCGGTTCGCAGCGGAGTTGTAGCGGCGCGCGGGCATGGAACCCGTAGGGCGAATAACGCCCTGGCGTTATCCGCCGCGAGTTATTGGCGGATAACCGGTTCCAGGTGATGTGCCTTACGTCGCAGGGAGAAGCGCGGAGCGCAGTTGCAAGAGGCCGGGCCCGTCCTCTCCGTCATTGCTCGAAGCTGCAGCCGACGCGTCCCAGCCCCTCGATTTCCAGCTCGAACGTATCCCCGGGCGCAACCTGCGACATCGGCGCCAGGGCTCCGCACAGCAGGACGTCGCCGGCCTTCAGCGGCGCGTCCAGACGTGCCATGCGCCGCGCCAGCCAGAGGCCGATGTCGAGCATCGCCCCGAGGGTCGTCCGGGTCGGCGGGAAGGCAGGCGCGCCGTTGCGCAGCAGTTGCACTGCCAGCGCGGCGTCTTCCAGTCTTTCCAGCGCCGCCGGCTGATCGCCGGTCAGGTAGAGGCCCGCGCAGAGGTTGTCGGCCACCGAGTCGAGCAGGCCGATCTGCCAGTTGGCCACGGCGGTGTCGTTGATCTCGATGGCCGAGACCGCACCCTCGATGCAGGCGCGAAAAGTGGCCATATCGAGCTCTCCAGCAGGCAGGTCGCGGCCGATAAGCAGGGCGAGTTCCGCCTCGATTCGTGGTTGCAACAGGCGTTCGCGGGCGATAGGTGCACCGGATCGGCAGCGCAGGCCGGCGAGCAAGCGGCCATAAACCGGTTCGCCGACCTTGAGCGCCGCCTGCATCGCCGGCGAGATCAGCCCGGCCTTGGCGCCCGCCAGCCGTTCGCCGCCGGCCAGCGCGAGGTCGATGCCCAGCGCCTGTACGCGATAGGCGTCGTCCAGCCCGGTGAGGCCAAAGTGTGCCGCTGGCGCGGCGATGGGCGTTCGGCTGGCCCGCGCCTCGGCCAGGGCGTGGGCGGCGGCGTGGAGCTTGTCGGTGGTCATCGTCGGGCTCCTCAGCGGCTCGGCACTTCGCCCACCACGGTGGTGCGGTACATCTCCCGGCGCATGCCGTGGTAGTCCGACACCGGGTAGTGCCAGGTGCTGCGGTTGTCCCAGATCGCCAGGGTGCCGGCGGTCCAGCGCATGCGGCAGGTGAAGGCCGGCTGGGTGGCGATGCTGAACAGGTAGTCCAGCAGCGGCTGCGACTCGGCCGGGCGCATGCCCTTGATGCCACTGGTGTAGGCCGGGTTGACGTAGAGGACTTTCTTGCCGGTCTCCGGGTGTTTGGTCACCAGCGGGTGCGAGCGCACTTCGCCATCGTGGCTGCCGTAGCGCACCGCCATGTTTTCCATGAGGTCGTTGTGCTTGGCCTCGGCGCCGTAGGCGCGCTCCGGGCTGTGGATGGCGTCGAGGGTTTCCAGTTGGGCGCGCAGCTTCGGCGACAGCCATTCGTAGGCCAGCGCCAGGTTGGCGTAGAGGGTGTCGCCGCCGAACGGCGGGATGTCGTGGCCGTAGAGCAGGGTGAAAGCCGGCGGGCGCTCCTGGAACGACCAGTCGCTGTGCCAGGCGCCGCCGAACACCACCGGGGTTTTCTCGTTGGCTTCCTTCACCACCCGCACCACATGCGGATGGTCGTCCATGCCGACCACGTAAGGCTCGCGGCCGAATTCGCCGAAGCGCAGGGTGACGGCTTCGAGGTTCTCCACGCTCAGGTCCTGCCCGCGGATGAACAGCACCTTATGCGCCAGCAGCGCCTGGCGCAGCTCGGCGTAGCCGTCGTCGCCCAGGGCGGTCAGGTCCAGGTCGCTGACGTCCGCGCCGATGGCACCGGTGGCCGGGACGATGCGGAAGTGCTTGTACTCGGCAGCACGATTCTGGCTGGGCAGCGCGTAGAAGAACTCGAACATGGGGAAGCCTCTTGTGAGTGTTATTGGCACCTCAAGCATGGTCAGCGCCGTCACTTTCTTCCATGATCAAGTCCGCCAAAAATTGATCTTCTCCGCCAGGTGCGCCTTTGATCCCGGAGAATCCGCCACAGTGAAACCGGCAACAGGAGCCCGCGATGGACTGGCGCCAGACCCGCGAGATCACCGGAGTGCGTTACCTGCTCGACAGCGCCCGCGACGAAGGCCTGAGCGCGGACGATTGCCTGGTGGGCAGCGCCATCACCGCGGCCGACCTGCAGGCGCGCGCCGGGCGCATCCAGGCCTGGCAGGAGTTGGCGGTGATCCGCAACCTGCTGCAGCGCGTTTCGCGGCCCGGCCTGGGGCTCGCGACCGGGCGCCGCTACCACCTCACTTCGCTGGGCCTGCTCGGCTTCACCATGCTCGCCAGCCATACCCTGGAGGAAGCCTTCGAGACCTTCGGGCGTTTCCAGAGCCTGGCGCTGACGCTCTGCCCCGTGAGCAGCGAAACGGAAGTACGCGGACTGTGGTTGATCTTCGATGACCGCGTGCTGCCCGACGATGCGCGCGCCTTCGTGGTGGAGCGCGGCATCGCCGGGTGCTGGCAACTATCCGGCGAATTGCTGCAGCGTCCGCTGCAGCCGCTGGCCATCGAATTGCGTTGCCCGGCGCCGGGAGATTCCGCCGCGTTCCGCGAGACCTTCGGCGTGGAGCCGACTTTCGAAGCACCGCGCAACGCCATGCTCTTCGCCCTGGCGGATCTCCAGACGCCGCTGCCCCAGGCGCAGATCAGCGCCCGCGACAGCGGCGAGCAATTGTGCGAGCGCCTGTGTGGTGAGCTGGCATTGACGCTGGCCGCCACGCCCACTGCGCGACAGGTCCAGCAGCTGCTGCTGCGCGACTCCGCAACCCTGCTCGGCGCCGCCCTGGTGGCCGAGCGGATGGGCCTTTCCGAGCGCACGCTGCAACGGCGTCTGGCGGAGGAAGGGCAGAGCCTGCAGGCGCTCAACGATGGCATCAAGCAGCGCCTCGCCGAGCGTCTTCTGCGTGAATCGCGGATGGACCTGCACGGTATCGCCCAGTGCCTGGGCTATGCCGAAGCGGCGAGTTTTACCCGTGCGTTCCAGCGTTGGACCGGGCAGTCGCCGGGACGCTGGAAACGTCACTCCGGAACCCTGCCCACGCGCTGAAGTCGAACCGCCCTTGATGCCTCTGGAACGGGCGAAAGCCGCGAGATAGAGCTGTGCGAGCTGGCAGATAGCCATCCCGCATGGGCTAATTTCGCGCGCTTCCCATCCGTTGCCCTGAAGAGGTGCGTTGCCTTTTCCAGCTGCGCACCCACGACAAAAAGGAGAGTTCCATGTCCTCAGCAACCTGCCTGCGCGTTTGCCCTGGAAGGCATACCGCGACGTTCTTCACCGCACCGCATTGGCCGGCGTGAGCCGCCATCCATCCTCGCACCGGTTACCGCCTGAGTGGCGCGACCGTGTGCCCCTGGCCGGACTCGCGGCCGTCATCCGAGCATTGAGGGAATCAATGAGCAAGACCTTCCGACTGGCCGCCGTGGCCGGCAGCCTGCTGGCTTCCGGACTACCCGCGCTGGCCTATGGCGCCGAGCTGCAGGCGCAGATCCGCTGGACCCGTTACGGCATCCCGCACATCCAGGCCAAGGACGAGCTGGGCCTGGGCTACGGCATCGGCTATGCCTACGCCCGCGACAACGCCTGCCTGCTGGCGGAGGAAGTCCTCACCGCGCGGGGCGAGCGCTCGCGCTACTTCGGCGTGGACGGCAAGTCTTCCGCCGGCATCGGCAACCTGCCCTCGGACTTCTTCTACACCTGGCTCAACGACAACGAATCCCTGCGCCGCATGCGCAGCGCCCAGCCGCAGCCGATCCGCGACCTGCTCGATGGCTATGCCGCCGGCTACAACCGCTGGCTGTGGGACACCCACGCCGCCGGCACCCGGTGTGCGGGCAAGGCCTGGCTGCGGCCGCTGGAGGCCGACGACCTGCTGCGCCTGACTCGCCGCCTGCTGGTGCAATCCGGCGCCGGGCAGTTCGCCGAGGCGATGATGGCGGCCACGCCGCCGGGCCAGGCAACGTCGTCCATCGTCAGCGACGGTGACGTGATCGCCGCCATGGAGCGCCGCGAGAACTTCCACCAGGACCACGGTAGTAACGCCGTTGCGGTGGGCAGCGAGCGTTCTGTGGACGGCAACGGCCTGCTGCTGGCCAACCCGCATTTCCCCTGGTTCGGTGCGCTGCGTTTCTACCAGATGCACCTGACCATTCCCGGCCAGCTCGACGTGATGGGCGCCTCGCTGCCGGGCATGCCGCTGGTGAACATCGGCTTCAGCAAGGACCTGGCCTGGAGCCACACGGTGGACACCTCCAGCCATTTCACCCTGTATCGACTGGACCTCGACCCGCAGGACTCTCATAGCTATCGCGTCGATGGCCAGTCGCGGCCGCTGAAGGAAGTCACCCTGCGCGTGCGGGTGCGTGAGGACAATGGGCGCGTGAGTGTGCGCAGCCATACCCTCTACGAATCCGAATACGGCCCGCTGCTCAGCGTGCCCGGAAAATTCCCCTGGAGCGCCAGCGAAGCCTTCGCCGTGCGCGACGCCAACCTCGGCAACGACCGCGTGCTGCAGCAGTGGTACGCCATCGATCACGCGCGCAGCCTGGACGAGCTGCGGGGCAGCATCGAGCGGGTGCAGGGCATTCCGTGGGTCAACACCCTGGCCACTGACGCAGAAGGCAAGGTGCTCTACCTCAATCAATCGGTGGTGCCTTACCTCAGCCAGCAGCAATTGGCAGACTGCGCGATTCCTGAGTTCCAGAAGCAGGGCCTGCCGGTATTGCAGGGCGGACGCCGCGTGTGCAACTGGTCCAGTGCGCCGGGCACCCGTCACGCCGGCCTGACGCCGCCGGAGCAGATGCCGTCGCTTGTGCGCGAAGACTTCGTGCAGAACTCCAACGACAGCGCCTGGCTGAGCAACCCGGCACAGCCGCTGACCGGGTTCTCGCCGCTGGTGAGCCGCGATTCGATTCCGGTCAGCGCCCGTGCACGCTTCGCCCTGGAGCGGCTGAAGGGCGACGGCAAGATCGGCCCGGACGACCTGCAGAAGATGGTCACCGACAACCGCGTCTATGTGGCCGACATGCTTCTCGACGACTTGCTGCAGCTGTGCAAGCCGGCACCAGAAGGTGCAGCGGCAGCCTGCGCCGCGCTGGGCTCGTGGGATCGCCACGTCAATCTCGACAGCAACCCCGGA
Organism: Pseudomonas sp. PDNC002; assembly: GCF_016919445.1. Lineage (NCBI taxonomy): Bacteria > Pseudomonadati > Pseudomonadota > Gammaproteobacteria > Pseudomonadales > Pseudomonadaceae > Pseudomonas > Pseudomonas sp. PDNC002. The sequence goes on along the minus strand of NZ_CP070356.1, from coordinate 5,523,134 downwards.
TTTGCCTACTTCCAGGCCTTCGTCGCGCGCTTCCTGAAGATCGACGGCGGCTGGCGCCTGCCCTTCGATCCCAAGCTGCCACTGGCCACGCCCTCGGGCATCGCCCTGGACAAACCGCAGGTGCGCGAACAGGCGCAGCAGGCACTGGTGGCGGCGGCGCGGGAGATCGACAGCCGTAACATTCGCACGGACGAGAAGTGGGGCGAGTTGCAGCAGACCGGCGAAGCCAACGCGCGCCTGGGCATCCCCGGCGGCACCGGCAACGAAGGGGTGTACAACGCCATCCACTCGGAATGGCAGGGCGACCACTACCGTGTGCTCAGCGGTAGCAGCTACATCCAGCTGGTGAGCTTCACCGAAGACGGTCCGGTTGCGCGCGGGCTGCTGGCGTTCTCGCAATCCAGTGAGCCGAGTTCGCCGCACCACCGTGACCAGACGGAATTGTTCGCCAGGCAGCAGTGGCCGGAGCTGCCGTTCACCGACGAGCAGATCAAGGCCGATCCGGAGTTGAAGGTGATGGAGCTGCGCGAGCGGTAAACCTGCTCTTGCAGGCGCGCGGCCGTGAGGCTCGTGTAGGAGCGGAGCTTCTCCGCGAAATCCCGGCGAAGCCGGGACAAAAAGCGTCGCGGATAAGATCCGCTCCTACAAAAAGCAGTTCGCCGCACGCCCCGCTGCACAGTTGAAAACGCGCCAAAAGAGACCGGCTCACAGGTCAGTCGAGGGGCATTCGTTGCAGGCGCGGGCCAGGAGGCTCGTGTAGGAGCGGAGCTTCTCCGCGAAATCCCGGCGGAGCCGGGACAAAAAGCGTCGCGGATAAGATCCGCTCCTACGAAGAGCAGTTCGCCGTATGCCCCGCTGCACAGTTAAAAACACGCCAAAAGAGACCGGTCCACAGGTCAGTCGAGGGGCATTCGTTGCAGGCGCGGGCCATAAGGCTCGTGTAGGAGCGGAGCTTCTCCGCGAAATCCCGGCGACGCCGGGACAAAAAGCATCGCGGATAAGATCCGCTCCTACAAAAAGCGGTTCGCCGCATGCCCCGCTGCGCAGTTGAAAACGCGCCGATAGAGACCGGATCGGAGGCCGAGGGGCATTCGTTGCAGGCGCGGGCCGTGAGGCTCTTGTAGGAGCGGAGCTTCTCCGCGAAATCCCGGCGAAGCCGGGACAAAAAGCGTCGCGGATAAGATCCGCTCCTACGAAAAGCAGTTCGCCGCATGCCTCTGAACTGTTGAAACGCGCAAAAAAAGACCGGCTCACAGGCCGGTCGAGGGGGAAGAAAACGGGCTCAGCGGCAGACGCGGGCGATGGCTGCCGCCAGGTGGTCCAGGCGCTCGCCGTCGAGGCCGGCGATGTTGGCGCGGCCGCTGCTGACCAGGTAGATGCTGTGTTCCTCGCGCAGGATGCGCACCTGGTCCGCCTGCAGGCCGGTGTAGGAGAACATGCCGCGCTGGATGGCGATGTGCGCGAAACGCTCCGCCAGCCCGTGAGGCCGCAGGGCTTCCACGAGGCCGACGCGCAGCTCGGCGATGCGCCCGCGCATGGCGTCCAGTTCGTCCAGCCACAGGTTCTTCAGCTCCGGATCGCCGAGGATGGTGGCGACCACTTCCGCGCCGTGGGCCGGTGGGGTGGACCAGAGGTTGCGGGCGAACAGCGCCAGTTGGCTGCGGATGTCGGTCAGCTTGTCGGCGTTCTCGGCGCACACAATGAGTGCGCCAACGCGGTCGCGGTAGAGGCCGAAGTTCTTCGAGCAGGAACTGGTGATCAGCACTTCCGGCAGGCTCTGGGCGAACAGGCGCACGGAATACGCGTCCTCCTCCAGCCCATCGCCCAGGCCCTGGTAGGCGAAGTCCAGCAGCGGCAGCAGTTCGCGGCGGCGGACGATCTCCAGCACGCGCTGCCACTGTTCATGATCCAGGTCGAAGCCGGTGGGGTTGTGGCAGCAGGCGTGCAGCAGCACCACGTCGCCCTGCGGAATTTTCTCCAGCATGGCGAACATGGCCTCCGCGTCGAGGCGGTTGTCCGCGCCGACGTAGGGGTAGTGCTTGATCGGCACGCCGGCGGCGGCGAACAGGGTCTCGTGGATCGGCCAGGTCGGGTCGCTCAGCCAGATATTTTTCCCCGGCAGGCAATGGGCGATGAACTCCGCCGCCAGGCGCAGGGCGCCGGTGCCGCCGGGCGTCTGGGTAGCATCGGCACGAGCGTCCGCCAGCAGCGGCGAGGTAACGCCCAGCACCTGCTCACACAGGCGTGCGGCAAACAGCGCGTCACCGTGGCTGCCGACGTAGCTCTTGGTGGTCTCGCTATCCACCAGGCGCTGTTCGGCGAGCTTCACTGCGCGGGGGATCGGCGTGAGGCCCTGGGCGTCCTTGTAGACGCCCACGCCAAGGTCGAGTCGCGCGGGGTTGGGGTCGGCCCGATAGGCTTCGAGCAGGCCCAGGATCGGGTCCCCCGGCACGCGGGTGACCTTGGCGAAATGACTCATTTGCGTCCCTCTGCTTTCGCGGCCAGCTCGTCGGTGCGCGCGGCCATGATGAAGTCGTTGCGGTGCAGGCCCTTCAGCTCGTGGCTCCACCAGGTGACGGTGACCTTGCCCCACTGGGTCAGCAGGTCGGGGTGGTGGCCTTCTTCCTCGGCGATGGCGCCCACCGCGTTGGTGAAGGCCAGGGCATGGCGGAAGTTCTTGAACAGGAAGACCCGTTCCAGCTCCATGTGATCGTCGCGGACCTCGATGTTCCAGTCCGGGATCTGCTTGATCAGCACCGCCAGTTCTTCGTCGGACACCTTCGGGGCGTCGGCGCGGCAGGCTTCGCAATGGGCTTGGGTAAGTGCGGTCATGAAAGGTTCTCCTTGTCGTGGGGTGGCATAGGAGTGCGCTCGCGAACCATCTTAGGCTCGCGAGCACGTCTCATCCTAGGCACAGATGGGATCGATTGCAGCGGATCAGGCGGCCTGTTTCGGCGGAAACTTCGGCGCGTGCAGGCCCAGGTGCATGGCTTCGCGCACCAGCGCCATGATGTCCTCATGGGCCAGGTCGAACAGGCGCTTGAGCTCGGGGAGCACGAAATACAGGGGCTGCAGGATGTCGATGCGGTACGGCGTGCGCATGCATTCCCGCGGATCGAAGGCCTGGCGCTCGGGAGCGTCGGAGAGGCAGTAGACGGTCTCCCTGGGCGACGAAAGGATGCCGCCGCCATAGATGCGCAGGCCTTGCGGGGTGTCGAGCAGGCCGAACTCGATGGTCATCCAGTAGAGGCGGGCGAGGAACACGCGCTCTTCCTTGCTGGCGGCGAGGCCAAGCTTGCCGTAGGTGTGGGTGAACTCGGCGAACCAGGGGTTGGTGAGCAGCGGGCAGTGGCCGAAGATCTCGTGGAAGATGTCCGGCTCCTGCAGGTAGTCCAGCTCTTCCGGGGTGCGGATGAAGGTGGCGACGGGGAATTGCTGGCTGGCCAGCAGCTCGAAGAAGGTCTGGAAGGGAATCAGCGCCGGCACCCGCGCTACGCGCCAGCCGGTGGCGGCCTGGAGTACCTGGTTGATTTCGCCCAGTTGCGGGATGCGGTCGTGTGGCAGGCCGAGCTGCTCGATGCCGTCCAGGTACTCCTGACACGCGCGGCCCTCGATCACTTTCAACTGGCGGGTGATCAGGGTATTCCAGACCTGATGCTCGGCTTCCGGGTAGTGGATAAAGCCATCTTCATCAGGTTGGCGGGCCACGTACTGCGTTGTCTTCATGGGGGCTCCGGCTGCGAGCTTGTTGTTGTGATGACCAACAGATAGCGCGAGTCGTGCCCTTGATCAGCCCCTTGGCAGCCGTGTTTGCAGGTATCTGACGCGGCAATCCGTAAAGAAAAGATTACGCAAAGCGGCACAAGCATCCGGCCATGGCTTGAAGGTGCGGTCATCTGTCACATATTATTGACGGTAATTTCCGGCCGCCTTGCGAAAATCCGCGCCGGAGCGCCCACCACAACGACAACCACGGGCCCGCCATGCGCATCAAAGTGCACTGCCAGAACCGCGTCGGCATCCTGCGCGACATCCTCAACCTGCTGGTCGACTACGGCATCAACGTCAATCGCGGCGAAGTCGGCGGCGAGCAGGGCAACGCCATCTACCTGCTCTGCCCGAATCTCATCAATCTCCAGTTCCAGTCGCTCAAGCCCAAGCTCGAAGCGGTGCCCGGCGTGTTCGGCGTCAAGCGTGTCGGACTGATGCCCAGCGAGCGGCGTCACTTGGAGCTGAACGCGCTGCTGGCGGCGCTGGAGTTCCCGGTGTTGTCCATCGACATGGCCGGGCAGATCGTCGCCGCCAACCGGGCCGCCGCGCAGCTGTTGGGCTCGCGGGTCGACGAAGTGCCGGGCATTCCGCTGTCGCGCTACGTCGAGGACCTGGACTTGCCAGAGCTGGTGCGGGCCAACAAGGCGCGCATCAACGGCCTGCGGGTGAAGGTGAAGGGCGACGTGTTCCTCGCCGACATCGCGCCGCTGCAGACCGAGCACGACGAGAGCGAGGCGCTGGCCGGCGCCGTGCTCACCCTGCACCGTGCCGACCGTGTCGGCGAACGTATCTATAACGTCAGGCGCCTGGAGCTGCGTGGCTTCGACAGTATCTTCCAGAGCTCGCGAGTGATGGCCGCCGTGGTGCGCGAAGCGCGCCGCATGGCGCCGCTGGATGCGCCGCTGCTGATCGAGGGCGAGACCGGCACCGGCAAGGAATTGCTGGCCCGCGCCTGTCACCTTGCCAGCCCGCGCGGGCAGTCGCCGTTCATGGCGCTGAACTGCGCCGGCCTGCCCGAATCCATGGCCGAGACCGAGCTGTTCGGCTACGGCCCCGGCGCCTTCGAAGGCGCCCGCCCGGAAGGCAAGCTCGGCCTGCTGGAACTGACGGCGGGCGGTACGCTGTTCCTCGATGGCGTCGGCGAGATGAGTCCGCGCCTGCAGGCCAAGTTGCTGCGCTTCCTGCAGGACGGCTGCTTCCGCCGTGTGGGCAGTGACGAAGAGGTGTACCTGGACGTGCGGGTGATCTGCGCGACCCAGGTCGATCTCTCCGAACTCTGCACCAAGGGGGAATTCCGCCAGGACCTCTATCACCGGCTCAATGTGCTGTCGCTGCATATTCCGCCGCTGCGCGAATGCCTCGACGGCCTGGAACCGCTGGTGCAGCACTTCCTCGACCAGGCCAGCCGGCAGATCGGCTGCGCGCTGCCCAAGCTCTCGCCGCAGGCGCTGGATCGCCTGGGCCGCTACCACTGGCCGGGCAACGTGCGGCAGCTGGAGAACGCGCTGTTCCAGGCGGTTTCGCTGTGCGAGGGCGGCACCATACGCCCGGAGCACATCCGCCTGCCGGACTACGGCGCGGCCCATCCGCTGGGTGATTTCTCCCTGGAAGGTGGGCTGGATGTCATCGTCGGACGCTTCGAGAAAGCAGTGCTGGAGCGGCTCTACCGCGAGCACCCGAGCAGCCGGCAACTGGGCAAGCGCCTCGGGGTTTCCCACACCACCATCGCCAACAAGTTGCGCCTGCACGGGCTCGGGCAGAACGACGAGTCGTAGGGCAGGGCGCCACTGCGACGCGATAGCGATGTGCTCGGAGCGGCCCTCACCCCAGCCCTCTCCCAAAGGGAGAGGGGGGCCGTTGGGTCTTCGGCGTCAGCCGGCTCGGTCTGCCTCCTCTTCCTGAGCGCGCGCGGGCCAAGGCGAGGGACGTGCAGCGCACGGACTCAACGACAGAAGAGCATTGCGCCTGCCTACCACCGGCGGGTGCGGGGGCTTTGGGGGGCGTGACGCTCCGCCGTGCCAATCTTCCGTCGGCCCACCATGCCTGCTCAAAATTTGCACAGTTTTCTGACGCTGGTCTATGTTGACAGCTGGAGGTTCCAGCGACCGAACAGGGCTGCAGTCCCCAGCGGACATGCGTAGGCGGTCACGCACAGCCCGGTGCATCCGGTCGGTCGGCCATTGGCGAGTCATTCGCTCGCGCCGTGGCCGGCAAGCAAGGAAGTAACCTCCAGCCTGCGCGGAAGTACGTTGGCGCCCACAGGAAAGGACCCGGCCCCGGCATGCGCAGCGACGCTCCCTGCCCGAGCCTTGAGGCATTGTTAACGGTCGACCCGACGCCTCGGGAGGGACCATGGATAACAAGGACTCAGGGAGCAATCTCTCCCTCTGGATACCCGGCTCGGCAGTCGTCCTGAGCCTTGTGGTGTCGGCGCTGGCGCTGACCCGTCCGGCTTTTCTCGAACCTCGCCCGCTGGGTGGCCAGTTCCAGGTGGAGCGCCCCATCGAGGCGCGACTGTGGCAGGACCCGTTCGATGCGCTGGAGCGCTATCGCAAGAAACTCAAGGATCTGCATCCGGCCAGCGCCAGCAAGGCGGCCGACGATCTTTGCCTTGCTGATCTGCCGGAGAACGCCTCCGGCGAAATCCCCGAGATCATGGTGGCAGTCGTCGAGGGCGGCGCCTACGCCGACGAGGTGGAGTTGCGCCGGCGTATTCGCTACGCCGTGCTGGCGGGGTTCAAGAACACCCACATGGTGCCCGCCGACGAGCAGCACGTCCGTTGCCTGAGCATCGAGGAATCGGTTGGCGACGACCACCCCCTGGAGATTCCTTTCGAAACGCTGATTGCCGATCGCCTCGACCCGCCGCGATCGATGGATCAGGTGCCGCAACTGACGAAGCAGACCCTGCTGTTCTGGGTGAAAGAGGAATACCTGCGACCCAATCCCCTGGAAAAGCTCGACGCATTGCGCACTCACCTGGACATGGCTGTCCGACAGGCACAGGCCAATGCCCGCCATGGCCGAGTCCCTGGCGCGGACGAGGCGCCGCCCAAGGACAGCGTGCTCAAGGTCATCGGTCCGTCCAACTCCACCATGCTGGGGGAGATGTATGAAGACGCCTCGCGCCAGGCGTTTCCGCTGTTGGAAATCTACTCGCCGCTGGCCACGGCCGAGCGGTCGATGCTGTTGTGCGGGCGGATCAAGCCGACCGAGGAGATGAAGCGGATCGGTTGTGCCGATCCCGCGCCGGGGAAGCGGGAGGTGCGGGGAAATCCCGAGAGGAACATGAAGATTCTGCGCACGGTGAGCGATGACGGCCGACTCGCCTCCATGCTGCTGGATGAGCTGCGCTTGCGCCGGGTCGATCCGGTCGGTGGCGTGTTGTGCAGCCGGGGCATGCCCCAGCGCAACGGAACCGACTGCGCGGCGACCGGCGGGTGGCCGAGGTTCGGCCGGGTAGCGCTGATCTCGGAGTGGGACAGCTTCTACTCCCGATCCCTGGCCGAAAGCTTCAAGGTGCGCGTCGGTGATCGCGCCCGGCTGAGCACGGAGGACCTGGACATCGTCGACGACTGGGTACTGCGCTTTAGCTACCTGCGCGGGGTCGATGGCCGGCTGCCCGACCAGGTGGCGAAGCAGGACGACAAGTCCGCTGGCAAGACCGACAGCAAGCCGGGCAACCTGGACCTGGGCACCCTGGAACGCGCCGATGGTGACTCCCAACTCGATTACCTGCGGCGCCTGGCCGACCACATCGCGGAGCTCGATGAGTCCTACCGGCAAAATGGCGAGAGCGGGATTGCCGCCATCGGCGTACTGGGCGCCGATGCCTACGACAAACTGCTGGTGCTGCAGGCGCTCAAGGCGAGAATGCCCAACAAGCTGTACTTCTCGACCGACCTGGATGCGCGCATGTTGCAGCGCGGCCAGGCGGAGTCCACCCGCAACCTGGTGCTCGCCTCACCCTACGGCCTGACGCTGACCCAGGCCCTGCAACAGGATGTGCCGCCGTTTCGCGATAGCCAGCAGAGCGCAGTCTTCGCTTCCATCCTGGCCGCCCAGTCGCCGCGGGACTTCGAATACAAACAGTCCAAGTTCGACCCGACGGGGGGGAACATTCTCTCTCCGGGCATCTTCGAAATCGGCATCAGTGGCTTCATTCCGCTGCCGAGCAAATCCCGGGCGGCGCCCGCGCGCTATTGCGAGGCCCCCAAGACTCGCCGCTCCTGGGCCGCGGGCGAGGGGCGGCCGGCGATGACCCAGGACATCATGGCGCTGTCCTGTCTGCAGGACCCGCCGCCACCGCCCTATCCGCAGATCACCGATGCCTTGCGTAGCAACCTGGGCAACGTTCTGGCGATGTGGGGCGGCGGTTGGCTGATCCTGCTGATGGCCGCGTTGCTGCTGTTCCTCGGGTGGTGGTGGGCCGATGATCGACAAAGCACCGAGCCCCCTGGCGATCTGCCGATGTGGGTGCGACGCCTGCCGCTGGCCTTTTACCTGGTCGCCGGCCTGTTCGCCTGGATCGCCGGCCTGCAATGGCGGGTACAACTGATCTGGGTGACATTCGTGCTGATCGTCCTGGGCATCCTCACCGCGCAGCTGATCCGCCGGCACCGGGCGCAGCTGACCACGGAGGACGCGGGCGAGCCGCCCACGGGCAGCTTGTTCGACTCCTCCGTGTACTACCTGCTGCTGCCGACCATCGTCTTCGTGCTGGCCTTGTTGTGGGGTTACCAGTCCCGGCGTGCGCTGACCGAAAACGGCCTGGGCGAACCGATGTTCTTCTTCGAGGGCATCAGCGCCTGGCCGACCCTGGCGCTGCGCCTCCTGGCGGTGCTGATCTCCATCTCCGCACTGGCCTGGGGCTGGCGCTGCCTGCGCCTGAATCGCCTGGAAATCGAGCGTGCCTATGACCTGGACGGACCGCCAACGACCTTGTGGAGCCGTTTCCCACGACCGGTCGAGGGCCGCTCCTGGGTGCGTGATTTCGGTTCCTACCTGTCGCTGATCCTGTTCCCCCTCTCCAACGACAGCGTGCGCAAGATGGTGCGCAAGGGCAGCGAGGCGGAGTATCCGGGCCACGATGGGCGGCTGCTCATCGATTTCAAGGCCTTCTGGGACGAGCATTGCCTGGGCGGCGTGTTCGGTGCGCGGCTGCTGCGAGCGCTGCTAGCCACCTGGATATTCGCGGTCTTCACCGGGGTGCTGTTCGTCCTCTGGCCCATGGAGGCGAGCCCGATACGCGGCCAACTGCTCTGGGGCAAGGCGCCGTGGATGCTGCCGGTGCTGGCCTTCCAGCTGCTGGTGTTCTGGGTGGTGGACGCCAACTATCTGCTGACGCGCTTCATCCGCCAGCTGGTCCGGCACCACGCGATCTGGCCCGCGGGACTGGAGGAGCAGCACCGGCAGACCTTCGGAATCGGACGGCACGCCTGCATCGACGACTGGACCGACATCACGCTCATCGCCCGCCGCACCGCAGCGGTCAATCGGCTGATCTATGCCCCGACCGTGGTGCTGCTGATCCTCATCGCATCGCGCAGCAGCGTGTTCGACAACTGGCAGACCCCGCCGGGCCTGGTGATCTCCTTCGTGCTGACGGCGCTGATCCTGTTCCTCTCCGCGCTATCGCTGCGCCGGGCGGCGGAGAAGGCACGCACCGCCACGCTGCAGCACATCGACGCGCAGTTGCTCAAGGGCGACAAGGCGGACCCGGAGAATGTGAAGTTCCAGATGATCCGCGACCGGGTGGCCGCACAGAACACCGGCGCCTTCTCCCGCTATTCGGAGGAGCCGCTGGTGCGCGCGTTGCTGGTGTCGCTCACCGGCATCGGCGGTTCGATCATCGTGGACGTGGTGAACTTCGCCAAGTTCTGACCCGGCACCCGGGGCTACCAGGTTTTGGGCCGGTAGCCCTTGGTGCAGGCGCGCACCTCGTCGTCGATCACGTTGCCCGGCTTGATGCACTCGGACAACGGACGCGGGCTGTCGGTGTAGCGCGAGGCTGGCGGTGCCGGGGCAACACCTTCGGGGGAGAAGCCCAGGCGGCTTTGCAGCACCACCCAGCGCTCCTGCATCCAGGCATGGCTCGCGGGGTTGCGCCACAACGTGGTCGCGGCGGCGAGCAGCAGCAGCGGAATGAGGAACCAGAGCAACGGCTTCACCAGCAGGCGCCAGTCGCGCCGTGGCGGTTCCGGCGGCTTCTGTTGGTTCTGCTGCCGGACCTGCTGCCAGTAGTAATCGCGATCTCGCTCGCTCATCGGGTGATCTTCCGCCGGGTGGGTGGGCGAAGAGTAACGGCTGGCGCGGCCTGCGGCGAGGCGCGATCAATGGTCCTTGTGACGGGCTTCGCGCGCCACCATATTGGTCGGCATGACAGTCTCCCGAGCTTCTACCCGCGCCAAGCGAGCCGATGTGCTGTCCGCCTTCCACCCGGCGGTGGCCGGCTGGTTCCGCGCGCACTTCGCCGCGCCGACCCAGGCGCAGGTACAGGCCTGGCCGGCAATCCAGGCGGGCGAATCGACGCTGGTCGCCGCGCCCACCGGCTCGGGCAAGACGCTGACGGCGTTCCTCTCGGCCATCGACGCCCTGGTCCGCGAGGGGCTGGAGAACGGCGGCGCGCTGCCGGATCGCACCACGGTGGTCTACGTTTCGCCCCTCAAGGCGCTGTCCAACGACATCCGCATCAACCTGGAAGAACCGCTGGCCGGCATTCGCGCGGCGCTGGTGGAGATGGGCCTGCCGGAAGTGGACATCCGCACTGCCGTGCGTACCGGCGACACCACGACCAAGGAACGCGACGCCATGCGCAAGCAGGTGCCGCATATCCTGGTGACCACGCCCGAATCGCTCTACGTCCTGCTCGGTTCGGACTCGGGCCGCGCCATGCTGGCCGGCGCGCGCAGCGTGATCGTCGATGAAATCCATGCCCTGGCCGCAAGCAAGCGCGGCAGCCACCTGGCGCTGTCGTTGGAGCGCCTGCAGGCGCTGTGCGAGGCACCGCTGGTGCGCATCGGCCTGTCCGCCACGCAGAAGCCCATCGAGGCGGTGGCGGGTTTCCTCGTCGGGCGCCACGCGGCTTGCCGCATCGTCGACATCGGTTACAGCCGCGAGCGTGATCTGAACCTGGAAGTGCCGAGCGCGCCGCTGGAGGCGGTGATGTCCCACGACGTCTGGGACAAGGTCTACGACCGCCTCGCCGAATTGGCCAACCAGCACCGCACCACGCTGGTCTTCGTCAACACCCGGCGCATGGCCGAGCGGGTGACGCGGCACCTCGCCGAGCGCATCGGCGCCGGCTGGGTGGCGGCGCACCACGGCAGCCTTTCCAAGGAACTGCGCCTGGGCGCCGAGCGGCGGCTCAAGGCCGGGCAACTGCGCGTACTGGTGGCGACGGCTTCGCTGGAACTGGGTATCGACATCGGCGATGTGCAGCTGGTCTGCCAGCTCGGTTCGCCGCGCTCCATCGCCGCCTTCCTGCAACGCGTCGGACGTTCGGGACACAGCGTGGGCGGCACGCCCAAGGGGCGGTTGTTCCCCACCTCGCGGGACGATCTGATCGAATGCGTGGCGCTGCTGGACAGCGTGCGCCTCGGTGAGCTGGACGCCCTGGAGATTCCCCGCGCGCCGCTGGACGTGCTGGCCCAGCAGATCGTCGCCGAAGTCGCCTGCCAGGAGTGGCGCGAGGACGCGCTGTTCGACCTCTTCACCGCCGCGCAGCCCTACGCCGACCTGAGTCGCGAACACTTCGATGCCCTGTTGCGCACCCTCGCCGAGGGCTACACCAGCCGCAACGGCCAGCGTGGCGCCTACCTGCACCGCGATGCCGTGCACCAGCGCCTGCGCGGCCGGCGCGGGGCCAAGCTCACCGCGGTGACCTCCGGCGGCACCATCCCAGACACCGGCGACTACGCCGTGCTGCTGGAGCCACAGGGCCTGACCGTGGGCACGGTGAACGAGGACTTTGCCGTGGAAAGCCTGGCGGGCGACGTCTTCCAACTCGGCAACATTTCCTACCGCATCCTGCGTGTGGAGCCCGGCCGTGTGCGCGTCGAGGACGCCCAGGGCCAGCCGCCGAACATTCCCTTCTGGCTCGGCGAGGCGCCCGGGCGGACCGACGAGCTGTCCAGCAGCGTCGCGCGCTTGCGCGGCCAACTGGACGAACTGCTCGCCCAGGGCGCGAGCGATTCCGAGCCGCTGGCGCGCGCCATCGATTGGCTGACCGGGCCGCTTGGCCTGAACGATGCGGCGGCACGACAACTGGTGGAATACCTGGCCCGCGCGCGCCACGCACTGGGCACCTTGCCGACGCAGAAAACGCTGATCCTCGAACGCTTCTTCGACGAATCTGGCGGCATGCAGCTGGTCATCCATTCGCCCTTCGGCAGCCGCCTCAACCGCGCCTGGGGCCTGGCGCTGCGCAAGCGTTTCTGCCGCACCTTCAACTTCGAATTGCAGGCCGCGGCCACCGAGGACGCGATCATCCTGTCGCTGTCCACCAGTCACAGCTTCCCGCTGGGCGAGGTGTGGCGCTACCTGCACTCCAACAGCGCCGAGCACGTGCTGATCCAGGCGCTGCTCGACGCGCCGCTGTTCGGCGTGCGCTGGCGCTGGAACGCCACCACCGCGCTGGCCCTGCCGCGCTATAGCGGTGGCCGCAAGGTCGCGCCGCAGCTGCAACGCATGCGCAGCGAAGACCTGCTCGCGTCGGTGTTCCCCGACCAGGTGGCGTGCCTGGAGAACATCGTCGGCGAGCGCGAGATTCCCGATCACCCGCTGGTGGCGCAGACCCTCGACGACTGCCTGCACGAAGCCATGGACAGTGAAGGCTGGCTGGCCTTGCTGCGGCGCATGGAGCGTGGCGAGGTGACGCTGCTGGCGCGCGACCTGCCGGCGCCATCACCGCTGGCGGCGGAAGTGCTGTCGGCCAGCCCCTACGCCTTCCTCGACGACGCGCCGCTGGAAGAGCGGCGCACCCAGGCCGTGCAGAGCCGCCGCTGGACCGACCCGGAAAGCGCCGACGACCTGGGCGCGCTGGATGCCGAGGCCATCGAGGCGGTGCGCGCCGAAGCCTGGCCGGAGGCCCGTGACGCCGACGAAATGCATGAGGCGCTGACGGGCCTGGGCGGCGTCCGCGAGAGCGAAGCACAGGCCAACGAAGGCTGGCCCTTCCTGCTCAAGTCGCTGGCCAAGGCCGGCAGGGCCACGCGCCTGGAACTGCCCGAGAGCGAGGTCTGGGTAGCGGCGGAGCGGCTTGGTCAGTGGCGCGCGCTGCATCCGCAGGCAGCGATGAAGCCTTTGCTCGATCTGCCGCCATCGTTGCGCGAGGAGTGCCCGGCGGATGATGCCCAGGTCGAACTGGTGCGTGCGCGACTGACCGGTTTCGGCCCGCGCTTGTTACGTGAATTGGCGGTCGACCTGGGTATTTCCACCGGCGATACCGGTTTCGCCCTGGCCAGCCTCGAGCGCGAAGGCTACGTGCTGCGCGGTCGTTTCACGCCGGGCGTGCAGGAAGAAGAGTGGTGCGAGCGCCACCTGCTGGCGCGCATCCATCGCTACACGGTCAAGCGCCTGCGTCGGGAAATCGAACCGGTGCAGCGCGCCGATTTCATGCGCTTCCTCTTCGACTGGCAGCGCGTCTCCAGCGGCACGCGGGTGCGCGGAGCCGAGTCCCTGGCCGGCGTACTCAGCCAGCTGGAAGGTTTCCAGGCCGCCGCGTCCGCCTGGGAGAGCGACATTCTCCCAAGCCGGGTGGCCGACTACGGCATCAACTGGCTGGACGACCTGTGCCGCGCCGGCCGTATCGTCTGGGCGCGCCTGCCCAATCGCGTCACCGGCAAGGCGCGGGGCGGGCCGCTGAAAAGCACACCCATCGTCCTGCTACCGCGTGCGCAGATGGTGCAGTGGAGCGTACTGAGCACAGCGCCGGCGGACACGGAATTGTCGGCCAAGGCCAACAAGGTGCTCGACGTGCTCAAGGAGCACGGCGCGTCGTTCTTCGAGGAGCTGGCCAGCGACAGCCACCTGCTGCGTACCGAGCTGGAAACCGTGCTGGGCGAATTGGTGGGGGCTGGCCGGGTGAATGCCGACAGCTTCGCCGGCCTGCGCGCCTTGCTGATGCCGGCGGCCAGACGTCATCCGCAGCGCCGTTCGCGCACGCCGCTGTTCGGCATGGCCGACGCCGGGCGCTGGGCCTTGCTGCGGCGCACCGCGCTGGACCCAGGGGCGCGACTGCCGGCGGAGATTCTTGAACATGTCGCCATGACCCTGCTGCGCCGCTACGGCGTGGTCTGCTGGCGCTTGCTGGACCGCGAGGCCGACTGGCTGCCGCCGTGGCGCGACCTGCTGCGGGTCTATCACCGCCTGGAGGCGCGTGGGGAAATCCGTGGTGGACGCTTCGTCGCCGGGCTGACGGGCGAGCAGTTCGCGTTGCCCGAAGCGGTCGGACTACTGCGTGAAGTGCGCCGCCGCGAGGCGAGCGGGGAATGGGTCGTGGTCTCGGCGGTGGACCCGCTGAACCTTGCCGGCACGCTGCTGCCGGGGCGCAAGGTGCCGGCGGTCAGCGGCAACCGGGTGCTCTACCGCGACGGCGTGCCGGTGGGGGCGCTGATCGCAGGTGAGGTGGAACTGCTGGCTGAACTGGCGCCCGAGGACCAGGCTCATGCGCGGGAGCTGCTGATCCGTCGCTGATCCGGGCCTCGCCTGGCTTACACTCAGCGGCACGTACGTCTTTCCTGCGAGGGTGTGATGCTGTCCCGCGAGCTGCCGAGCCTGCCTGCCCTGTTGCGCCAGTGGTGGTTCCTGCCACTGCTGGCGCTCGCCCTGTGCCTGCGCCTGTACGGCCTGTCTGCGTCGGCGCTGTGGGGCGACGAGAGTTCCAGCCTGTTCCTGGCCCGCTATTCGCCAGAGCAGCTCTGGCTGCACGCTGCCCATGACGTGCACCCGCCGCTGTACTTCCTGCTCCTGCACCTGTGGGTCCAGGTCGTGGGCGACGGGGTTCTCCCGTTACGGTCGTTCAGCGCCGTGTTCGGCACGCTCGCGGTGTTTCTCGGCGGCTGGCTGGTCTGGCGCCTCGCATCGCGGCGGGCCGCGTTCATCGCCGTCCTGCTGCTGGCGCTGCTGCCCACGGCGGTGCGCTACAGCCAGGAAGTGCGCATGTACTCCTTGCTCGGCTGCTGGCTGCTGGCGGCCTCCCTGGCGTTGCTCTACTGGCTGGAGACGGGGCGCCGGCGCTACCTGCTGGTCTACGTCGCGCTGATGACAGCGGCCTTCTACACCCATTACTTCAGCCTGTTCGGCGCGCTGGTGCACTGGCTGTGGCTGGCGACGCTGCCGAACAGACCGTTGTTCCGGCGTGACTGGTGGCTGGCCAACCTGGCCATTGCGGCGCTGTTCCTGCCCTGGTTGCCGGGATTGTTCGACCTGATCCGCCATATGGCGGTGCTGGAAGCCGGCGGCGATGTCGGTTGGCAGCCACCGGTGGATGCGCGCTCGCTGCCCTCGATGCTCTGGCAGTGGCTGGCGCAATCCGATGGCAACGAACTGTCCTGGCCCGTGCTGCTTGGCATGCCGTTGCTGCTGGTGGCGGCGGCTTTGCTGGTACTGCGCGCGGATCGCAGCCGTCAGCGCGGTGGCCTGCTGCTGACGCTGTATTGCGGCTTGCCCCTGCTGTTGCTGTACGGCGTTTCGTTCATCTCCCCGGTGTTCGTCGAACGCTATCTCACGGCCTTCGCCATGGGCTTGCCGCTGCTGCTGGCGCTGGCACTGGATCGCCTGCTGGATAAGCGCCGTGCGCTGGGGGCGGTGCTGCTGGTGACCCTGCTGGGGTTGCAGGGCATCGGGGTGGGGCGCGCGATCGCCATCGACCCGGACGAGCAGTTCGACGGCATGGCGGCCTACGTCAATGCCCACTACCGCGCCGGCGACCGGGTGGTGGTCGACGACATCCTCTGGTACCTGACCTTCCGCTACTACAACCAGACCGGCCACGAACCATTGCTCTACACCGCACCGGCGGCGGATGGCAGCTCGGGCCGGCCGGGGCGTTATGGCTTCGGTTCGCTGATCGACGACCGCCAGCATGCCTTCGTCGACCACCTGGCGGACCTGCCGCAGGACCAGGGGCGCGTCTGGCTGGTGATGAGCCGCTACAACGACCAGGAGATTCCCGACGTGCCGGCCACCTGGAAACGGGTGGCGCAGCATGCCGGCGGGGAGGTGCAGGCGATTCTCTTCGAGCGCACGGCGCAGCGTAACGCTGCGCGCTGAGGGCAAGGGTTGCGTTGAAGGCTTAGAAGCGGATGCGCCCGGTAAAGGCGTCCTTGAGCATCACCCAGTCGCCCATCAGCGACCACAGCGGGTACTTGAAGGTGGCGGGGCGGTTCTTCTCGAACACGAAATGGCCGACCCAGGCGAAGCCGTAACCGGCCAGCGGCATGGCCAGCAGCCACAGCCACTGCCCGCTGACGATGGCGTAGGCGAGGATCGACAGCACCAGCAGGCTGCCCACGTAGTGCAGGCGGCGGCACACGGCGTTGCTGTGTTCCTGCAGGTAATACGGGTAGAACTCGGCGAAGCTCTGGAATCGATCGGCGGTCTGGGTGCTCATGGCGCACCTCCTGTTGTTGTGATGGCGCCAGTGTAGGCCGGTGCCTTCGGACTTGCGGATGACATAGGGTGCCAGTTTAGTATCCCCGTGCGCCGTCCGCGTCCGAGCGAGGCGGTGCGCAAGTCCACCATAACCAGAAGAAAACGCATGCCTGAGCGTACAACCCTGTCCAGCTGGGTGCGGGGAATCGTCCAGTCCCTGGAACTGGAAGGTCTCGACTGCCGCGCGCTGTTCGCCGAGCTGGGACTGGATTTCTCCGCCCTCGACGACCCCGATGCGCGCTTCCCGCAGGACGCCATGAGCCAATTGTGGAACCGCGCCGTGGAGCTGTCCGGCAACCCGGCCATCGGCCTGAACATCGCCCGCGTGCATACCCCGGCGTTTCCCGTGGTGGGCTATGCGTTGATGTCCAGCCGCAACCTGGGCGAGGGCTTCGAGCGCCTGGAGCGCTACCAGCGGATCATCGCCGAGGGCGCCGACCTGACCTTCCGCCGCCTGCCCGAAGGCTGCCTGTACCGCATCGTGGTCCACGGCGACCGTCTGCCCGTGCCACGACAGAGCGCGGAATGCTCGCTGGCCAGCCTGATCGCCATGCTGCGCTGGATCACCGGGCGCGCCATCAAGCCCCTGGAAGTGCGCCTGGCCGGCGAGGTGCCGCAGAACATCGAGCCCTACCGGGAACTGTTCCAGGCGCCGCTGAGCTTCGGCCATGCGGACTGCGCGATGTTGTTCTCCCATGAGGACATGGCTGCGCCGCTGCCCACGGCCAACGAAGAGTTGGCGCGCCTTCACGACCGCTTCGCCGGAGAATACCTGGCGCGCTTCGTCAGCAGCCGCTTCAGCCACCAGACCCGCCAGGTACTGTGCCGCCTGCTGCCCCAGGGCGAGCCCAAGCGCGAGAGTGTGGCGCAGGCGTTGCATCTGTCCGAGCGCACCTTGCAGCGGCGCTTGCAGGAAGAGGGCAGCAGCTACCAGCAATTGCTCGACGATACCCGCCGCGAGCTGGCCCAGCAGTACCTCGCCATACCACGCATGACGCTGCTGGAGATCGCCTACCTGCTGGGTTTTTCCGAGCCGAGCAACTTCTTCCGCGCCTTCCGCCGCTGGTTCGGCAAGACGCCGGGGGAGTATCGCGAGGAGTTGTGATTCCTCCGGCGTTCACCGGATGCCGATCGCGGACGGAGTCCGCTCCTACACCAGCCGGTTAGCGCGAGGCTTTTGAAGAGAGCTCGCTGCCAACAGCCTTGCGTAGGAGCGGACTCCGTCCGCGATGTCTCACCTCGAGCTTCGAAGTTGCCTGTGATTTCGACACTGCCTGGACACGGATTGGCGGTATTGATCGCGGGCCTCAGTGCCGCCAGAACGCCGGGGTGAACAGCACCAGCACCGTGATGATCTCCAGGCGACCCGCCAGCATGCCACCGCAGAGCAGCCACTTGGCGGCATCCGGCAGCGAGGCGAAGTTGCCCGACGGGCCGATGATCGGGCCCATGCCCGGACCGACGCCGGCTACCGTGCTGGCCGCGCCGGTCAGCGAGGTCATCCAGTCCAGGCCGAGGAACGACAAACCCAGCGCCAGGGCGCCGACGGTGGCGCCGAAGAAGAACGAGAAGGTCAGGATCGAACGCACGATCTCCTCGTCCAGGCGATGGCCGTTGTAGCTCTGGCGGATCACAGCGCGCGGGTGGATCAGCTGGTACAGGCTGGCGCGCAGCAGGGTGAAGGCCACCTGGAAGCGGAAGATCTTGATGCCGCCGGCGGTGGAGCCGGAGCAGCCGCCGATGAAGCCCAGGTAGAAGAACAGCATGATCGAGAAGTGGCCCCACAGGCTGTAGTCGCCCAGGGCGAAGCCGGTGGTGGTGACCACGGAGGTGACGTTCACCGCGACGATGCGGAAGGCGTCGAGCCAGGGCAGGTCGGAATTGACCGAGTACCAGGTGCCCATCACCAGCCAGGTGAACACCAGCAGGCCGAGGAATCCGTGGACCTGGTGGTCGCGGATCAGCGCCTTGCGATTGCCGCGCAGGGTGGCGACGTAGAGCACGAAGGGGATGCTGCCGAGGATCATCACCGCCACCGCGACCCAGTGCACCGCCGGCTGGTGCCATTTGGCGAGCGACTGGTCCGAGGTCGAGAAGCCGCCGGTGGAGATCGCCGACATGGCGTGGTTGAGCGAATCGAACAGGCCCATCCCGGCCCACCAGAACGCCAGGGTGCCGGCGATGGTGATGGCTACATAAACCCCGACGATGTACTTGGCCACCATGTGCGAGCGCGGCATGACTTTGTCGGATCGATCCGAGGACTCGGTCTGGAACAGGCGCATGCCACCGATGCGCAGCATCGGCAGGATCGCCACCGCCATGGCGATGAAGCCGATGCCGCCCAGCCAGTGCAGCAGCGAGCGCCAGATGAGGATGCCCGGGGACATCCTGTCCAACCCGGACAGCACGGTCGAACCGGTGGCGGTAATGCCCGACATGCTCTCGAAGATCGCGTCGGTGAAGCTGATGTGTCGCGCGAACATGAAGGGCAGGGCGGAGAAGAAGCAGACGATCACCCAGCTCGACACGGTGAGCATGTACATGTCCCGCGGGCGCAGGTGTACCTGCTCCGGGCGGCCGGGGATGACCATGCCCAGCCCGCAGGTGAAGGTGATGATCGCCGACCAGATGAAGGGGTGCAGTTCGTTGGCGCGGCCGTAGTAGAGCAGCGTGGCCATGGGGACCAGCATGGCGACCGCCAGCGTGATCACGAAGATGCCGATGATGAATCCGAGGGTGCGTAGTGTCGGCAGGGCCATGCGGTGAAGTTCTGATGTGACGGAACCGGCCATTCTACCCGCCGTCCGGCCCGTGTAAACCGCGTGAACTGCGCCCACTCCCGAAGCGCAACGGGCTGGATAGAATCTGCCTTCGCCCGCCGGCGCTCGCCGGTTTCTCTGGTGCTTTCGCATCCATGTCCACTCACAATCCGTGTTTGAACTGCGGCGCCTGCTGCGCGCATTTCCGTGTGTCCTTCTATTTCGGCGAGTGCCGCTCTTCCGGCGGTGTTGTCCCCGATGAACAGGTTGTCCAGGTCAGCCCATACCTAGTCGCCATGCGCGGCACCGAGGTGCATCCGTCGCGCTGCACGGCGCTGCTGGGCGACGTCGGCTGCGGCGTGCGCTGTACCCTGTACGAGCAACGTTCCTCGACCTGTCGGGACTTCGAAGCCTCCTGGACCGATGGCGTTCATAACCCCAACTGCGACACGGCCCGCGCCACCTATGGCCTGCCGCCGCTGACGCCACCGGTGTTGCCGACGCTTTCGCCGGACCGGGTGGCCTGAGGCGCGATTACGCGCTGGGAAAATGCGAACCCTTTGCGTCTACAATGGCGACTTTCGAGTTTGACTGGAGGCAGCCCATGGAGGCTCTCGACGCGTTGCTCAACCGTGTGTCCCACGCCCGCCTGAGCGAGCCGGCACCGTCCGCCGAGCAATTGGACCGCCTGTTCCGCAGCGCGCTGCGCGCCCCGGACCACGGGCAGCTGCGCCCCTGGCGTTTCATCACGGTGGAAGGCGAGGCGCGCAAGGCGCTGGGTGAGTTGTTCGCCCGCGCCGTGGCCGCCAACGAGCCGGACGGCAAGCCCGAGGCGCTGGACAAGGCGCGTGCCATGCCGCTGCGTGCGCCGCTGCTGGTAGTGGCCGTGGCGCGCCTGCAGGAGCACCCCAAGGTGCCGGAGATCGAGCAGTGGCTGGCGGCGGGCTGCGCTGCCCACGGCATCATCCAGGCAGCCTACGTGGAAGGATTGGGAGCGATGTGGCGCACCGGCGCGATGGCGTTCGATCCGCTGGTGCGCGAGGGCCTTGGCCTGGCCGGGAACGAGCGCATCGTCGGTTTCATCTATCTCGGCACGCCGGTGGGCGAGCTGCGCCGCCCGGCGCCGCTGGACCCGGCTGGTTTCGTCAGCGCCTGGCGGGGCTGAGCGGCAGTTCCAGACGAACCTTCCAGCCGCTGGCGCGGGCGCGCCAGAGCAGGTGCCCGCCTTGCCAGGCGGCCAGGCGCCGCGCCGGGGGCAGTGCCTCCGGCAGCCACGCCCGCGCCTGCGGATCGTGACCGTGCAGATCCAGGCGCAATTCTCCTCGCGCTGAACTGCTGATCGACAGCTTCAGCGCTCCGTGCGGATGGCGCACCAGCGCCGCTTCCAGCAACGCATCCAGGGCATCGCCCAACGCATCCGGCCAGCTCTCCAGCGGCCAGGTGCCGCTCTGCGGCAGGCTCAGGCGCAAACCGGGCCAGCGCGTGCGCCACTGCTGCGCGTGGCGCGCCAATTCGACCGCCAGCACCAGGTACTGCGGATCGTCGTAGGGCTCGCTCAGCAGCAGGGCCGCCGGCGGTACCGGCAGGGTCGGGATCGGGATAGCGACAGCGGGAAGGCTCATGGTGGCTCTCCGAAAGTGCGCAGGGTTCAGCCGACCTGCCGGTGCAACGGCAGGTCGATGCTGACCAGGAAACCGCCCTCGGGATGGTTGCCGAGGCGCAGCCGACCGCCGTGGCGCTCGATGGCGCGGCGGGCGATCGCCAGGCCCAGGCCGTGGCCGGGGCTGCTCTGGTTGGGAGCGCGGAAGAAGGGTTCGCCCAGCTGCGCGAGATGTTCTTCGCTGGCGCCGGGGCCGTGATCTCTGATGCTGATATGCAGGCGCTCCCCGTCGACCTGCGCGTGAACTTCCAAAGGCTGGTCCGCCGGATTGAAGCGCAGGGCGTTGCGCAGCAGGTTGTCGAGGGCGCGCTCGAGCATGTCCGGCCAGCCGTCGAGGGTCAGTTGCGCAGCGACTTCGAGCTGGACGTTCTGTTCGGGGTGGAGCAGTTGCGCGTCACTGCGCAGGCGTTCGAACAACGGCAGCAGTTCGATGCGGCTGGTCGGACCGGGGTCGGCGTCGAGGCGGGCGAGGGCGAGGATTTCGCCGATCAGTGCTTCCAGGCGATCGCATTCCTGCTCCAGGCGCGGCCACATGGCGGCGCGCTGTTCGGGGCCGGCGCGTTCGGCCAATGCCAGGGCGATGCGCAGGCGCGCCAGTGGCGAGCGCAGCTCATGGGAGACGTCGCGCAGCAACTGGCGCTGGCTGCTGATCAGCCGCTGCAGGCGCGCACCCATGCGGTTGAAATCGCGGGCCAGCACGCCCAGTTCATCGCCACGCCGGGAGAGGCGGGCGAGGCTGTCCTGTTGATAACTGGTCTGGCCGAGGTCATGCACGGCGCGGCGCAGGCGGTTCAGCGGGCGGGTGATGGACAGCGTCAGCAGCAGGCTGAACACGGTCAGCACCACCAGGGCGATCCCGAGTGCGCTCAGCGGCCAGAGCAGGCTGCTGCGGTGCCACGCTTGCAGCGTGGGGTGGGGAATGCGGTAGATGAACAGGTAGGTCTGGTCGGTGCGGCTGCTGGTGTATTCCTGGCTCAGTTGGCGCCAGGGGAAGCGCGGCAGGTTCTCGCGGTCGAAGCCGTTGTCGCGCGGACGCGGCGGGCGCGGCAGGTAGGTGCCGTTGACCAGCCTCTGGCCCGTCTCGTCGAGCACCTGCACCGAGAGTTCGTATTGCTGCCGACGGCTTTCCAGCAGTTGCTGCGCGGCATCCGGGCCCTTGGTCTCGTAGAGCAGGGTCCATTGCTTGGCGATGTCGTGCAGCCCGGGATAGCGGGCGATGACCCAGGTGTCCTGGTTCAGGGCGCGGCCCAGCAGGATCGACAGTCCGGCCACCAGCAAAAGGGCGAGCCAGAAGGCGGCGAGGATCCGCCAGAAGAGTGAACGCATGGTCTTCCTGTTCAGCCGCATGGTCTATCCGTTGTCAGGGCTCACGGCAAGGCGCCGGGATAACCCGGCGCCTTTCCACTTGCTGGAGCGATCAGTTGGTCTTGGCGCCGTCCTTCTGGGCCTTCCAGGTCTGGAATTCCGCCCATTCGGCCTTGCGCTGTTCACGCTGTTTCTTCAGCTCGTCGAACTTCTTCTGCTGCTCGGGAGTGAGGATGCCGCGGACGCTGGCGTCGGTCTTGTCGTGGTTGGCCTTGAGCTCTTCCTGCATGGCCTTGCGGTCGGCCTCGGGCAGTTTGTTCCAATACTTCTCGGTGATCGCACGGCGATCCTTCATCGAGTCGCCCATCAGCTTGCCGATCTGCTGGCGCTGGTCTGGGGTCAGGTTCAGTTCGCGGAACGGGCCACCGTGGTCGCCGCGCATGCCGGGGCCATGGTCTTTCATGAACGGAGCAGGCGGCGGAGCGTCGGTCGGCGCCGGAGTGGCCGCCAGTGCGACGGTCGGCAGGGCGGCAGCGATCAGCAGGGCGGTCAGGGTCTTGCGCATGGTGTTTCTCCTTTCAGGGGACCGGTCGTTACCGGATGAGCCCAGTCTAGGGTTGGCAAGGTCAAGGGCGGTCAGTCCCACGTAAAGCTTCGGTAAAGATTACGTGAGGCGCGGCTGGAATCTTTACGAAAGCCCGAAACAGAGCGGCTCGGGCCGAAAACGCCGTGACAGGTCAGGGCGCGTAGAAGTAGCCGCGCCCGCGCAGGGCAAGGATGCGCGGACGACCGTCGGGGTGGCCGCCGAGCTTTTTGCGCAGGTTGCTGACATGCATGTCCAGGCTACGGTCGTACAGCGTCAGCTTGCGACCCAGCGCGAGCTGCGCCAGGGCCTGCTTGTCCAGCGGCTCGCCCGGCTGGCGCAGCAGGGCTTCGAGGATGCGGCTCTCGGAGAGGGTCAGGCTGATTTCTTCACTGCCGATGGTGGCTACGCCACGGGACAGGTTCAGCGCCAGATCGCCCAGTTCCAGTTGCGCGCTGGGCTGCGCCGGGTGGCTGCGGCGCAATACGGCGCGCAGGCGGGCGGTCAGTTCGCGAGGATCGCAGGGCTTGGCCAGGTAATCGTCGGCGCCCAGTTCCAGGCCAAGGATGCGGTCCAGCGGTTCGCCGCGGGCGGAGAGCATCAGTACCGGCAGGTCGGGGTGATCGCTGCGCAGTGCCTTGAGCAGTTCCAGGCCGCTGCCGTCGGGCAGCATGACGTCGAGTACCACCGCGTCCGGCGCACGGCTTCCCAGCGCGGCGCGAGCCTGGGCGCCGTCGTGGGCGGCGCGGATGCTGAAGCCTTCCTGGGTGAGCCAGGTAGTCAGCAGTTCGCAGAGTTCGACGTCGTCGTCGATCAGCAGCAGTTCACTCATGAAGAGGCTTCTTTCAGTTGATCCATTCGCGGCGCGCACGGCGCCGGCCCCGACTCAGCATGCCCAGCAGAAAGGCCACCAGGGCGGTGCCGGCGCCGGCCAGGTACCAGGTCTGCTGCTCGCTGAGCAGGCGCGGCGGCTGGTTGGCCTGGGCCTCGCGCAGTTGCAGTTTCAGGCGCTGGTTTTCCTGGGTCAGGCGGGCGATACGCGCTTCGTCCTGGCGGTTATCCGGGTTGGCGAGTTGCGCTGCCAGTTCGGCACGCTGCTGCTCGCTTTCGGCCAGGCGCTGTTCCAGTTCATGGGGAACGGCAGGCGTCTGGGCACCGGGTTGGACAGCGGTTTGCGCCGGTTGCTCCGTGACGGGCTCTACGGCGACTGCGGGGAGTGGCAGGGCAAGACAGGCGAGCAGGGGCAATCGGCGCATCGGGACTCCTTGTTCGATGATGTGCCGCCGTCCTTGGCCATCCCGGCGATGTCCGGCTGCGATGCCCCGTGGCGCTCCGTGTCACGGGGTACAACGCTCGCGTGCTGTCAGGGCAGGACTTTCTTGAACGGCTTGACCACGACGTCAGCGTAAACGCCGGCAGCGCGGTACGGATCGGCGTCGGCCCAGGCTTGCGCGGCGGCCAGGGAGTCGAACTCGGCGACGATCAGGCTACCGGTGAAACCGGCGGCGCCCGGATCGTTGCTGTCGATGGCCGGATGCGGGCCGGCCAGCACCAGGCGGCCTTCTTCCTTCAGTTGCTCCAGGCGCGCGATGTGCGCCGGGCGGGCAGCCAGGCGGCGTTCTTGGGAGGCAGTGATGTCACGGGCAATGATCGCGTAGAGCATGTCAGTCCTTGGGTTTTTCGCCGGTAGGTTCATCGTGCATGTGGCGGGCCAGGAACACGCCCTGGCCGATCAGGAACAGCAGGGTCATGCCCAGGCTGCCGAACACCTTGAAGTCCACCCAGATGCTCTGGAAGGTGAAGGCGACGAACAGCTGGACACAGCCGCAGATCAGGAAGAACAGCACCCAGGCGACATTCAGCTTCGCCCAGAGGGAATCGGTCAGGTGCACCGCGTGGCCCATGATGCGCTGGATCAGCGGCTGGCCGCCGATGAAATGGCTGCCGGCGAAAGCCAGGGCGAACAGCCAGTTCACCACCGGCGCCTTCCATTTGAGGAAGGTTTCGCTGTGGAAGGCCAGGGTCATGCCACCGAACACCAGGCAGGCGGCGAGGGTCACCCACTGGCCCTTGTCCAGCTTGCGCTGCTTGATCAGCAGGGCGCCGTAGACCACCACGGACGCGGCGATCAGCACGGCGGTGGCGCTGTAGATCCCCCCGACGGAGAAGCTCTGGCCGGCGAGTTCGACGTTGCGCGGGTCGAGCTTGTAGACGATGAAGAAGAGAATGAGGGGAATGAAATCGATGAATTGCTTCATTACGGCAGCCAGAGCCCAGTAGAGCCGGCATAATACCAACCTGTGGATGAACTGAAAGGGCCATCCGCCCAACGCTGCGTCAGATCATGGTTTCAACGCATTGCCGCGGGAGCGTTGGCACAGAAACGTCTATACAGAAAGTTATCCCCTCGTCCCCCCAGGAAACCGCATGCGAGTCGACCTGCATTGCCACAGTACCGCGTCCGACGGACTCCTCAGCCCGACGGCCCTGGTCGAGCGCGCCCACGGGCGCGGCGTGCGGGTGCTGGCGCTGACCGACCACGACACCCTCGACGGCCTGCCCGAGGCGCGTAGCGCGGCACAGGCGCTGGGCATGCAACTGGTGGACGGCGTCGAGCTGTCCTGTACCTGGGGTGGGGCGACCATCCACGTGCTGGGCTACGGCTTCGACGCCACGTCCGAGCCGCTGGTCAAGGCACTGGATGACCTGCACCGCGCCCGCTGGACCCGCGCAGAGGAAATCGGCCGGCGCCTGGACGCCAAGGGCATGCCCGGTGCCTTCGAGGGCGCGCGGGCGGTGCAGGCCGAGCTGGGTGACAGCGAGAACGCTCCGGCGCGTCCGCACTTCGCCGAATTCCTGCTGCGCCAGGGTTACGTCAAGGACCGCGCCGAAGCCTTCCGCAAATGGCTGGGCGCCGGCAAGCTGGGCGACGTGAAACAGCACTGGCCGAGCCTGGCCGATGCCGTGGGCACCCTGCGCGAGGCGGGCGCCTGGATCAGCCTGGCGCATCCTTACCAGTACGATTTCACCCGCACCAAGCGGCGCAAGCTGGTGGCCGACTTCATCGCCGCCGGTGGCCATGCGCTGGAGGTCTGCAACGGCCCGCAGCCGGCCGAGCAGGTCGGCGTGCTGAGCATCCTGGTCCGCGAATTCGGCCTGATGGTCACCGCCGGCAGCGACTTCCACGGCCCCAGCGACTGGTCGGAGCTGGGCCTCTACCGGAGCGTGCCGGAAGACCTTCCGCCGCTCTGGCCGCGCTTCGCCAGCGCCGAGAACGCCATCGGGATCAAGGAGACTCCATGAGCCAGTTCTTTCAGATCCACCCGGAAAATCCCCAGGCGCGCCTGATCAAGCAGGCTGTGGAGATCGTCCGCCAGGGTGGAGTGATCGCCTATCCCACCGATTCGTCGTACGCGCTGGGTTGCCGTATCGGCGAGAAGTCAGCGGTGGAACGCATCCGCCATATCCGCCGGCTGGACGACAAGCACAACTTCACCCTGGTGTGCCGCGACCTCTCCGAGCTCGGCCTCTACGCGAAGGTCGACACCGGCATGTTCCGCCTGCTCAAGGCACACACACCGGGGCCGTACACCTTCATCCTCAACGCCACCCGCGAAGTGCCGCGCATGCTGCTGCACCCCAAGCGCCGCACCATCGGCCTGCGCGTACCGGCCTGCCCGATCGCCCTGGCGCTGCTGGAGGAACTGGGTGAGCCGCTGATGAGCGTCAGCCTGATCCTGCCGGGGGAGACAGAGCCGCTGAACGACCCGTACGAGATGCGCGACCAGTTGGAGCACCTGGTCGATCTGATCATCGATGGCGGCTTCGGCGGTGGCGAGGCGTCCACCGTGATTGCCTTGACCGACGAAGACCCGGTGGTGGTGCGCGTCGGTTGCGGTGATCCGGAACCCTTCATGGTCAACGCCTAGAGTCTGTTCAGGAGCTGCGAGCTAGCGCAGAACAAGGCAAAAACAGGCGAGGAAGCGCAGTTTACGAGGGGTAAATGAGCATTCCGAGCCTGTTTTCAACGCAGTTATGCCGACGCGCAGCAGCTCATGAATGGGCTCCAAGCACGCCCGGCGTGCTGGCTATACTCCCTCGTTCCATCGCCAAACCCGCGAGGTTGACCGCTTGACCAGCGTCGAGTCCCTGCGCCGTGTGCTGTCCGGCATGCGCCCCACCGGGCGCCTGCACCTGGGGCACTACCACGGTGTGCTGCAGAACTGGGTAAAGCTGCAGCACGAGTACGAATGCTACTTCTCCATCGTCGACTGGCACGCGTTGACCACCGAGTACGACGAGACCGCCAGCATCCGCCAGCATGTGCGCGACATGGCCATCGACTGGCTGGCGGTGGGCGTCAGCCCCAGTGCGGCGACGCTGTTCATCCAGTCTCAGGTCCCCGAGCACGCCGAGCTGCAGCTGCTGCTGTCGATGATCTGTCCGCTTTCGTGGCTGGAACGCGTGCCGACCTACAAGGAATTGCAGGAAAAGATGGTCCACAAGGACCTGTCCACGTTCGGCTTCCTCGGCTATCCGTTGCTGCAGGCGGCAGACATCCTGATCTATCGGGCGGGGCTGGTGCCGGTGGGTTCTGACCAGTTCGCCCATGTCGAATTCACCCGCGAGATCGCCCGCCGCTTCAATCACCTTTACGGTGGCGAGGCCGATTTCGAGGATCGCGCCCAGGCAGCCATTGCCCGCCTGGGCAAGAAGACCGGCAAGCTCTACAGCAGCCTGCGCCGAGCATGGCAGGAGCAGGGTGACGCCGAGGCGCTGGAAACGGCCCGCGCGCTGCTGATGGGACAACAGAGCCTGACCCTGGGCGACCGCGACCGCTTGTTCGGCTACCTCGAAGGCACCAGCCGCATGCTGCTGCCCGAGCCACAGACGCTCACCAGCCAATCGCCGAAGATGCCGGGGCTGGACGGACAGAAGATGTCCAAGTCGCACCACAACACCATCGCCCTGCGCGACAGCCCGGCGGCCATCGAGGAGAAGATCGCGCGCATGCCCACCGACCCTGCGCGTGTGCACCGTCGCGACCCCGGCGACCCGGAGCGTTGTCCGGTGTGGCAATGGCACCTGATCTATTCCGACGACGGCTGCCGCCAGTGGGTCCAGGAAGGCTGCCGCAGCGCCGGGATCGGCTGCCTGGACTGCAAGCGGCCGCTGATCGAGTCGATCCTCCAGGAACTGGCGCCGATCCAGGAGCGCGCGCTGGACTACGAGGACAACCCCGAACTGGTGCGCAGCATCCTCGCCGAAGGTGCCGAGCGCGCCCGCGAGGCGGCGCGGGAGACGCTGGTGGAGGTGCGGCATGCGATGGGGTTGTCCTACCGCTGACGAGTCGTAGCTCTCCCGGCAATCGGTGCCTGCTATCCCCTCACCCCAGCCCTCTCCCAGAGGGAGAGGGGGCCGTCCGTGCCGGCTGATGCCATGGTTTCAACCTGCTCCGATCTGTCCCCTCTCCCGCTTGCGGGAGAGGGTTAGGGTGAGGGGCCTTTGCTCTTTGTAGGAGCGGACAGCGTCCGCTCCTACGCACAGGTAGACGGCAGCGCACGCAAATCCGCCAAAAGCCCCTCGCGCCGCCGGCAAAAGCAGGGATAATGCCGCCTTCGAACCCCAGCGCCTGACGAGTGGCCGATGAGTGACCTGACCGAGCCGGAAGCGCCTCCCGCCGCCACCGAGTACCAGATACCGGTGCAGCTGGCGCTCGTCTATGGCGAGGCGCTGACCGAGCTGCCGCAGGACCTGTACATCCCGCCAGACGCCCTGGAAGTCTTCCTCGAAGCCTTCGAAGGTCCGCTCGACCTGCTGCTCTACCTGATCCGCAAGCAGAACATCAACATCCTCGACATCCCCGTGGCGGAGATTACCCGCCAGTACATGGGCTACGTCGAGCTGATGAAGTCGGTGCGCCTGGAGTTGGCCGCCGAGTACCTGGTGATGGCCGCCATGCTCGCCGAGATCAAGTCGCGCATGCTGCTGCCGCGCTCGGCCGAGGCCGAGGAAGAAGAGGACGACCCGCGCGCCGAGCTGATCCGCCGCCTGCAGGAATACGAGCGCTTCAAGAAGGCCGCCGAGGACCTCGACGAACTGCCGCGCCTGGGTCGCGACTACGTTGTACCGACTGTTGTCGCGCCGGACGCGCGGGCGCGCCGGCTGCTGCCGGAAGTGGACATGCAGGAGCTGATGCTGTGCATGGCCGAGGTGCTGCGTCGCGCCGACCTGTTCGAAAGCCACCAGGTCACCCGCGAGATGCTCTCCACCCGTGAGCGCATGACCGAGATCCTCGAGCGCCTGAAGGGCGAGGGCTTCGTGCCGTTCATCACGCTGTTCCGCGTCGAGGAAGGCAAGCTCGGCGTGGTGGTGACCTTCATGGCGGTGCTGGAGCTGGTCAAGGAACAACTGGTGGAACTGGTGCAGAACGAAGCCTTCGCGCCGATCCACGTCCGCGCCCGCACGGAAGTGCAGGAAGGCGCCGCGCCGGTCGAGGACGTGCTGGAGGAGGGCGACGAGGACGTCTTCGAGCCCCGCGAGGAGCCGCCGGCCGATCTGACCTTCGAGGACGGCCACTTCGACGGCCCGGAAGACGACACAGATCGAGACGCGGAGCCCGAAGAAGAGTTGCTCTGATCCGCCAGCGTTGCCCTGGCGCCGCGCTTTGAGTAGCTTTCCCGCCTGAATGACGAAACCTTCTTACCCTGATCATCATCCTGACCCGAGCTCCCGATGAATCTGTCCGACCCGCAAGAACTGGCGACGCTGCTCGAAGGCATCCTCCTGGCTGCCGGCAAGCCCATGTCGCTGGAGCGCCTCGGCGAGCTGTTCGAGGAGGCCGAGCGGCCGGAGCCGCAGCAGTTCCGCGATGCGCTGGCGGTGCTGGGCTTGTCCTGCGTCGGTCGGGCTTATGAACTGAAGGAAGTCGCCACCGGGTATCGGCTGCAGGTGCGCGAGAAGTTCGCCCCCTGGGTGGGCCGCTTGTGGGAAGAGCGCCCGCAGCGCTATTCCCGCGCGCTGCTGGAGACCCTGGCGCTGATCGCCTATCGCCAGCCGATCACCCGTGGCGAGATCGAGGAAATCCGTGGCGTCGCGGTGAACACCCAGATCGTCAAGACGCTGATGGAGCGCGAGTGGATCCGCATCGTCGGCTACCGCGAAGTCCCCGGTCGCCCGGCCATGCTCGCCACCACCCGGACCTTCCTCGACTACTTCAACCTGAAGAGCCTGGAAGAGCTGCCGCCGTTGGCCGAGCTGAAGCTGATGGAGCCCGAGCCGCAGCCGTTCCTCGAGGACATGGCGCCCACGGCCAGCCTGCCGAGCCCTGAGGAGTACGACGAGGATTACGTTCCGCCGTCCCTGCAGGCCCTGGCTGACCAGGCCGTGCGCGATGCCGGCGAGGAGCCGGAGCCCGCGCCGCCGGAAGAACCGAAGGAAGAAACCAGCTTCCGCAGCCTGCTCGCCGAACTGGACGAGATGGAGCAGGGCCTGAAGACCGACTTCGACGACCTGATCGACCGCCCGCCGAGCGACGACGAAGACAGCGGCGTGGATGCCGATTTCAGCGGCGTCCACGGGCTGCCCGAAGTCGCGTCCGACGCCGAGGCTGCAAGCGTCGCCGAGCCCGATGCGCCGGCCGAGCCCGCTGCGCAGCCTGAACCTGCGCCCCAGCCGCCGGCTCCCGCGCCGGAAGAAGAGTGGGACGAGGAGCGCGCCCTGCGCGAAGCCATGCGCGAGGAAATGGAATTCAACCGGCTCAATCGCGACCATTGAGGCCTATTCAGCGGCGTTTTCCAGCCGTCCGGTGATTGACTTCCGCCTTCGGCGCGACGACCTTATGTGCCGCGTTCGAAAGGCGCTGGCGACTACACCCGGGGGAGTCGCCGGAATCCCGCCTGTTCGATGCCCCTCTAACAACATTCCACAGTGGCCCGGCGCTTCGCGCAGGCTGCTGAGTACCCATATGAAAAGAACTCCAATCAGCCGTATCTGCTGGCTCGGCCTCCTGCTGGGCCTGGGCAGCGCTTCGCTTTCCGCCGCCGAGTCTCCTGTCGCAGCGCCCGCCGTGCCGCTGGCCGGCCAGTCCAAGGACGCCTTCATCGACAGCCTGATGCAGCGCATGACGCTGGAAGAGAAGATCGGCCAGCTGCGCCTGGTCAGCGTCGGGCCGGACCATCCCAAGCCGGTACTGCTGAAGGAAATCGCTGAAGGCACCACCGGTGCGGTGTTCAACACGGTCGTCCGTCCAGGTATTCGCGACCTGCAGGACGCGGCCATGAAGAGCCGTCTGAAGATTCCGCTGTTCTTTGCCTACGACGTGGTCCACGGCCATCGCACCGTGTTCCCCATCGGCCTGGGCCTGGCGGCGAGCTGGGACCTGGCGGCCATCGAGCGCAGCGCCCGCGTCTCGGCCATCGAGGCCAGCGCCGACGGTCTCAACCTGACCTATTCGCCCACCGTCGACATCGCCCGCGATCCGCGCTGGGGCCGGGTCTCCGAAGGCTTCGGCGAAGACGCCTGGCTGACCAGCAAGGTCGCCGCCGCGGTGGTCAAGGGCTACCAGGGCAAGGGCCTGAACCAGCCGGAAACCATCATGGCCGGGGTCAAGCACTTCGCCCTGTACGGCGCCGGCGAAGGCGGCCGCGACTACAACACCGTGGACATGAGCCCGCAGCGCATGTTCCAGGACTACCTGCCGCCGTACCGCGCGGCCATCGATGCCGGCGCTGGTGCTGTGATGGTCTCGCTCAACAGCATCAATGGCGTGCCGGCCACCGCCAACAAGTGGCTGCTGCAGGATCTGCTGCGCAAGCAATGGGGCTACAAGGGCCTGACCCTGAGCGACCACGGCGCGGTGCTGGAGCTGATCAAGCACGGCGTGGCCGCCACCGAGCGCGACGCCACCCAGGCAGCGATCAACGCCGGCGTCGAAATGAACATGAACGACGACCTCTATGGCAAACACATGCCCGAGCTGCTCAAGGCCGGGCTGATCAGCCAGTCGGAGATCGACCGCGCTTGCCGCGACGTGCTCGCCGCCAAGTGGGACATGGGCCTGTTCCAGGACCCGTACCGCTACCTGCAGGGCAAGGACCCGGTGGACACCGACGCCGAAGAACGCCTGCACCGCGCCGACGCCCGCGAGATCGCGCGCAAGGGTATGGTCCTGCTGAAAAACGAAGGCGGCGTGCTGCCGCTCAAGCGTGACGGCGTAATCGCCCTGATCGGCCCGCTGGCCGACAGCAAGCGCGACGTGATGGGTAGCTGGTCCGCCGCCGGCAAGGCCTTCCAGGCCGTGACCGTGCTCGAAGGTATGGGCGCCGCCACCCGTGGTCACGCCGCGCTGCTCTACGCCAAGGGCGCCAACGTCACCGACGATCCGGAGATCGTCAAATACCTCAACGAGTACAGCGAAGACGTCAAGGTCGACTCGCGTAGCCCGAAGGCCATGATCGACGAAGCCGTCGAGAAGGCGAAGATGGCCGACGTGGTGGTGGCCGTGGTCGGCGAATCCCAGGGCATGGCCCACGAGGCATCGAGCAAGACCAACCTGCATGTCGCACAAAGCCAGATCGAGCTGCTCAAGGCCCTCAAGGCCACCGGCAAGCCGCTGGTGCTGGTGCTGATGAACGGCCGTCCGATGGACCTGCGCTGGGAAAGCGCCAACGCCGACGCCGTGCTGGAAACCTGGTTCAGCGGCACCGAAGGCGGCAACGCCATCGCCGACGTGCTGTTCGGCGACTACAACCCGTCGGGCAAGCTGACCATGACCTTCCCGCGCTCCGTGGGCCAGGTGCCGATCTACTACAACCACCTGAACACCGGCCGCCCGTTCGACCACGAGCACCCGAACAAGTACACCTCGCGCTACTTCGACTCGGAGAACGGCCCGCTGTACCCGTTCGGCTATGGCTTGAGCTACACCGACTTCAGCGTCTCCGACGTGAAGCTGTCAGGCAGCAAGCTGAAGAAGGGCGACCAGCTGACCGCCAGCGTGACCGTGAAGAACACCGGCAAGGTTGCCGGCGAGACCACCGTGCAGCTCTACCTGCGCGACGTCGCCGCCTCCATCAGCCGTCCGGTCAAGGAGCTCAAGGGCTTCGAGAAGATCCTGCTGCAGCCGGGCGAGTCGAAGGTGGTGCAGTTCCCGATCCGCGAGGAAGACCTGCGCTTCTACGACAGCCAGCTGCGCTACGCCTCGGAGCCGGGCGAGTTCAAGGTCTACGTCGGCCTGGATTCGGATAACGTGAAGGAACAGAGCTTCACGCTGCTCTAAGCGCTCCCGCTGCTGCAGACGAAAACGCCACGGCTGGTTCAGCCGTGGCGTTTTTCTTTGTCAGGCGGCTTTGGCGAGCCTTCGTGATCGCAAGCCGATCAGCCAGCGCACTGCGCCCTGTACCAGAACGGCCAGCAGCGCCGCCTCGGCAAAGCTGGACAGGATTTCGTTACCTGGCAGGCGCATTGCCAGCCAAAGGCAGAACGCCGCGAAGGCCGGGCGCCCGGTGACCATGCCGCGCAACAGGGCGATGACGAAACCCGGCCCGTGCAGCCGCTGGGACGACACGCAAAGCACGATGGAGAGCAGCGGGAATACTGCCAGCAATCCGCTCCAACTGGGGCCGGCCCAGCCGGCGAGGGCGGTGACCGCCAGCGTCAGCAGGGCGCCGGCGAGCATGCGCAGGCACAGTTCGAAGCGGCCCAGTGGAGCGATGGCGGCGCTCAGCGCGGCACGGGGCATGAACAGCTGGCTGGTCAACGCGCCCACGGCCGCAGCGAGTAACGCCCAGACGGGCGAGGCGGGTAGTTTTGTCAGTGCCCAGCCGGCCACCAGCCAGGCGAGCATGGCGCCGGTCAGTGCCAGCGGCCATCCATGGCGCCGACAGATCCAGGCATAGGCGAAGTTGAACGCCTCAGCGGCGAAGATCGCCGCCAGCGCCAGCAACGCGGCCTGGGCGCCGAACTCGCGGCCATGTTCTACGGTGATCAGATAGAGGATCGGCCCGGCGATGGCGGGCAGGGCGGCCAGGCAACCGGCCACGGCCGGGCCCCACCAGCGTCCGGAGAGCGAGACCAGCAGCAGGAACAGCGGAACGAGGGTGAGCTTGAGGGCGAGCATGGGTGAAGTCGGGCAGCGTGGGCGGCGGATTCTAGCAAGGTGCGGGCAGCGCGATTGGTTGGGTCGATGGCGCCGATGGGGAAATCGAGTTGGACCTTGGCGCTGCGCGGGTGTCCATTAGTAGAGACCCACTGACATTCATCCAGCCGAAACCACGAGGAAGTCCGTGAAGAGTCCGTGCATCAAGGTCTGCGAGTTCGAAGAGGGCATCTGCCTGGGCTGCGGCCGCAGCCGCGAGGAAATCAAGGCGTGGAAGCGCGTCGACCATCTCGGCCAGGAGGCGATCCGGGCCGAGGCGGACATGCGCCTGTTGGTGCTGGAGGCGCAGGGAAGACGTCGCTATCGCTAAACAGGCCAACCTGGCAGCTCTGTGCCCTGTATTTCCCTCACCCTAACCCTCTCCCAGAGGGAGAGGGGACCGTTCTGCGCAGGGAGAGCCAATGGCGCCAGCCGGCACAATCGGCTCCCTCTCCCTCTGGGAGAGGGCTGGGGTGAGGGGCTCTTGCGCGGGGAGCCGAGCGCCGTTCACCCCCGCGCCAAAACCATCGCCCGCGCCGTATCCAGCATCCGGTTGGAAAACCCCCACTCGTTGTCGTACCAGGCCATCACCTTCACCAGCCGCCCGTTCACCCGTGTGTGGTTGGCATCGAAAATCGAAGACCGGGGATCATGGTTGAAATCCACCGAAACCAGTGGCAAGCGGTTGAACCCCAGGATCGGCGAAAGCTCGCAGGCCCGTTCCATCAGCTCGTTGATTTCCTGCGCGCTGGTATCGCGCCCGACCTGCACCGTGAGGTCCACCAGCGACACATTGATCACCGGCACCCGCACCGCCAACCCCGTCAGCTTTCCGGCCAGCTCCGGCAACACCAGGCCCACCGCTTCGGCCGCGCCGGTCTTGGTCGGAATCATCGACTGGGTGGCCGAGCGCGCCCGGTACGGGTCGCTGTGGTAGACGTCGGAGAGGTTCTGGTCATTGGTGTAGGCGTGGATGGTGGTCATCAGCCCGTGCTCGATGCCCAGCTCGCGGTGCAGCACCTGGGCCACCGGCGCCAGGCAGTTGGTGGTGCAGGACGCGTTGGAAACGATCTGGTGCTCGGCGCGCAGAATCCCTTCGTTGACGCCATAGACCACCGTGGCGTCGACGCCGTGGCCCGGCGCCGAGATCAACACCTGGCGCGCGCCAGCCTGGAGATGCGCGGCAGCCTTGTCGCGGGAGGTGAAGTGACCGGTGCATTCGAGCACGATATCCACCTCCAGCGCCTTCCACGGCAGCTGCGCCGGATCGCGGATGGCCGTGACGACTATCACGTCGCCCTCTACCCTGAGACTTTCGGCGTCATGCTCGACCTGACCGGGAAAGCGCCCATGCACGCTGTCGAACTGCAGCAGATGGGCGTTGATCGCGGCGTCGACGAGGTCGTTGATCGCCACCACTTGCAGGTGTTGGCGATAGCCGCCCGAATAGAGCGCGCGGAGTACGTTCCGACCGATGCGGCCAAATCCGTTGATTGCCAGGCGTATAGTCATTGAGGTCGTCTCTTTTCTTTTGTTGTGGTAAAAACCATTAAATTTCCACGCCGTTGAAAAGTAAACGCCCTGGAATAAACAATTATGTTGTAAAAACAACAACCGATAGTCTGTAGGAGAATGCTGCCATGCACCCCCGTGTGCTTGAAGTCACCCAGCGCATCCAGGCCCGCAGCGCGGCCACGCGCCAGCGCTACCTCGACCTGGTCAAGGCAGCCGCCACCAAGGGCCCGCACCGCGGCACGCTGCCTTGCGGCAACCTCGCCCACGGCGTCGCGGCTTGTGGTGAATCCGATAAACAGGCGCTGCGGCTGATGAACCAGGCCAACGTCGCCATCGTCTCCGCCTACAACGACATGCTCTCCGCGCACCAGCCGCTGGAGCGCTTCCCCGAGCTGATCAAGGACGCCTTGCGGCAGATCGGTTCGGTCGGCCAGTTCGCTGGCGGCGTGCCGGCCATGTGTGACGGCGTGACCCAGGGCGAACCCGGCATGGAACTGTCCCTGGCCAGCCGCGACGTGATCGCCATGGGCACCGCCATCGCGCTGTCGCACAACATGTTCGATGCTGCGCTGTGCCTGGGCGTGTGCGACAAGATCGTCCCCGGCCTGCTGATCGGCTCGCTGCGCTTCGGCCACTTGCCGGTGGTGTTCGTGCCCGCCGGCCCCATGCCTACCGGTATCTCCAACAAGGAGAAGGCCGCAGTGCGCCAGCTGTTCGCCGAGGGCAAGGCTACCCGCGAGGAGTTGCTGGCCTCGGAGATGGCCTCCTACCACGCGCCGGGCACCTGCACCTTCTATGGCACCGCCAACACCAACCAGTTGCTGGTGGAAGTGATGGGCCTGCACCTGCCGGGTGCTTCCTTCGTCAACCCGAACACCCCGCTGCGCGACGAGCTGACCCGCGAAGCTGCCCGCCAGGCCGCGCGCCTGACGCCGGAGAACGGCCAGTTCGTGCCCATGGCGGAGATCGTCGACGAGAAGGCCATGGTCAACTCGGTGGTGGCGCTGCTGGCCACCGGCGGCTCGACCAACCACACCCTGCACCTGCTCGCCATCGCCCAGGCCGCCGGCATCCCGCTGACATGGCAGGACATGGCCGATCTTTCCGAGATCGTGCCGACCCTGGCGCGCATCTATCCCAACGGCCAGGCCGACATCAACCACTTCCAGGCGGCGGGCGGCATGTCCTTCCTGATCCGCCAGCTGCTCGATGGCGGCCTGCTGCACGAAGACGTGCAGACCGTGGTCGGCAAGGGCCTGCGTCGTTATATCCAGGAACCCTTCCTCGACGAGGGCAAGCTGGTCTGGCGCGAAGGCCCGGCGACGAGCCTGGACGAGAACATCCTGCGCCCCATCGACAAGCCGTTCTCGCCCGAAGGCGGCCTGCGCCTGATGGAAGGCAATCTCGGACGCGGCGTGATGAAGGTCTCTGCCGTAGCGCCGGAACACCAGATCGTCGAGGCGCCGGTGCGCATCTTCCACGACCAGTCCAGCCTGGCTGCCGCCTTCAAGGCCGGCGAGCTGGAGCGCGACCTGGTGGCCGTGGTGCGTTTCCAGGGCCCGCGCGCCAATGGCATGCCCGAGCTGCACAAGCTCACGCCGTTCCTCGGCGTGCTGCAGGATCGCGGCTTCAAGGTGGCGCTGGTCACCGACGGGCGCATGTCCGGCGCGTCCGGCAAGGTGCCGGCGGCGATCCACGTATCACCCGAAGCGCTCAATGGCGGCCCGCTGGCCAAGCTGCGCGACGGTGACGTGGTGCGCGTCGACGGCACCACCGGCGAGCTGCGCGTGCTGGTGGATGCAGCGGAATGGCAGGCTCGTCCGCTTGTCGAAACACCGACCATTGATAACCTTGGCATGGGCCGCGAGCTGTTCGCTTTCATGCGCAATGCCTTCAGCTCGGCGGAGCAGGGCGCCTGCAGCTTCACGGCCGAGTTGAACGGTCCGAGCTGACCCTCCTGGCCTCCCGTGTGACGGAGTGCCTGTCCGTCGCACGGGGCGTTTCCGTCGCTGTCCTATGCTGGCATGATCCCGCGCCGCACCTTCCACCCAACTTCCAGGCCCGAGCCCGCGATGAACTCCAATAACGCTCAGTCCTCCTCCAACGGTTTCGCCCTGGTCGGCGATATCGGTGGCACCAACGCCCGCTTCGCCCTGTGGCGCGGTGAAGTCCTCGAATCCATTCAGGTCCTGGCCTGCGCCGACTACCCGCGCCCTGAAGATGCCGTGCGCGACTACCTGCAGCGCGTGGGCCAACCGCTGTCTTCCGTCGAGAACGTTTGCCTGGCCTGTGCTGGCCCGGTTGGCGCCGGCGACTTCAAGTTCACCAACAATCACTGGGTGATCCGCCGTGACGCCTTCCGCGCCGAACTGGGCCTGAGCCACCTGCTGCTGGTGAACGACTTCAGCACCATGGCCTGGGCGGCTTCGCGGCTGTCGGAAGAGCACCTGGTGCAGGTGCGGCCGGGCAAGGCGCTGGAAGGCCGCGCCAAGCTGATCATCGGTCCGGGCACTGGCCTGGGCGTCGGCAGCCTGATGCCGCTGCCCTTTGGTGGTTTCGAGGTATTGCCCTGCGAGGGTGGCCACGTCGACCTGCCGGTGACCTCCGAACGCGATTTCGCCCTCTGGCAACTGCTGCGCGAAAAATACGGCCACGTTTCGGCTGAGCGCGTGCTCTCCGGCAGCGGCCTGGAAAATCTCTACCGCATGAGCTGCCAGCTCGATGGCGTGGAGCCGAAATGCACCACCGCCGCCGAGATCGGCGAGCGCGCGATGGCCGGCGACGCATACGCCGACGCGGTGCTCGAACACTTCTTCCTCTGGCTGGCGCGGGTCGCCGGTAATGCCGTGCTGACGGTGGGCGCGTTGGGTGGCGTGTACATCACCGGCGGCATCGTTCCGCGCTTCCTCGAACGCTTCCAGCGCAGCGGTTTCGCCGAGGCGTTCCGCACGCGGGGCAAGACTAGCGGACCGTACCTGGAACCGATTCCGGTGTGGGTCATGACCGCAGAGCACCCCGGCCTGTTCGGCGCCGGCGTCGCTCTGGAACAGGCCCTGCGTAACGAAGACTGAGTCAGCGCTTCCACCATTAGAACAACAAGAAGGGACGCCCGAAGTGAACCAGCCTGCCAAATCCATCCTGCTGGTGGACGACGATCAGGAAATCCGCGAGTTGCTGGACACCTATCTCAGCCGAGCCGGTTTCCAGGTGCGCGCTGTCGCTAATGGCGAAGACTTCCGCCGCGCGCTGTGCGACGAGGAATCCGCGCTGGCGATCCTCGACGTGATGCTGCCCGACGAGGACGGCTTCAGCCTCTGCCGCTGGATTCGCTCGCACCAGCGCCACGCCTGCATGCCGGTGATCATGCTCACTGCCAGCTCCGACGAGGCCGACCGCGTGGTGGGCCTGGAACTGGGCGCCGATGACTATCTCGGCAAACCCTTCAGCCCCCGCGAGCTGCTGGCGCGAATCAAGGCGCTGCTGCGCCGCGCGCAGTTCACCCAGGTGCGCGGCGGCGAGGTCATCGCTTTCGACGATTGGCGGCTGGATACCATCAGCCACCGGTTGTTCCACGAGGACGGCGAGGAGCATTTCCTCAGTGGCGCGGACTTCGCGCTGCTCAAGCTGTTCCTCGACAATCCCCGGCAGATTCTCGACCGCGACACCATCGCCAGCGCCACCCGTGGCCGTGAGGTGATGCCGTTGGAGCGTATCGTCGACATGGCCGTTTCGCGCCTGCGCCAGCGCTTGCGCGATACCGGTAAACCGGCGCGACTGATCCAGACCGTGCGCGGCAGCGGCTACCTGCTTGCCGCCCAGGTTCGCCCGCACCTCGCCGGCCATGAGTGAGCGCCGCCGCTGGGCCCTGGTGCCGCGCTCGCTGCTCGGCCGCATGCTGCTGCTCACCTTGCTGGCGGTGGTGATCGCCCAGGGATTGTCGAGCCTGTTCTGGATTTCCCACCTGCGCAGTAGCCAGCGCGACGGCCTGCTCACCAGCTCGCGCAGCCTGGCCTATTCCATGGCCGCCAGCGTCAGTTACTTCCGCTCGCTGCCCATCGGCTACCGCCCGCTGGTACTGGACCAACTGCGCAGCATGGGTGGCACGCGGTTCTTCGTCTCGCTCAACGAGCGCCCCCTGAACCTGCGCGCGCTGCCGGACACCACCAATAAGCAGGCGGTGATCGACATCGTGCAGGACGTACTGCACCAGAAACTGGGCAAGGACGTGGAGCTGCAGGTGGAGTTCGTCAGCCCCGACGATCTGCGGTTGTTCAATGGCGAGCTGAAGCTGGAGGAGCTGCCGCGCTCCTGGGCGCACTACGCGCTGACCCTGGAGCCGGTGAACCCGCCAGTGCTGGTCACGCAGATACGCATCGGCGAGAGCGAGTGGCTGTACATCGCCAGCCTGATGCCGGCGCCCTACGTGACGCTGGAGCCGGAGGGTCTCCCGCCGCAGCAGGTTATCTCGATCATTTTCACCAGCCTGTTGCTGCTGCTGTTCACCGGCCTGCTGGTGCATTGGCAGAGCCGCCCGCTCAAGCGCCTGGCCCGCGCCGCCCGCGACGTCGCCCTCGGCAGTCCGGACAAGCCGCTGGAGGAAGGCGGGGCGAGCGAACTGGTGGAAGTCTCCCGCGCCTTCAATACCATGCGCGAGCGCATCGACCGCTACGTCAACGAGCGTGGTCAGTTGTTCAGCGGCATCTCCCACGACCTGCGCACGCCGATCACCCGGTTGCGCCTGCGCGTCGAGTTGCTGGACGACGAGCAGCAGCGGGACAAGTTCAGCCACGACCTCGACGAGCTGGAACTGCTGGTGAAGGGCGCGCTGCAATGCGTGAAGGACACCGACATTCACGAGAACATCGAACCGGTGAACCTCAACCAGCTGCTGCAATATGTCGCCGGACCTTACCTCGCCGACGGTCGAGTCGAAGTCATCGGCACAGCGCTTGAGCCCTATCCGGGCAAGCCGCTGGCGCTCAAGCGTTGCATCGGCAACCTGCTGGACAACGCGCTGAAGTACGGCGAGCGCGCGCAATTGAGCATCGAGGACGATGCCGATGCGGTGGTGCTGCACGTCGACGACCAGGGCCCCGGCGTACCGGAACAGCGGCTGGAGAAAGTCTTCGAACCGCGCTTCCGGTTGTCCGAGCGCGGACAGGGCTACGGCCTCGGGTTGGGCATCGCGCGCAACATTGCGCATACCCACGGTGGTGAGGTCAGCCTGCAGAATCGCCGCGAGGGCGGGTTGCGGGTGACGTTGCGGTTACCGCGTCTTGAAGTCGAGTAAGGTGGTTCGCTAACGCCGGTTGTTTTGGTGCGCCGGGATGTCACGGCCCTCTCCCTAACCCTCTCCCTGAAGGGAGAGGGAATTGGTTTGGCATTTGGGTTGAGACCGTCATTCTCCTGACGCAGTGGTTGACCGGGGAGTAGATACCTACAGACGGCTCGGAAAGCTCCCTCTCCCTTCGGAGCGGGGCGCGCAGCCAGGGCTGGGGAGAGGGCGGTGGGGCCGCAAAGTAGTCTCCAGGGAGTCGAGCTTTGGGAGACTCCAACGAATGACTTCCCGCCTCACCCTGTTCTCCAAACAACTCCGCCTTGACCAGACCGAAGCCGAACGATCCCTCTGGCACCACCTGCGCGCCCACCGCTTCCTCGGTCTCAAATTCCGCCGGCAGAAAGTCATCGGTCCGTACATCATCGATTTCATTTGTCACGAACGGATGTTGATCATCGAACTGGATGGTGGGCAGCATCTGGATTCCAGCGCCGACTTGGAGCGTGACGCATGGCTCAAGAACAAGGGTTTCACGGTGCTCCGGTTCTGGAATCATGATGTGTTGTTGAAGATGGATTCGGTGCTGGAGGCGATACGCTTGGCGCTGGATGATTAGCCATTGCCCTCTCCCTAACCCTCTCCCTGAAGGGAGAGGGGATTGGTTTGGCATTTGGGTTGAGACCGTCATTCTCCTGATGCAGTGGTTGACCGGGGCGTAGATAACTACAGACGGCTCGGAAAGCTCCCTCTCCCTTCGGAGCGGGGCGCGCAGCCAGGGCGGGGGAGAGGGTAGTGGGACGAAATGCAGAGGCTCAGGAATTTCCTCAAGCGCTTTTTCAGACCACAAACGTGCCGATGCAAAATCCAAAAAAATCCAAATGTCACCACCCCGTGACAATCAAAGATCGCTTCGTTACCCGGAGAGCAGAATGCCTTGGATAGACTCGGATCATTGCAAGCGCAGACTTGCGTCCAATAACAAGAACAAGGTGCTCCCCATGAATGCGATCCGTCGCCTGTCGGCCGCCATCTGTCTTTCCTCTTTCTGTCTCTCCCCAATGCTGGCCCACGCCGGTGAAGTCGAAGTGCTGCACTGGTGGACGTCCCCTGGCGAGAAGCGCGCTGCCGAAACCCTGAAGAAACTCGTCGAAGCCAAGGGCCACACCTGGAAGGACTTCGCCGTCGCTGGTGGCGGTGGCGAAGCGGCCATGACCGTGCTGAAGACTCGCGCCGTCTCCGGCAACCCGCCGGCCG
Organism: Pseudomonas sp. PDNC002; assembly: GCF_016919445.1. Classification (NCBI taxonomy): domain Bacteria; kingdom Pseudomonadati; phylum Pseudomonadota; class Gammaproteobacteria; order Pseudomonadales; family Pseudomonadaceae; genus Pseudomonas; species Pseudomonas sp. PDNC002. Next base: position 5,481,215 of record NZ_CP070356.1, on the reverse strand, counting down.
CCGCACAGATCAAGGGGCCGGACATCCAGGAGTGGGGCGAACTCGGCCTGCTCGCCGACCTCAACGACGTCGCTGCCGAAGGCAAGTGGGACCAACTACTGCCGCCGCAGGTGGCGCAGATCATGAAGTACAAGGGCGACTACGTGGCCGTGCCGGTCAACGTGCACCGGGTGAACTGGCTGTACATCAACCCGGAAGTCTTCAAGAAGGCCGGCGCCACGCCGCCGGCCACCCTGGACGAGCTCTTCGCCGCCGCCGACAAGCTCAAGGCCGCCGGCTTCACGCCGCTCGCCCATGGTAGCCAGCCCTGGCAGGACGGCACGCTGTTCGAGAACCTGGTCCTGAGCAAGATGGGCCCCGAAGGTTACCGCAAGGCCTTCGTCGAGCAGGACAAGGCGACGCTGACCGGTGCGCAGATGGCCGACGTTTTCGCCGCGCTGAAGAAGCTGCACAGCTACGTCGACGCCGACGCCGCCGGCCGCGAGTGGAACGTCGCCACCGGCAGGGTGATCAACGGCAAGGCCGGCATGCAGATCATGGGCGACTGGGCCAAGAGCGAGTTCACCGCCGCCGGCAAGGTGGCGGGCAAGGACTACCAGTGCCTGCCGTTCCCCGGCACGCAGCAGGCCTTCGACTACAACATCGATTCCCTGGTGATGTTCAAGCTGAGCAACGCCGAGAACCGCAAGGCCCAGGAAGACCTGGCCCGCGCGGTGCTCGACCCGGCGTTCCAGAAGGACTTCAGCCTGAACAAGGGCTCGATCCCGGTGCGCCTGGACGTCGACATGACGCCCTTCGACGCCTGCGCCCAGCAGTCCATGAAGGACTTCAAGGCCGCCTCCGCCGACGGCAACCTGGTGCCGAGCATGGCTCACAGCATGGCCGCCTCCAGCTACGTGCAGGGCGCGATCTTCGACGTGGTCACCAACTTCTTCAACGACCCCGCCGCCGATCCGCAGAAGACCGCGCAGCAACTGGGCGCCGCCATCCAGGCTGCCGCGCAGTAACGCGCTCGCCGGCTCCGTGACGGAGCCGGTTTTCTGATTCCCCAGAACGATTCCGGGCCGCCACGGCAGCCCGGGTGGGCTCACTCATCCTCGAGAAAGCAGATGGCGACCCGATCCCCGACTTTCACTCCCGCCGCCGCGCCTCGGGCTTCGCTGCTCGACGGCCTGCAGGCCTGGCTGCCGAAGCTGGTGCTGGCCCCGAGCATGCTCGTGGTGCTGGTCTGTGTGTATGGCTACATCGGCTGGACGCTGCTGCTGTCCTTCACCAATTCGCGCTTCATGCCGGCCTACAGCTGGGCCGGGCTGAGCCAGTACCTGCGACTGTGGGACAACGATCGCTGGTGGGTGGCGAGCAAGAACCTGCTGCTGTTCGGCGGCCTGTTCATTGGCACCTGCCTGGTGCTCGGTGTCTTCCTCGCCGTGCTGCTGGACCAGCGTATCCGCCGCGAAGGCTTCATCCGCACCGTCTACCTGTACCCCATGGCACTGTCGATGATCGTCACCGGCACCGCCTGGAAGTGGCTGCTCAATCCCGGCCTGGGCCTGGATAAGCTGCTGCGCGACTGGGGCTGGACAGGCTTTCGCTTCGACTGGCTGGTGGACCCGGAGCGGGTCGTCTACTGCCTGGTGATCGCCGCCGTTTGGCAGGCCTCGGGCTTCGTCATGGCGCTGTTCCTCGCTGGCCTGCGCGGGGTCGACCCGGCCATCGTGCGCGCCGCCCAGGTGGACGGTGCGAGCCTGCCCACCATCTACCTGCGCATCGTCTTGCCGAGCCTGCGCCCGGTGTTCTTCAGCGCGCTGATGATCCTCGCGCACATCGCCATCAAGAGCTTCGACCTGGTGGCCGCGATGACCGCCGGCGGCCCCGGCTACTCCTCCGACCTGCCGGCGATGTTCATGTATGCCCACACCTTCACCCGCGGCCAGATGGGCCTGGGCGCGGCCAGCGCGATGCTGATGCTGGGCGCCGTGCTGGCCATCGTCGTGCCGTACCTGTACTCCGAACTGCGGGGCAAGCGCCATGCATGACTCGACCCTGAAACCGTCGTTCAGCCTGAGCCGCCTGGCGGTGCACGCGACCCTCTGGGGCGCCGTGGCGCTGTATGTGATCCCGCTGCTGGTGATGCTGATGACCAGCTTCAAAACGCCCGAGGACATCCGCAACAGCAACCTGCTGGCGCTGCCGGACGTGTTCACCGTGATCGGCTGGGTGAAGGCCTGGGGCGCCGTGGACGATTACTTCTGGAATTCGGTGAAGATCACCGTGCCGGGCGTGCTGATCTCTACGTTCATCGGCGCCATGAACGGCTACGTGCTGTCGATGTGGCGCTTCCGTGGCTCGCAGCTGTTCTTCGGCGCGCTGCTGTTCGGCTGCTTCCTGCCGTTCCAGGTGATCCTCCTGCCGATGTCCTTCACCCTCGGCAAGCTCGGCCTGGCCAACACCACCACCGGGCTGGTGATGGTCCACTGCATCTACGGGCTGGCCTTCACCACGTTGTTCTTCCGCAACTACTTCGTGGCGATTCCCGATGCCCTGGTCAAAGCCGCGCGCCTCGACGGCGCCGGGTTCTTCACCATCTTCCTGCGCATCCTGATGCCCATGTCCACGCCCATCGTGATGGTCTGCCTGATCTGGCAGTTCACGCAGATCTGGAACGACTTCCTGTTCGGCGTGGTGTTCGCCAGCGGCGACGCGCAGCCCATCACCGTGGCGCTGAACAACCTGGTGAACATCAGCACCGGGGTCAAGGAATACAACGTCGACATGGCCGCCGCGATGATCGCGGCGCTGCCCACGCTGGTGGTCTACGTACTGGCCGGCAAGTACTTCGTGCGCGGGCTGACTGCCGGCGCGGTCAAAGGTTGAGGTAAGCCCAAGATGTCCACACTCGAACTGCACAACCTGCACAAGTCCTACGGCAGCGGCCTGGCCGACACGCTGAAGTCGATCAACCTGTCGATCGCCTCGGGCGAATTCCTGATCCTGGTCGGCCCCTCCGGCTGCGGCAAATCCACCCTGATGAACTGCATCGCCGGCCTGGAAAATGTCACCGGTGGCGCCATCCTGGTAGACGGCCAGGACATCAGCGGGATGAGCCCGAAGGACCGCGACATCGCCATGGTGTTCCAGTCCTACGCGCTGTACCCGACCATGAGCGTGCGCGAGAACATCGCCTTCGGCCTGAAGATCCGCAAACTGCCCAAGGCCGAGATCGATGCGGAAGTGGCCCGTGTATCGAAGCTGCTGCAGATCGAGCACCTGCTCGAGCGCAAACCCTCGCAGCTCTCCGGCGGCCAGCAGCAGCGCGTGGCCATGGGCCGGGCGCTGGCGCGGCGGCCGAAGATCTACCTGTTCGACGAACCGCTGTCGAACCTCGATGCCAAGCTGCGCGTGGAGATGCGCACCGAAATCAAGCTGATGCACCAGCGCCTGAAGACCACCACGGTGTACGTGACCCACGACCAGATCGAGGCCATGACCCTGGGTGACAAGGTGGCGGTGATGAAGGACGGCATCGTCCAGCAGTTCGGCACGCCGCAGCAGATCTACAACGATCCGGCCAACCTGTTCGTTGCCAGCTTCATCGGTTCGCCGCCGATGAACTTCATCCCGCTCAAGATGCAGCCGCTGGGCAATCGCCTGGTCGGTGTGCTCGACAGCGGCCAGGATCGCTGCGAGCTGCCGCTACAGCTGGATGTCGGTCTCGCCGAAGGCCGCGAGCTGATTCTCGGTGTGCGTCCGGAGCAGCTGCAACTGGCTACCGATGGCGTCAATGGCCCGAGCGATCTGCGTGCCGAGGTGGAGGTCGTCGAACCTACCGGCCCGGACACCCTGGTCTTCGTCACCCTGAATGGCGCCAAGGTCTGCTGCCGTCTCGCACCGGACCAGACACCGCAGCCGGGCTCTTCCCTGCAATTGCGCTTCGATCCCTCCCGCGCGCTGCTGTTCGACGCGCAGAGCGGCGAGCGCCTGCGCGCCGCGCCGCGTGGCGACGGCGCGAACAAGGTGACGCCGTTGGCCCGACAGAAGCATTCCTGAAACACCCCTGCCTGTAACTACGCTTGATACCAAGACAACGAGGACGCTGGAGATGCACAAGAACAACAAGAACCGGCCTGCAGCACGAACCCTGGGCTGCCTGCTCGCTCTGGGATGCGTGGGCAACGTCGCCCATGCCGCGGATGCCTTCTCTTCCGAGTCCCAGTGGGGCCTGGGAGACTGGGGCGGCAAACGCACCGAGCTGCTGGAGAAGGGGTATGACTTCAAGCTCGACTATGTCGGTGAGGCGGCCAGCAACCTGGGCGGCGGCTACGACCAGCACACCACGGCGCGCTACTCCGACCAGTTCGCCCTCGGTACTCATCTGGACCTGCAGAAGATCCTCGGCTGGAACGACACCGAGTTCCAGCTGACCGTTACCGAGCGCAGCGGCCGCAACCTCTCCAACGACCGCATCAGCGACCCGCGCGCCGGACAGTTCAGCTCCGTGCAGGAAGTCTGGGGCCGGGGCCAGACCTGGCGTCTGACCCAGATGTGGATCAAGCAGAAATACTTCGATGGTGCGCTGGACGTGAAGGTCGGCCGCTTCGGCGAGGGCGAGGACTTCAACAGCTTCCCCTGCGACTTCCAGAACCTGGCCTTCTGCGGCTCGCAGGTGGGCAACTGGGTGGGTGGCATCTGGTACAACTGGCCGGTCAGCCAATGGGCCGCGCGGGTGAAGTGGAATTTCAACGACGAATTCTTCGCCCAGGTCGGCGCCTACAACCAGAACCCGTCGAACCTGGAAACCGGCAACGGCTTCAAGCTCAACGGCAGCGGCACCAAGGGCACCATCCTGCCGGTGGAGCTGGTCTGGCAGCCGAAGGTCGGCGCCGCGCAGCTGCCCGGCGAATACCGCTTGGGCTACTACTACAGCACCGCCAAGGCAGACGATGTCTACGAAGACGTCAACGGCAACCCGCAGCCGCTCACCGGCGAGCCGTTCAAATCCCACGACAGCAAGCACGGCTGGTGGGTGGTGGCGCAGCAGCAGGTCACCGCGCACAACGGCGACGCCTCGCGCGGCCTGAGCCTGTTCGCCAACTTCACCGTGCATGACGAGGCGACCAACACCGTCGACAACTACCAGCAGGTGGGGCTGGTCTACAAAGGCCTGTTCGACGCGCGGCCGAAGGACGACATCGGCCTGGGCCTGGCGCGCATTCACGTCAACGACGACGTGCAGGATCGCCAGCGCCTGACCAACCAGGTCAACGGCATCGACGACTACGACAACCCGCTGTACCAGCCGATCCAGGACACCGAGTACGACGCCGAGCTGTACTACGGCGTGCATGTGACCAATTGGCTCACCGTGCGCCCGAACCTGCAGTACATCCGCCATCCGGGCGGGGTGGACGAGGTGAATAACGCCGTGGTGGCCGGCCTGAAGATCCAGTCCAGCTTCTGATTGCTCCCTGGTGCATCATTGGGCCCGTCGATTCGACGGGCTTTTTTTGCCTGCTACCAGTCGCGAACAGGGTGGTCGCGCTAGCGGCTTTTTTGTAGGTGCAACTGTCTTCTTGTGAGTCTGTGCCTGCGGTTTTCCCTCTCCCCAGCCCTGGCTACGCGCCCCGCTCCGAAGGGAGAGGGAGCAGATCGGAGTTGCCGGCGTGTGAGGAGTTTCGATTGAAACTGAACAGTCCCCTCTCCCTTCAGGGAGAGGGTTAGGGAGAGGGCGAGCCCTTGCTGAGAAATCCCAAACTACCTCGGAGCAGACAACCGGCGGCCTCGGGACTCGTGAGAACTGATTTTCCGTTGGCACGGGCGCTGCGCGTGACTAGGCTTTGCGGTTAGAATCGCCGCCTTTTCTGTAAGATGTAGTGAAACTACAGAGATATTCACGCCCCGGAATGTCCGGGCAGGGATTGGATCAGGACATCCGGACAATGCTCGAGCATCCGCTGCAGCGCTTTTTTCATTCCATGCGGGCCAAGCGGCCCTTCGACTGGGTGCGCTTCCAGCGTCGCGACCTGCTGCTCATCGATCACCCGCAATGCCAGGCGGTATTCAGCCGCCAGGGCGCGCAACTGCTGCACTTCCAGCCGCGCGGCGCGCGCCCGCTGTTGTGGTGTTCCAGTCAGTGGCCGAGCCTGAGCACCGCGCCGATTCGTGGCGGTATTCCGGTCTGCTGGCCCTGGTTCGGTAGCCACCCGGTGGAAACCGACTGGCCCCAGCACGGCTGGGCTCGCCAGCGCGAGTGGCGCATGCTCGATGCCTGGGCCGATGACAGCAAGGTGGTGGTCAGTTGGCAGCTGGACATCGAGGACTGGCACGTGCGCCTGGAAGCGCGCCTGGGCCAGGACCTGGACATCGAGCTTTCCAGCTACCACGAGGATGACAGCGACTGCCTCTTCAGCTTCGCCCTGCAGCCTTACTGGCGCGTGGGGTCGCTGCGCCGCTCGGTGGTCCACGGCATGGAGCTGGACGGCAAGGCCAGTGGCCTGCCCAACACCTGGGCGCCCCGTGGCGCGGTCAAGCAGGTGCTCTACAACACCGGTTCCCTGGTGCTGGAAGATGCCGGCTGGCAACGCCGCCTGCGCATCGACAAGAACACCAGTGCCGGCAGCGTCATCTGGCACCCCGGCAGCCGCGCGGTGGAGCAGGTCGAGCCGGGCGAAGCGGAGCGCTTCCTGTGCATCGGCGCCGCCGGTTACCGCGCCGGCGGCCTGATCCTCGCGCAGGGCGAGCGGATGTTGCTGAACCTGCGCGCCGGCTTGGTCTGATCTCTGTAGGAGCGGATCTTATCCGCGACCCGGCCGCCAGGCCGGTGCTGGAGAGGGCACCGCTATCGCGGTAATCGCGGAGAAGCTCCGCTCCTACAAGAGCGGTGTTGCCTGTCACTGCGCCACCAGCGCAAAGGCTTTATGTAGGAGCGGATCTTATCCGCGATCCGGCCGCCAGGCCGGTGCTGGAGAGGGCACCGCTATCGCGGTAATCGCGGAGAAGCTCCGCTCCTACAAGAGCGGTGTTGCCTGTCACCGCGCCACCGGTGCAAAGGCTTTATGTAGGAGCGGATCTTATCCGCGACCCGGCCGCCAGGCCGGTGCTGTAGAGGGCACCGCTATCGCGGTAATCGCGGAGAAGCTCCGCTCCTACAAGAGCGGTGTTGCCTGTCACTGCGCCACCAGCGCAAAGGTTTTATGTAGGAGCGGATCTTATCCGCGACCCGGCCGCCAGGCCGGTGCTGGAGCAGGCACCGCTATCGCGGTGATCGCGGAGAAGCTCCGCGCCTACGAGAGCGGTGTTGCCTGTTACCGCGCCACCAGCGCAAAGGCTTTATGTAGGAGCGGATCTTATCCGCGACCCGGCCGCCAGGCCGGTGCTGGAGCAGGCACCGCTATCGCGGTGATCGCGGAGAAGCTCCGCTCCTACAAGAGCGGTGTTGCCTGTCACTGCGCCACCAGCGCAAAGGCTTTATGTAGGAGCGGATCTTATCCGCGCCCCGGCCGCCAGGCCGGTGCTGGAGCAGGCACCGCTATCGCAGTGATCGCGGAGAAGCTCCGCTCCTACGAAGAGCGTGCTGCCGCCGGTCATCGGCCGATCAGTCGCTGGTCTCAGCTGTCCTCATCGAGTTGGTAGCGCGTCGGTACCAGGCTCTCTTTTATCTTGCGCAGGTGCGGCTGGAAGTCCACGCCGCGGCGCAAGGTCACGCCAGTGGCGAGTACGTCGAGCACCGTAAGCTGGATGATGCGCGAGGTCATCGGCATATAGATGTCGGTGTCTTCGGGCAGCGGAATGTCCAGGCTCAGGGTGCTGGCGCGGGCGAGGGGAGAGTCAGCGGCGGTCAGGCCCAGCACCGAGGCACCGTTCTGCCGCGCCAGGTGCGCCACGTCCACCAGTTCGCGGGTGCGTCCCGTGTAGGAAATCACCACGAACAGATCGCCGGTGTGCGCCACCGAGGCGATCATCCGCTGCATCAGCACGTCGCTCTGCGCAGACACCGCCAGGTTGAAGCGGAAGAACTTGTGCTGCGCGTCCAGCGCCACCGAGCTCGAGGCGCCTAGACCGAAGAAGTGGATTTGCCGCGCCTGGATCAGCAGATCGACGGCACGGTCGATCACCTTCGGATTGAGCAGCTTGTGGGCGCTGTCCAACGAGGCGATGGTGCTGCTGAAGATCTTGCGGGTGTAGGCCTCAGGGCCGTCGTCCGCGGCGACCGCCTGGGTCACGAAGGCCGCGCCGCTGGCGAGGCTCTGCGCCAGCTGGATCTTCAGCTCCGGGTAGCCGCTCATGCCGAAGGAGCGGCAGAAGCGGTTCACCGTCGGCTCGCTGACGCTGGAGGCCTGGGCCAGCGCGGCGATGCTGAAGCGCGTTGCCTGCTGCGGGTCGTGCAGGATCACCTGGGCGACCTTGCGCTCGGCCTTGTTCAGCTCTTCCAGTCGGCTCTGGATCTGCTCCAGCAGGTTCTTCATCCGTGCTCCTTGGGGTAATCGACGGTTGACCGGGTAGGGCCGGCCAGCGGCGCTATCCTAACTGCAGGCCGGCAGGCGACCAACAGCGGTGCGAGGCGGCAAAAATATGTTGTTTAATTACTACATATTTGTCTTAATGCCGGCGTAGAAGGCTAACTATCGTTCAAAATTTGGTTGGTAACAACAAATGCCTGAAGTCCGCGTTCTGCCCTGCACCCTTGCGCTGTTCGGCGCCCTGGGTGATCTCGCCCTGCGCAAACTGCTGCCGGCGCTTTACCAGCTCGACCGCGAAGACCTGCTGCACCGCGATACCCGCATTCTTGCCCTGGCCCGCGACGACGGCGCCAGTGAAGCGCCGTTGGCGACCATCGAACGACGTTTGCGTCAGTACGTCCCGGCGAAGGAATGGGACGAACAGGTCTGGGCCCGCTTCCAGGCGCGCCTGCAGCACCTGAGTATGGATTTCCTCGATGCCGGCTCTTACCAGGCGCTGGCTGACCTGGTGGGCGACGAGAAGACCTTGGTCGCGTACTTCGCCACCGCCGCCTCGGTGTTCGGCGGCATCTGCGAGAACCTCGCCGCCGCCGGCCTGGCCGAGCGCACTCGCGTCGTGCTGGAAAAGCCCATCGGCCACGACCTGGAGTCGTCCCGCGCGGTGAACGACGCCGTGGCGCGCTTCTTCCCGGAAAACCGCATCTACCGGATCGACCACTACCTGGGCAAGGAGACGGTGCAGAACCTCATCGCGCTGCGCTTCGCCAACAGCCTGTTCGAGACCCAGTGGAACCAGAACCACATCTCCCACGTGGAAATCACCGTGGCCGAGAAGGTCGGCATCGAAGGCCGCTGGGGCTACTTCGACAAGGCCGGCCAACTGCGCGACATGGTGCAGAACCACCTGCTGCAACTGCTCTGCCTGATCGCCATGGACCCGCCAGCGGACCTCACCGCCGACAGCATCCGCGACGAGAAGGTGAAGGTGCTGCGCGCGCTGGAGCCCATCGCTCCGGAGCAGTTGGCTACGCGGGTGGTGCGTGGCCAATACACCGCAGGCTACATCGACGGCAAGGCGGTGCCCGGCTACCTTGCCGAGGAAAACGCCAATACCAACAGCGATGCCGAGACCTTCGTCGCCCTGCGGGTGGACATCCGCAACTGGCGCTGGTCCGGAGTTCCGTTCTACCTGCGTACCGGCAAGCGCATGCCGCAGAAGCTGTCGCAGATCGTCATCCACTTCAAGGAACCGCCGCACTACATCTTTGCGCCGGAGCAGCGCTCGCTGATCAGCAACCGCCTGATCATCCGCCTGCAGCCGGACGAGGGCATTTCCCTGCAGGTGATGACCAAGGACCAGGGGCTGGGCAAGGGCATGCAACTGCGCACCGGCCCGCTGCAACTGAATTTCTCCGAAACCTTCCAGACCGCCCGGACGCCGGACGCCTACGAGCGGCTGTTGCTGGAAGTCACGCAAGGCAACCAGAACCTGTTCGTCCGCAAGGATGAGATCGAAGCCGCCTGGAAATGGTGCGACGGTCTGATCGACGGCTGGGGGCGCCTGGGCGAGGAGCCCAAGCCTTACCCGGCAGGCAGTTGGGGCCCGCAGGCGGCCGTTGCCTTGATCGCACGCGATGGGAGGGACTGGTATGGCGATCTTTGAACCGAGCCTGAAAGAAGGCATGGCCTGGAAAACCTGGAACAACGCCGCCGAGCAGGCCCGCGGGCTGGCGGAGGCGGTGGCCGATGCGCTGCGCGAGGCGCTGATCGAACGTGGCCGCGCGCTGCTGGTGGTGTCCGGCGGGCGTAGTCCGGTGGCCTTTCTCGAAGCATTGAGCGGCGCGGTGCTGGACTGGTCGAAGGTGGCCGTCAGCCTTGCCGACGAACGCTGGGTGCCGGAGTCGCATCCCGACAGCAATGCCGGCCTGCTGCGTCGCCACCTGCTCAAGGGGCCGGCGGCCAAGGCGCATTTCATCGGCCTTTATCAGCCGGCGACCAGCCTGGAAGAGGCGGCCGACAAGGCCGATCGCTACCTCCACGAACTCTCGTTGCCGATCGACGTACTTGTGCTCGGCATGGGCGACGACGGCCATACCGCCTCGCTGTTCCCCGGCAGCGCCAATCTGGTCGAGGCCCTCGATCCGGCCAGTGCTCGCCGCTGCCTGCCGATGTGGGCGCCGACCGTGCCGCACCAGCGCCTGACCCTCACCCGCGCCGTGTTGCAGGGCGCGCGGGTGCAGATCCTGGCGATCCAGGGCGAGTCCAAGCTGGCCACCCTGAGCCAGGCGCTCGGCGACAACGACGACCAGCGCATGCCGGTCAATGCGTTCCTGCGTTCACCTCTTTCGATCCACTGGTGCCCCTGAAGCACGGAGTTACCGCTATGCCTGAACAACACATCCAGCAGATCGATGCCCTGGCGCAGCGCGCGCGCATCCTGCCGGTGATCACCATCGACCGCGAGGCGGACATCCTGCCCATGGCGGATGCTCTGGCAGCCGGCGGCATCACCGTTCTGGAAGTGACCTTGCGGACCTCGCTGGGCCTGACCGCGATCCGTCAGTTGAGCGAGCAGCGCCCGGAGCTGATCGTCGGCGCCGGCACCGTGCTCGACCCGCAGACCTTCCGCCAGGCGGAGGAGGCGGGGGCGAAGTTCATCGTCACGCCGGGCTGCACCGAGGAGCTGCTGCAACATGCCGTGACGCGTCCCGTGCCGCTGCTGCCGGGCGTGGCCACCGCGTCGGAAATCATGGCGGCGTACCGTCACGGCCTGCGTCGCTTCAAGCTGTTCCCGGCGAAGGTGTGCGGCGGCGTGGAAGCCCTCAAGGCCTTTGGCGGACCGTTCCCGGAGGTGCGTTTCTGCCCCACCGGCGGCGTCGGCCCGGACAACCTCAATGACTATTACCGCCTGCCCAACGTGATGTGCGTGGGGGGCAGCTGGATGCTGCCCAAGGCCGCCATCGACAGCGGCGATTGGGCCACGGTCGAGCGCCTGAGCCGCGAGGCGCTGGCATTACTGGATACACACTGAGCTGTCCTGGATTTGGACATGCCCGGCTTTATGCCGGGCTTTTTTATGCTCGTTCGCCAGTTTTTGTAGGAGCGGTGTTGCCTGTCACCGCGCCACCGGTGCCTTCAGGGGCTTTTGTAGGAGCGGATCTAATCCGCGACCCGGCCGCCAGGCCGGTGCTGGAGAAGTCACCGCTATCGCGGTGATCGCGGAGAAGCTCCGCTCCTACAAGAGCGGTGTTGCCTGTCACCGCGCCATCGGCGCATTCAGGGGCGCTCAAAGGCTTTATGTAGGAGCGGATCTTATCCGCGACCCGGCCGCCAGGCCGGTGCTGGAGAAGTCACCGCTATCGCGGTGATCGCGGAGAAGCTCCGCTCCTACAAGAGCGGTGTTGCCTGTCATCGCGCCACCGGTGCATTCAGGGGCGTTCAAAGGCTTTATGTAGGAGCGGATCCTATCCGCGACCCGGCCGACAGGCCGGTCTGGAGAAGGCACTGCTTTCGCAGTGATCGCGGAGAAGCTCCGCTCCTACAAGTGCGGTATTGGTGAGCGGGGATTCAATCCACCCCGACGAACCCGCCCGTCTGGTGCCGCCACAGCCGTGCATAGAGCCCACCATGGGCCAGCAGCTCGGCATGGCTGCCGCTCTCGACCACGCGGCCATGCTCCAGCACCACCAGGCGGTCCATGCGCGCGATGGTGGACAGCCGGTGCGCGATGGCGATCACCGTCTTGCCCTGCATCAGGGTCTCCAGGCTCTCCTGGATCGCCGCCTCCACCTCCGAGTCCAGCGCCGAGGTGGCTTCGTCGAGGATCAGGATCGGTGCGTCCTTGAGCAGCACGCGGGTGATCGCGATGCGCTGGCGCTGGCCGCCGGAGAGCTTCACGCCGCGCTCGCCGACGTGGGCGTCGAGGCCGGTGCGCCCCTCGGCGTCGCTCAGTTGCGGGATGAACTCCGAGGCGCGCGCCTTCTGGATCGCGTCCTGCAAATCCGCCTCGCTGGCATCCGGGCGACCGTAGAGCAGGTTGTCGCGGATCGAGCGGTGCAGCAGGGACGTGTCCTGGGTGACCATGCCGATCTGCGCGCGCAGGCTTTCCTGGGTCACGTGGGCGATGTCCTGGCCGTCGATCAGGATGCGCCCGCCCTCGAGGTCATACAGGCGCAGCAGCAGGTTCACCAGGGTCGACTTGCCCGCGCCGGACGGGCCGACCAGGCCGATCTTCTCGCCGGGGCGCACGGTCAGGTCCAGGCCGCTGATCAGGCCGCCACCCTTGCCGTAGCTGAAATCCACCTGGTCGAAGCGCACTTCGCCATGGCTCACCAGCAGCGGCTTGGCGTCAGGCTGGTCGTTCACTTGGCGGGGCAGGGCGATGGTCTGCATGCCGTCCTGCACCTGGCCGACGTTCTCGAAGATGCCGCCGACCACCCACATGATCCAGCCGGACATGTTGTTGATGCGAATGACCAGGCCGGTGGCCAGGGCGATGGCGCCGACCGAGATCAGCGACTGGGTCCACAGCCACAGGGCCAGGCCCGTGGTGCCGGCGATCAGCAGGCCATTGAAGACGGTGATGGTGACGTCCATTGACGTGACCACGCGGCCGGCGCGCTGGGCCTTGCGGGTCTGGTCGTCGATGGCTTCGCGGGCGTAGTCCTCTTCCTGGCGCGTGTGGGCGAACAGCTTGAGGGTGGTGATATTGGTGTAGCCGTCGACGATCCGGCCCATCAGCTTGGAGCGCGAGTCCGAGGCGATCACCGAGCGATGCTTCACCTGGGGAATGAAGTAGCCCAGCGCGCCGACGTAGCCGACGACCCACAGCAGCAGCGGGATCATCAGGCGCCAGTCGGCCTCGGCGAACAGCACCAGGGCACTGACGGTGTAGATGACTACGTGCCAGATGGCGTCGACCACCTGCACGGCGGAATCGCGCAGGGAGTTGCCGGTCTGCATGATGCGCTGGGCAATGCGTCCGGCGAAGTCGTTCTGGAAGAAGCCCAGGCTCTGCTTGAGCACGTAGCGGTGGTTCTGCCAGCGGATCAGGTTGGTCATGCTGGGGTTGATGCTCTGGTGCACCAGCATGTCGTGCAGGCCGTTGAACACCGGGCGCAGGATCAGCGCGACGACGGCCATCCAGATCAGCTCGCGGCCGTGCAGGGTGAAGAAGTCGGCCGGCGCGGTGCCTTGCGCGAGGTCGACGATGCGCCCCAGGTAGCTGAACAGCGCGACTTCGATCAGCGCGACGATCAGGCCGACGAAGAGCAGGGCGAGGAATACCGGCCAGACCTGGCGCAGGTAGTAGACGTAGAAGCGGATGACGTCAGACGGCGGCATGCGCTCGGGGACGTCGCGGAAGGGATCGATCAGACGCTCGAAACGACGGTAAAGCATGATGGGTCTCGGGTTGTTCGCAGGGCCATCCTGGCCCTGCTGTAAATGGCCTCCGTCAGCCGTGGTTCCGCAGAATCACAGACGCTTGGCGGAGAGGATTACCACCGGGGTGCGCGGGACGTCCTGGAACATGCCGCTGTTGCCGGTCTGGACCTGGGCGATCTGGTCGACCACGCCCATGCCGCGTACGACCTTGCCGAACACGGCGTAACCAAAGTCGCGGGCGCCGTGGTTGAGGAAGTCGTTGCCGGTCAGGTTGATGAAGAACTGGCTGGTGGCCGAGTTCACGTCGCTGGTGCGCGCCATGGCCAGGGTACCGCGCTCGTTGAGCAGGCCATTGTCGGCCTCGTTCTTGATTGGCGCCTGGGTGTCTTTCTCCTTCATGTTCTCGGTGAAGCCACCGCCCTGGATCATGAAGTTGGGGATCACACGATGGAAGACGGTGCCGTTGTAGAAGCCGCTGTCGACGTAGGACAGGTAGTTCTTCACGGAAATCGGTGCCTTGTCGGCGTACAGCTCGATTTCGATTTCACCGGAAGTGGTCGACAGCAGCACGTGCGGGTTCTTGCTGTCGGCGGCGAACACCGAACCGGCCAGGACCAGGGAGCAGGCGGCGAGCAGGAAGCGTTTGAACAGGGTCATTTGGCGGATGTTTCCTGAGGTTCTAGGGATGGTCGACCTGCTCGAGGAAGTCGAGCAGGGTGGTATTGAATCTTTCCGGCTGGTCCAGCGGCGTCGCATGGCGCGAGTCCTCGATCACCACCAGGCGCGCGTTGGGCATGCGCCCGACGTAGGCCTGTTTGAGCGACACCGGGGTGTAATCGCGGTCGGCGCTGATCACCAGGGTTGGACAGGTTATGCGCGTGAGGCGTTCCTGCACACCCCAGCCGATGATGGCGTGCAGGCTGGAGAGATAGGCACGCTTGTCGTTCTGCGGCCAGCGCTGCTGGATCTTGCGGCGCAGGTCGCTCTGTTCGGGCTTGGGGAAGAGCAGCTTGCCCAGCGCCTTGCCCACGGTGTCCAGGCCCAGTACGTGGGCCAGGAACAGCCGGCGCGCCACTTCCAGATACTCGCGCAAGGTGCGCGGCTTCACTTCCGGGGCGCTGTTGACGATGGTCAGGCTATCCAGCCGCTCCGGCCAGCGGGTGGCCAGTTCGAAGCCGATCATCCCGCCCATGCTGATGCCCACAAGGTGCACGCGGCCGAGCTTCAAATGGTCGAGGAGGGCGATCACGTCCTCGGCGAAGGCGGCGATGCTGTAGCGCTGGCGTGGCTTGTCCGACTGGCCGTGGCCGCGCACGTCGAGGGCGATCACGCGGTGGCGCTTTTCCAGTTCAGGGACCTGGAACTCCCAGTCGCGGGTGCTGGAGCCGAGCCCGTGTACCAGCAGCACCGGGGTTCCGAAACCACTTTCCTCGTAATGCAGGCGGTGGCCGGCGTGGTCGAAGAAGGGCATGGCGGGCTCCTCAGGCCTGGCTCTCGGGAGCGGCGAAATGGGCGTCCAGCGGCACGTTGGCGAAGGTGGTCAGCAGTTCCACGAGGATCTGCGTTGCCGGGCCGAGGGGCTTTTCCTTGTTCGGATAAAGATAGAAGCGGCTCTCGCGCACGCCGCCCTGTTTCATCGGCAGCGGCTTGAGCTGGCCGTCGCGCAGTTCGCGTTCGATCATGTGCCGCGGCAGCCAGGCGAAGCCCAGGCCGTTGCTGACGAAGGTGGCGGCGGTCGCGAGACTGCCCACCGTCCAGCGCTGCTCGGCGCCGAGCCAGCCGACATCGCGCGGCTGCAGGCGGCCGGAGTCGCGGATCACCACCTGCATCTGGGTTTCCAGGTCCTGGTGAGTGACCTCACGCTGCAAGCGGTGCAGCGGGTGATCGGGATGGGCCACGGCGACGAAGTCGACGATGGAGAGGTCCGCGCCCAGGTGGCCAGGGATGTTCAGGCCGCTGATGGCGAGATCGGCATGGCCTTGCACCAGGGCTTCTTCCACGCCCGATAGCACCTCTTCGCGCAGCAGCACGCGGCAGCCGCGACTCTGCGGCATGAAGGCGGAGAGGGCGCGCACCAGGCGCACGGTGGGGTAGGCGGCGTCCACCACCAGGCGCACTTCCGGCTCCCAGCCCTGTTCCATGTGATGAGCAAGCTCTTCCAGCTGGCCGGCGGATTTGACCAGTTGCCGCGAACGACGCAGCAGCACTTCGCCGGCTTCGGTGAGCACAGCCTTGCGTCCATCGATGCGCAACAGCGGTACGCCGAGCTGTTCCTGCATGCGCGCCACGGTGTAGCTGATCGACGACTGTGAACGATGCAGGGCTTCCGCCGCCTGGGCGAAGCCGCCGTGATCGACCACGGCCTGCAGCGTTCTCCACTGATCCAGGGTAACGCGGGGCGCTTTCATCCTCGCTTCCTCTTGTCTAATCTGGCGGTCGGACAAGACCTGCAAGAGACCGCCATGAAAAAATACTGTTGTGCCGTTCTGGCCATGCTGCCGCTGACTGCCATGGCTTATCCCATCGAAGTGCAGAAGTCTCTCAATGGCACCGAAGTGGACTACGAGACCCAGGACATCGGTGACCAGATGGGTGCGATCCTCCTGCGCAACAACGGCCAGCAGGCGGCAACCTGCACTGCTGTCTTCGTCAACGGTCCGGAAACGCCTCATGTGCGCAAGGCCACCATCGCGCCGGGCAAGGAGGCCAACATGACCTCCAGCTTCAGTCGTGCGGTGATCAAGCTGCGTATCAAGCTGACCTGCACGCCGGGCTGAGCTTATGCCGGACAAGACTAGAAGTTGTCTCGCTGAAAATCAATTTATTCGATAGTTAGTAGCGATTTTTTCTGCTTTTTAATCGATTTAGTCATCTCTAGGATGACCTCCATCGACACAGTCAATGACCGATGGAGGTCCAGTCCATGTCCCGCGTTCTCGTCATCGAAAGCAGTGCCCGCCAGGATGGTTCCGTTTCTCGCCAACTGACCCGCGATTTCATCGCCCAGTGGCAGGCCGCGCACCCGGCCGATGAGATCCAGGTCCGCGACCTGGCCGTCGAGCAGGTGCCGCACCTGGATGCCAATCTGCTGGGCGGCTGGATGAAGCCGGCGCAGGAGCACAGCGACATCGAGCGTGCCGCGCTGGAGCGCTCCAACCTCCTGACCGCCGAGCTGCAAGCCGCCGACGTGCTGGTGCTCGCGGCTCCCATGTACAACTTCGCCATTCCCAGCACCCTGAAATCCTGGCTCGACCACGTGCTGCGCGCCGGCGTCACCTTCAAGTACACCGAGTCCGGCCCGCAAGGCATGCTGACCGGCAAGCGCGCCTTCGTCCTGACCAGTCGCGGCGGCGTCTACGCGGGCGGCGCGCTGGACCATCAGGAACCCTACCTGCGCCAGGCGCTGGGCTTCGTGGGCATCCACGACGTGACGTTCATCCACGCCGAAGGCCTGAACATGGGGGCCGAGTTCGCCGAGAAGGGCCTCGCCAAGGCCAAGGCGCAACTCGCCGCCGTCGCCTGATCCGATTCTGCCTTGCGCGCCCTCCGCTCCTGGGCGCGACCGTGGCCGATCTCCAGCCCCCGGAGATCGGCCATTTTTTATTCAGCGTAGAGCTGGAGCGGTTTCGAGGTGCCGCTGTTGGCAGCTGTCAAGCACATCTTCCCGTTCGGGCTGTTCAAAGCATGATCAGCATGCTAAAAGAACCTAGAGCTGATCTAGCCGCTTGAAAAAGAAGGGAAAACCATGACCAAGTCGGAGTTGATCGAGAGAATCGTCACCCATCAGGGGCAGCTTTCCGCGAAGGACGTGGAGCTGGCGATCAAGACCATGCTTGAGCAAATGTCCCAGGCTCTGGCGACGGGGGATCGCATCGAAATCCGCGGGTTCGGCAGCTTCTCTCTGCACTACCGTGCCCCTCGCGTCGGGCGCAATCCGAAGACCGGTGAGTCCGTGCGCCTGGACGGCAAGTTCGTCCCGCACTTCAAACCCGGCAAGGAGTTGCGCGACCGCGTCAACGAGCCCGAGTAACCCCGGGGTATCCGTCTTCAAGAAGGAGTGTCCATGCTTCGGGCAAAACGTTTTCTGCTGATCCTGGCGCTGGTCGTTCTGGCCGCGGTCGTCGTGGTTTTCGTCTTGGAAAACCTGCAGCCGACACAGCTCACTTTCCTTGGCTGGCAGTCGCCGCAATGGCCGCTGGTGCTGTTCATCTCCCTTGCCTTCGTCGTCGGCGGTGCGATCGGCCTGCTGTTGAGCATTCCCTTCCGCGCACGGACACATGTCCGCATGACCGGGCTGCGCTCCGAAGTCACCCGTTTCCGCAAGGAGAATGACGCGCTGCGTGAGAAGTCGCTGACGGATCATGCCTAGCGTTATCGCCACGCTGTTCTTCTTCTGCGCCCTG
The DNA here is from genome assembly GCF_016919445.1 of Pseudomonas sp. PDNC002. Classification (NCBI taxonomy): domain Bacteria; kingdom Pseudomonadati; phylum Pseudomonadota; class Gammaproteobacteria; order Pseudomonadales; family Pseudomonadaceae; genus Pseudomonas; species Pseudomonas sp. PDNC002. The sequence goes on along the minus strand of NZ_CP070356.1, from coordinate 5,462,971 downwards.
GCCATCGGTTGGTGGTTGGGGCGTCGTTCGCTTTCCCGCAGCGAACCGGCGCCGGAGTCGACACTCCGGGCCCGCGTCCACAGCATGCACAACCTGCTGGAGCGACATTCCGACGATGCCCTGGAGAGCCTCTCCCAAGGGCTGGTGGTCAGTCCGGAAACCCTCGAAAGCCACCTGCACGTCGGCAATCTGTTCCGCCGTCGTGGCGACATCGAGAAAGCCATCCACATTCACCAGGACCTGCTCGGTCGTGCGGGCGAGGATGGCTCGCTGGTCGCGCAAATGCGCCTCGAATTGGCGCGTGACTACATTGCCGGCGGCCTGCTCGGCAGTGCCGAGGAACTGCTGGATGAGCTGACCCGGCAGGGCGACGAGCCCATTTCCCTCGAAGCCCTGGACGAACAGCGGCTGATCTGCGAGCGCGAGAAGAATTGGTCGCGGGCCATCGAGCTCGCGGCCCGGCTGGTACCGAGCCGTCCGGAGCTGAGCGCCGCCCTGGCCAACTATTACTGCGAACTGGCCCAGGAAAAGCGCAAGACCGGGGATCGCAGCGCCATGCAGGAGCTGCTTCGCGAAGCCCGTCGGGTCGATAAGCGCTGCGTACGCGCGTTGCTCATGCGACTGGATTGCGAGTTGTGGCGCCAGGACCATGCGGCAGCTGTTGCCACGATTAGCGAACTGGCTCGGGACGCCAAGGCGTTCGTCGGTGAGATCGTCCCGCTGTTGCGGCGCCATGACAGCCTTGTTCAGCCTGAGGTGCTGGAGCACCTGCGTGAACTTGCCGGGCGTGAAGAGGTGCCGCCGGCCATCCTGGCCATGCTGGCGGAAGTCGAGACGCCTGGGGAAATGAACTGGCGCGGCAGCCTGTTGGAGCGGGTGGAGCAGCATCCCTCATGGCAAGGCGTGGGCGAATACCTGGAGCTCGTTGACGCTGAAAGCGACAAAAGCTCGGCTGTGGGAAAAATTGCTCCAATAATCATCGGTTTGTATAAGACAATGCCGCGCTATCGGTGCGGCAAGTGCGGATTCGCCGGCCGCGAACTGCACTGGCAATGTCCCAGCTGCCACGCCTGGAACGCATTGCGGCCGGTCATTGCGCCGCTTTAGCGAATCCGCTCGACAACATGGAAGACGCCGCTGGCGTCAGGTTCTGCAGGTACTGGATTGAAGGTTCTATTGACTGGCGCGACAGGTTTTGTCGGTCGAGGCTTGCTGGCGCGCTTGTGCCAGGAAAGGGGCATGCAGGTTCGAGCCGCCGTGCGCAGTGCAGACGTTGCACTGCCTGAGACGGTCGACGTCGTCCATATCGAGGGGCTGAGCGCAGCGCAGTCCTGGTCGGCTGCCCTGCTGGGCGTCGACGTGGTGATCCACGCCGCCGCGCGCGTGCATGTGATGGAAGAGCAGGCCGCCGATCCATTGGCCGCGTTCCGGGCGGTGAATGTCGAGGCTACGCGCAGCCTGGCATTGCAGGCCGCGGCGAGTGGGGTGAAGCGCTTCGTCTTCGTCAGTTCGATCAAGGTCAACGGCGAGGAAACCGCACCGGGCCGGCCATTCACCGCCGATGACGTTCCCCATCCCCAGGACCCTTACGGACAATCCAAGCTCGAAGCCGAACAGGCGCTGTTCGCCATCTCCGAACAGACCGGCCTCGAAGTGGTCGTGGTCCGTCCTCCGCTGGTCTACGGACCGGGCGTGAAGGCCAATTTCGCCAGTCTGATGGGCGCATTGAGACGTCGCCTGCCGCTGCCGTTCGCGTCCATCGACAATCGGCGCAGCCTGGTGGCTCGGGATAATCTCGTCGACCTGCTGCTGCACTGCACGCGACATCCGGCGGCGGCCGGGCAGGTGTTCCTGGTGAGCGATGGCGAGGACCTGTCGACCGCGCAGTTGTGCCTTGGCCTGAGCCGTGCGCTGGGCGTGCGTCCGCGCTTGCTGGCGGTACCGCCATGGATGTTGCGCCTGCTCGGGCGCATCACCGGTCGTAGCCAGCAGGTCCAGCGCTTGCTCGGCTCGCTGCAGGTGGACATCGCGAAAACCCGTGGCTTGCTGGAGTGGACGCCACCGGTGGGCGTCGAGCAGGCCCTGCGGGACACCGTCGGGTGCTCGGACCGGGAAGTGCATCGATGAGCATGGGTATCCTCCTTGTTGCCGTATTCGTGGCGTCCTGGGCGATGACCGCCGGCGTGCGGCGGTATGCGCTGGCGCGAAGCATCATGGATGTTCCCAATGCCCGCAGCTCACACCAGATTCCCACGCCTCGCGGCGGCGGCGTCGCCATCGTGCTCGGATTCCTCGGCTGCCTGCCCCTGGCTGGCGTACTCGGCGCGGTGGATGGGCGTGCGTTGTTGGCTCTGCTGCCGGCCGGTGCCTGGATCGCTGCCATTGGCTTCATCGACGACCATCGTCATATTCCGGCGCGCTGGCGCCTGCTGGGACACTTTGTCGGCGCCGGCTGGTTGCTCTATTGGCTGGGCGGACTTCCGGCGTTGCCAACGCCTCTGGGCACCTTTGATCTGGGCCTGGTTGGCGATGGCCTTGCGCTGGTATTCCTCGTCTGGCTGCTGAACCTCTATAACTTCATGGATGGCATCGACGGCATCGCCAGCCTCGAGGCCATCAGCGTCTGCATCGGCGGGGCGCTCTGTTGCTGGCTGGCCGGCGCCGGCCAGTTGATGTGGCTTCCGTTGTCACTCGGCATGGCGACTGCGGGTTTTCTGGTGTGGAATTTCCCCCCGGCGCGCATTTTCATGGGCGACGCGGGTAGCGGCTTCCTCGGGCTGATGCTGGGCGGGCTGGCGGTGCAGGCGGCAATGGTCAGCCCGCAGTTGATCTGGGGCTGGTTGATCCTGATGGGGGTGTTCGTGGTGGATGCCACCTTCACCCTGGTGCATCGCTTGCTGCGGGGCGAGCGTGTCTACGAAGCGCACCGCAGCCATGCCTACCAGCGTGCCTCGCGGCGTTATCGGAGTCATTTGCGGGTCACGCTGGCAGTCGTCGCGATCAATCTGTTCTGGCTGATGCCGCTGGCTGCGTTGGCGAGTCTGGGGAAAGTTTCCGGTTTGTTGGCACTGATTGTGGCCTATGCTCCGTTGGTGCTTGTCGTAGCTCATCTGGGTGCGGGTCGTCCGGATGAACAGAATGTGAGCTGAACTCCAGCGGATATGGTGGTCAATGTAGCGGGAGGGTTGGATTTTCCCCGCTCCGGATTAAGGACAAGCGCAGATGCTCCGAGAACGCCTTTTGAGGCTTCCGAGACGATACAAGCGGCTTTTGCAGGTCGCCACAGACATCACCCTGGTGTGGTTCTCCCTCTGGCTGGCGTTCATCGTGCGTCTGGGCGCGGACGACCTGGTCTATCCGTTGCGCGTGCACAGCTGGCTGTTCGCCACCGCGCCGGTAGTGGCCATCCCGCTGTTCATCCGTTTCGGCATGTACAGGGCGGTCATGCGCTATCTGGGCAACGACGCGCTGATCGCGATCTGGAAGGCCGTCACGGTCTCGGCGTTGCTGCTGTCGCTGGTGGTCTACTGGAATCGCTCGGTCACCGAGGCGGTTCCCCGTTCGCTGGTGCTGAACTACTGGTGGCTCAGCCTGCTGATGATCGGTGGGCTGCGTCTGGCCATGCGGCAATATTTCATGGGCGGCTGGTACAGCGCCGTCCAGGCGATGCCTTTCCTCAAGCAGCAGGACGGCCTGCCGAAGGTGGCTGTCTACGGCGCCGGCTCCGCCGGTAACCAGCTGGTCGCCGCGCTGCGCCTGGGGCGGGCGATGCGTCCGGTCGCATTCATCGATGACGATGACGAGATCGCCAACCGGGTGATCGCCGGCCTGCGAGTGTTCAAGCCCAAGCACCTGCAGCAGATGATCGACGAAACCGGTGCGCAGGAAGTGCTGCTGGCGGTTCCGTCCGCCACCCGCTCGCGCCGTCGCGAGATTCTCGGTCTGCTCGAACCCTATCCGGTCCATGTGCGAAGCGTTCCGGGCTTCATCGACCTAGCCAACGGCCGGGTGCGCGTGGATGACATCCAGGAAGTCGACATCGCCGACCTGCTCGGCCGCGACCCTGTGGAGCCGCGCAAGGAACTGATCGAGCACTGCATCCGCGGTGAAGTGGTGATGGTGACGGGAGCGGGCGGTTCCATTGGCTCGGAGCTCTGTCGCCAGATCCTCGGCTCGACGCCGACCGTCGTGGTCCTGTTCGAACACAGCGAATACAACCTGTACCGCGTGCATCAGGAGCTGGAGAACCGCATCAAGCGTGAATCCCTGCCGGTGCAACTGGTGCCCATCCTCGGGTCGGTGCGCGATCCGGAGCGCCTGCTGGATGTCATGCGTACCTGGAAGGTTGCCACCGTCTACCACGCGGCCGCCTACAAGCATGTGCCCATCGTCGAGCACAACATCTCCGAAGGCGTCCTGAACAACGTCATCGGCACCCTGCACACCGCGCAGGTAGCGGTACAGGCTGGTGTGCAGCATTTCGTGCTGATTTCCACTGACAAGGCGGTGCGTCCGACCAATGTGATGGGCAGCACCAAGCGGCTGGCGGAGATGATCCTGCAAGCGCTGAGCCAGGAGTCCGCGCCGGTGCTGTTTGGCGACAAGTCGGGAGTCCATCAGGTCAACAAGACCCGCTTCACCATGGTGCGCTTCGGCAATGTGCTTGGTTCTTCCGGCTCGGTGATCCCGTTGTTCCGCGAGCAGATCAAGCGCGGCGGACCGGTGACAGTGACCCATCCGGGCATCACTCGTTACTTCATGACCATTCCCGAGGCGGCCCAACTGGTTATCCAGGCGGGCTCCATGGGGCGCGGCGGCGATGTGTTCGTGCTGGACATGGGGCAGCCGGTGAAGATTCTCGAACTGGCCGAGCGGATGATCCACCTCTCGGGCCTGAGCGTTCGCTCCGACCGCACGCCGCATGGCGATATTTCCATCGAGTTCAGTGGCCTGCGTCCGGGCGAGAAGCTGTACGAAGAGCTGCTCATCGGCGACAACGTCAGTGCCACCGAGCACCCGATGATCATGAAGGCCAATGAAGAGCTGATGCCCTGGGAGGGGTTCAAGCTGGTACTGGCCGACCTGCTGAAGGCGGTGGACCAGGGCAATTACGCACGGGTGCGCCAGCTGCTGCGCGAAACGGTCAGTGGCTATTGCCCGGAAGGCGAAATCGTCGACCTGATACACCAGCAGCGGCGGATGGAGCCCTGACGGCCGGCTCCTAGCAGGCGCCGCAATTGCTGCATCTGCAAGCGTTGTAAGTCCTTTCCGGGCACTTTGTCGGCGGCAGCGGAAATTGCCGCCGACTCGTTAAACTCCCATTTTCATGGACTCTCCTGACGATATGTTTCCCAGGCGGCGCAATCGCGACCGCCCAGAAACCCAAATCAAGGACTGATTCATGAAAAAAAGCCTGCTTTCCATTGCAAGCATGATCCTGCTGGCGAGCCTCTCGTTCGGAGGTATCGCTCAGGCGGCTACCAACACCGAGCCGGCTGTGAAGCCTGCAGCCGAGGCGTCCGCTCCGACCGCGAAAGCGTCTTCCTCGCAGGAGGAGGCGGTGAACATCAACACTGCGTCCGTCGAAGAGTTGCAGAAATCGTTGAAGGGGATCGGCAAGGTCAAGGCCCAGGCGATCGTCGATTACCGCGCGGCCAATGGCCCCTTCGCCACGATCGATCAACTGCTGGAAGTGAAGGGCATCGGCAAGGCCACCCTGGAGAAGAACCGCGACCGGATTACGCTCTAAGGGTGCTTCTGGTAATCAGAGAAGCCGGTCATTGACCGGCTTTTTCTTTTGCGCTGGATGGCGCGCCTGGCCTTTGCGGCCTGTGGGATTTCGGCGGCGCAAAGAAAAAGCCCCCGGCATATGCCGAGGGCTTTGAATTTGGCTCCGCGACCTGGACTCGAACCAGGGACCCAATGATTAACAGTCATTTGCTCTACCGACTGAGCTATCGCGGAACAACGGTGCGTATCTTACTGATTAAAAAGGGGAAGTCAACATTCTGAAATGCGACCTCCCGCTTATTTTTTACAACACCTGGACGATGGCGCGAGTGACGGTGTCCAGGTTGCCGTTGTTCAGCGCGGCGACGCAGATACGGCCGGTGCCTACAGCATAGATACCGAACTCGTTCTTCAGGCGCTCAACCTGCTCGGCGGTCAGGCCGGAGTAGGAGAACATGCCGCGCTGCTGGGCTACGAAGCCGAAATCGCGCTTGGCGCCCTGGGCAGCCAGTTGTTCGACCATGGCCACGCGCATGGCGCGGATGCGGGTGCGCATTTCGCCCAGTTCTTCTTCCCAGACCGAGCGCAGTTCCGGGCTGTTCAGCACGGATGCAACGACGCTGGCGCCGTGGGTCGGCGGGTTGGAGTAGTTGGTGCGGATCACGCGCTTGACCTGGGACAGGACGCGGGCCGACTCTTCGCGGCTGTCGGTCACGACCGACAGGGCGCCAACGCGCTCGCCGTACAGCGAGAACGACTTGGAGAAGGAGCTGGAGACGAAGAAGTTCAGGCCGGACTGGGCGAACAGGCGCACAGCGGAGGCGTCTTCGTCGATGCCGTCGCCGAAGCCCTGGTAGGCGATGTCCAGGAACGGCACGTGGCCCTTGGCTTTCAGCACGTCCAGAACCTGTTTCCAGTCGTCCATGGTCAGGTCGACGCCGGTCGGGTTGTGGCAGCAGGCGTGCAGCACCACGATGGACTGCGAGGGCAGGGCGTTGAGGTCTTCCAGCAGGCCGGCACGGTTCACGCCGTGGGTGGCGGCGTCGTAGTAGCGGTAGTTCTGCACCGGGAAGCCGGCAGCTTCGAACAGCGCGCGGTGGTTTTCCCAGCTCGGGTCGCTGATGGCGACGGTGGCGTTGGGCAGCAGGCGCTTGAGGAAGTCGGCGCCGGTTTTCAGCGCGCCGGTGCCGCCGACGGCCTGGGTGGTCACGACGCGGCCTTCGGCCAGCAGCTCGGAATCAGCACCGAACAGCAGTTTCTGTACGCCCGAATCGTAGGCGGCGATGCCTTCGATCGGCAGGTAGCCGCGCGGGGCGTGAGCCTCGATGCGGGCCTTCTCCGCGGCCTGTACGGCGCGCAGCAACGGGAGGCGACCTTCCTCGTTGTAGTACACGCCCACGCCCAGGTTGATCTTGCCCGGACGGGTATCGGCGTTGAAAGCTTCGTTCAGGCCCAGGATCGGGTCGCGAGGGGCCATTTCGACAGCGGAGAACAGACTCATTTTGGCAGCAGCTCTAAGGCGGGAGTGAAGTGCAATTGCATACCCCCCCGCACACGGCGCTGGGGGATGCGTCGACGGGCCGGTATTATATAGGCCTCTATGGCAGGCGGCGAGTTGATCGCGCATGCTTTCGACTGGTAAGACGCTTTAGCGACCGAAGCGTCACACGCCAACGCGAGGTTCCCATGTCGTTATTCCAGCTGGATTCGCGCTTCAAGCCCGCCGGTGATCAGCCAGAAGCCATCCGACAGATGGTTGAAGGGCTGGAAGCGGGCCTGTCGCATCAGACGCTGTTGGGGGGTGACCGGCTCCGGCAAGACCTTCAGCATCGCCAACGTCATTTCCCAGGTGCAGCGCCCGACCATGGTGCTGGCGCCGAACAAGACGCTGGCCGCGCAGCTTTATGGCGAGTTCAAGACGTTCTTCCCGAACAACGCTGTGGAGTATTTCGTTTCCTACTACGACTACTACCAGCCCGAGGCCTATGTGCCGTCCTCGGACACCTACATCGAGAAAGATTCCTCGATCAACGACCACATCGAGCAGATGCGGCTGTCTGCGACCAAGGCGTTGCTGGAGCGCGAGGACGCGATCATCGTCTGCACCGTGTCGTCGATCTACGGCCTGGGCGACCCGGCGTCCTACCTGAAGATGGTTCTGCACCTGGACCGCGGCGACAAGATGGACCAGCGCGAACTGCTGCGCCGGCTGACCAGCCTGCAGTACACCCGCAATGACATGGACTTCGCCCGCGCCACCTTCCGCGTGCGCGGCGACGTGATCGATATCTTCCCGGCGGAATCGGACCTTGAGGCCATCCGCGTCGAGCTGTTCGACGACGAGGTGGAGAACATCGCCGCCTTCGATCCGCTGACCGGCGAGGTGCTCACCAAGCTGCCGCGCTTCACCTTCTATCCCAAGAGCCACTACGTGACCCCGCGTGAAACGCTGCTCGAAGCGGTGGAGCACATCAAGGCGGAGCTGAAGGTGCGCCTGGAGTACCTGCGCAACAACAACAAGCTGGTGGAAGCCCAGCGCCTGGAGCAGCGCACCCGCTTCGACCTGGAGATGATCCTCGAACTGGGTTACTGCAACGGCATCGAGAACTACTCGCGCTACCTCTCCGGGCGTGGCCCCGGCGAGCCGCCGCCGACGCTCTACGACTACCTGCCGGCCAACTCGCTGCTGGTGATCGACGAGTCCCACGTCAGCGTTCCCCAGGTCGGCGCCATGTACAAGGGCGACCGTTCGCGCAAGGAAACCCTCGTGGAATACGGCTTCCGTCTGCCCTCGGCGCTGGACAACCGCCCGCTGCGCTTCGAGGAATGGGAGGCGATCAGTCCGCAGACCATCTTCGTTTCCGCGACTCCCGGCCCTTATGAGGACCAGCATGCCGGCCGAGTGATCGAGCAGGTGGTGCGTCCCACCGGCCTGGTCGACCCGGAAGTGGAAATCCGCCCGGCGACCACCCAGGTGGATGACCTGCTCTCGGAAATCCGCAAGCGCGTGGCGGTCGATCAGCGCGTGCTGGTCACCACCCTGACCAAGCGCATGGCCGAGGACCTCACCGACTATCTGGGTGACCACGACGTGCGCGTGCGCTACCTGCACTCGGACATCGACACCGTGGAGCGGGTGGAAATCATCCGCGACCTGCGCCTGGGCAAGTTCGATGTGCTGGTGGGGATCAACCTGCTGCGCGAAGGCCTGGACATGCCCGAAGTGGCGCTGGTGGCGATCCTCGATGCGGACAAGGAAGGCTTCCTGCGCTCCGAGCGCTCGTTGATCCAGACCATCGGCCGCGCCGCGCGGAACCTGCACGGCAAGGCGATCCTCTACGCCGACAACATGACCGGCTCGATGCAGCGGGCGATCAACGAGACCGAGCGCCGCCGCACCAAGCAGATGGCCTTCAACGAAGCGAACGGCATCGTGCCCAAGGGCGTTACCAAGGACATCAAGGACATCCTTGAAGGCGCCGTGGTGCCGGGCGCCAAGGGCAAGCGCCGCAGCCTGGCGAAAGTGGCGGAGGAGAGCGGCCGCTACGACAACGAGCCGCGTACGCCGGACGAGATCGGCAAGCGCATCAAGCAGCTGGAGGAGCGCATGTACCAGTTGGCCCGCGACCTGGAGTTCGAGGCCGCAGCGGGTGTGCGCGACGAGATCGGCAAGTTGCGCGACCGCATCGTATCGATGGGCTGATCGGTCAAGGAGCGCCCTCTCCCTTCAGGGAGAGGGGACTGTCTCGAGTGCTCTTGGATTTCGGTGCTCGCCGGCTTGGTTTGCATTAACCGAAACGCCGAGCAGCTCCCTCTCCCTTCGGAGCGGGGCTCGCAGCCAGGGCGGGGGAGAGGTGCTTTGAGATGGCAGGGGACTTGTGCTCCTGCTCTTAGTGCGCCCCGGCTCCCGCGCCAGCCCCCATGCCCGCCGGCAGCGGGCGCGTCAGCAGTACCGCCACCATGCTGACTGCCAGCACGATGCCGATGGCATGGAAGGCGTCGTTGTAGGCCATGATTGCCGCCTGCTGGTGGACGATCTCGCTGATCTTGCCCAGCGCGGCCTGCTGCGTTCCCAGCTGCGAAGTCAGCTGTGCCAGGCGCTCATCCACGGCGCCGTTCACCGGCACCACCGCTTCGCGCAGGTAGTCGTAGTAGACCTTGGCGCGGCTATCCAGCAACGTCGCCAGCAGCGCAATGCCAATGGCGCCGCCCAGGTTGCGCAGGATGTTGAACAGGCTGGAAGCCGAGCCCGCATCCTGCGGCTGCAGGTAGACCGTGGCGATGAGAGAGATGGTGACCATCACCATCGGCTGGCCGAGGGCGCGCAGCAGCTGGATCTGGTTGAACTGCGGTCCGGCGAAGTCCGGGTTGAGCACGCCGGAGAAGAAGCTCGCCATGCCGAACAGGCCGAAGCCCACGGCGCAGAGGAGGCGCGGCTCGATGATCTTCATCAACTTGGGAATCAGCGGAATGAGGAACAGCTGCGGCACGCCCATCCACATGATCACTTCGCCGATCTGCATGGCGTTGTAGCCCTGGATCTGCGCGAGATAGAGCGGCAGCACGTAGATCGAACCGTACAGTCCCATCCCCAGGCCGATGCTGGAAATGCTCGACAGCCCGAAGTTGCGGTTGCGCAGGATGCCCAGGTTGATCAGCGGATTCGGCCGTGACGTCTGCAGGATCACGAAGAGGATCAGGCTGACTAGAGCAATGCTGCCCAGGCTGACGATCAGGTTCGATTCCAGCCAGTCCTTGCGGTGGCCCTCTTCCAGGAATACCTGCAGGCAGCCCAGGCCGATGGCCATGGTGACGATGCCGGCGTAGTCGGTGCTTTTCAGCAGTTCCCAGTGCGGCGGCTTCTTCTCCAGGCCGTAGAGCAGCCCGGCGATCATCAACAGGCCTGGTGGGATGTTGATGTAGAAGATGTATTCCCAGCCGAAGTTCTCGGTCAGCCAGCCGCCCAGCGTCGGGCCGATGGAGGGCGCGAAGGTGGCGGTGATGGCGAACAGCGCCATGCCCTTGGGGCGGTGGTGTTCCGGCAGCTTGATCAGCGCCAGGGTGAAGGCCAGCGGAATCAGCGCACCGCCGGTGAAGCCCTGCATGGCGCGGAACACGATCATGCTCTCCAGGTTCCAGGCGAACGAGCAGAGCAGCGAGGAAAACAGAAACCCGACCGAGATCATCCACGCCAGCCGGCGTGCCGAGAGCAGCTGCACCAGCCAGGCGGTGAGCGGGATCATGATGATTTCTGCCACCAGGTAGGAGGTGGAGATCCACGAGCCTTCCTCCAGAGTCGCGGCCAGTGCGCCCTGGATGTCCTTCAGCGAGGAGTTGGTGATCTGGATGTCGAGGACCGCCATGAAGGCGCCGAGCATGGCGCTGAACACGGCGATCCAGTCGCGGCGGGTCGGTTCCCCGACCGGCCGCACCAGGGCATCAGCGGACACGCAGCTCGACCTCGGCCTCGACGGACATGCCCGGGCGGATCAGGCCCTTGAGCGGGTTGTCGTCGGCGAAGGTGATCTTGACCGGAATACGCTGCACGACCTTGGTGAAGTTGCCGGTGGCGTTGTCTGGCGGCAACAGGCTGAACTGTGCGCCGGAGGCGGCGAACAAGCTCTGTAGCTGGCCCTCGATGGGCTGGTCGGGGAAGGAGTCGAACACTAGCTTGGCGGTCTGGCCGGGGCGCATCTTGCCGATCTGGGTTTCCTTGAAGTTGGCCTGGACCCAGATGCCGTCGTCCGGCACCAGCGACAGCAATGGGCTGCCGACCTGCACGTATTGGCCGACGCGGGCGCCGCGCTGGCCGACCAGGCCGCTGACCGGCGCGTGAATCTCGGTGCGGGCGAGATTGATCTCGGCCTGGGCGATATCGGCGCGGGCGCTCTCGATCTGTGCTTGCAGGCGCTGGACGTCGGTGCCCAGGGTTTCGCGCTGTACGCGCTGGGCCTGCAGATCAGCCTGGGCCTTGGCGACCTGGGAGCGCGCGACGTTGGAGTCGGCGGCCAGGGTGGTGACGCGTTCTTCCGACACATAGCCGGGCTTGCGCAGTGCCTGGGCGCGACCGAGATCGACTTCGGTGCGGCCAAGGGTGGCCTGGCTGGCATTCACGTCGGCCGCGCTGGCCGCGATCATGCTGGTCTGGCCCTTGAGCTTGCTGCGCGCCTGCTCCAATTCCGCCTCGCGGGTGGCCAGGGTGGCCTTGGCGCGGTCCAGGGCGAGCTGGAAGTCAGCGGCTTCCAGTTTCACCAGCAACTGGCCTTTCTCCACGTGCTGGTTGTCCTGCACCAGAACCTCGTCGACGCGGGCGCCGAGCTGGCTGGCGATGCGGGTGATCTCGCCCTGCACGTAGGCATTGTCGGTGGTCTCGACGAAGCGGCCGATGAAGTACCAGCGCGCCAGGAAGGCGAGGGCGACCACGGCGAGGATGACGAAGAACACGGTCAGGCGGCGTTGTAATTGTGCGGGCATAGGTAAACGAGCGTTTGGTTGGCCAAAAAAATGTTTGCCAATGTAACAGTGTTCCGTGGCGGCACGTAGCCGCTACACTTCGGAAACTTTGTTGCTTATAGGGAACAATCATGGGGCTGGATGATGCGCTGATCTTCACTCGCGTCGTGGAGCTGCACAGTTTTACCCAGGCGGCGCAAAGCCTGGGCATGCAGAAATCGACGGTGAGCCGGCGTATCGCCCTGCTGGAAGAGCGCCTGGGCGTGCGGCTGATCAACCGCACGACGCGCAAGCTGCGCCTGACCGAGGTGGGCCAGGCGTATTACGACCGCTGCCGGCAGATCATGCATGACTTCGCCGAGGCCGAGCAGGCGGTGATGCAGCTGCAGCAGGCGCCGTCGGGATTGTTGCGGATCACCGCGCCCATCGAGTTCGGCCAGATGTACCTGGCCAAGGTGCTGGGCGACTTCATGAACCTTTATCCGCAGATCACTGCCGAGGTTGAACTCACTTCGCGCAACGTCGATCCGCTGGAGGAAGGCGTGGATATCGTCATCATGGTCGGCCAGCCGGAGGACTCGACCCTGATCGCCCGACGCATGCTGACCACCAATCGCTGCCTGTGCGCCAGCCCGGACTACCTGGCGCTGCATGGCCGCCCGGAAACCGTCGAGGAACTGACCGGTCACCGTGCCGTGCTGTTACAGGCCGATTCCCAACGCTACTGGCCGCTGCGTGGGGAAACCGTGCCATGCCACCGGGTGCTGTCGTGCAATAACATCACCTTCGCCCGTGAAGCCGTGCTGGCAGGGGCGGGGATCGCCTCACTGCCGGAGCTGATCGTTGACGAGCAATTGGCCAGCGGCCGACTGGTGCGGGTGCTGCCGGAGACCCAGTTGCCGGTCGGCGAACTCTACGCGGTCTATCCGTCGCGGCGCTTCCAGGCGATGAAGGTGAAGGCTTTCCTCGATTTCCTGATCAACAACCTGCCCATCGATCCCGGTCGTTGGCTGGAGCCGAAGGCGGCCCGCCTGATACCATCGCATCCATGAGCGCGCGCGCCGTCGCGCGCTGTCCGCTTCACACGAAGAATTGCTGCACACGAGAGCCTTCATGACCACAGTCCGCACCCGTATCGCGCCGTCTCCCACCGGCGACCCGCACGTCGGCACCGCGTATATCGCGCTGTTCAACCTCTGCTTCGCCCGCCAGCATGGCGGTCAGTTCATTCTGCGCATCGAGGACACCGACCAGGTGCGTTCGACCCGCGAATCGGAACAGCAGATCTTCGACGCGCTGCGCTGGTTGGGCATCGAGTGGGACGAAGGCCCGGACGTCGGCGGCCCGCATGGCCCGTATCGCCAAAGCGAGCGTGGTGCCATCTATAAGCAGTACAGCGAAGAGTTGGTCGAGAAAGGCCACGCCTTCCCCTGCTTCTGCTCCTCCGAGCGCCTCGACGCGCTGCGTGCCGAGCAACAGGCGCGCAAGGAAACCCCGCGCTACGACGGCCATTGCATGCACCTCCCGAAGGAAGAGTCGGCCAAGCGCATCGCCGCCGGCGAATCCCACGTGGTGCGTATGAAGGTGCCGACCGAGGGTGTCTGCGTGGTGCCGGACATGCTCCGTGGTGACGTCGAAATCCCGTGGGACCGCATGGACATGCAGGTGCTGATGAAGGCTGACGGCCTGCCCACCTACTTCCTCGCCAACGTGGTCGACGACCACCTGATGGGCATCACCCACGTCCTGCGTGGCGAAGAGTGGCTGCCCTCGGCGCCCAAGCTGATCAAGCTGTACGAGTACTTCGGCTGGGAACAGCCGGTGCTCTGCTACATGCCGCTGCTGCGTAACCCGGACAAGAGCAAGCTGTCCAAGCGCAAGAACCCCACCTCCATCACCTTCTACGAGCGCATGGGCCTGCTGCCCCAGGCGCTGCTGAACTACCTCGGCCGCATGGGCTGGTCCATGCCCGACGAGCGCGAGAAGTTCAGCCTGGCGGAGATGATCGAGCACTTCGACCTGTCCCGCGTGTCCCTGGGCGGGCCGATCTTCGACATCGAGAAGCTCTCCTGGCTGAACGGCCAGTGGATTCGCGAGCTGTCCGTCGAGGACTTCGCGAAGGAAGTGCAGAAGTGGGCGCTCAACCCCGAGTACCTGATGAAGATCGCCCCGCACGTGCAAGGCCGCGTGGAAAACTTCAGCCAGATCGCTCCGCTGGCCGGCTTCTTCTTCAGCGGCGGCGTGCAGCTGGACGCCAAGCTGTTCGAACACAAGAAGCTCGATGCCACCCAGGTTCGCCAGGTGCTGCAACTGGTGCTGTGGAAGCTCGAAGCGCTGCGCCAGTGGGAAAAGGACCGCATCACCGCGACCATCCAGGCGGTGGCTGAGCATCTGGGTCTCAAGCTGCGTGACGTGATGCCGCTGATGTTCCCGGCCATCACCGGGCAGGCCAGCTCGGTATCGGTGCTCGACGCCATGGAAATCCTCGGCGCCGACCTGTCGCGCTATCGCCTGCGCCAGGCCCTGGAGCTGCTGGGCGGCGCGTCGAAGAAAGAAGCCAAGGAGTGGGAAAAGATCCGCGACGCCATTGGCTCGTGAGTTCTTTCCTACACTGAAAAAGGCCGGCCGCTGTGAAGCGTCCGGCCTTTTGCATGCCGGTGCCGGCCGCGCGGCGTGTGCCGGAGGAGGGCGGGGACGCTGCGGATTTTGCCGGGCGGAAACCAGGCCGGTCACATAAGTGATTGTTCTGTGGGAGAAAAAAATAATAAATCTGAAAAAATGTTGTTGACAGGGGTTCGCCTCACCCCTAAGATGCGCCCCGTTCCAGCGACGAACTGAATTGACAGAGCGAAGCGGAACGATAGATCCAGCGGTACTTTGGGGCTATAGCTCAGCTGGGAGAGCGCTTGCATGGCATGCAAGAGGTCGACGGTTCGATCCCGTCTAGCTCCACCAAATTACCAGTAAGACTTGCCTGTCCTGGCAAGTCCGAAATCGAAGGTTTTGCGTCCCCTTCGTCTAGTGGCCTAGGACACCGCCCTTTCACGGCGGTAACAGGGGTTCGAGTCCCCTAGGGGACGCCACTATTCCAGCGACGATGCGTTCGCGTCGTCAGCCAGAGTCATCTGGGGCTATAGCTCAGCTGGGAGAGCGCTTGCATGGCATGCAAGAGGTCGACGGTTCGATCCCGTCTAGCTCCACCAAATTCCCAATCGGGATGAAGCCAGAATCCACCGACCGGTGGGTTTCTTCGAAGGATATGTCCCCTTCGTCTAGTGGCCTAGGACACCGCCCTTTCACGGCGGTAACAGGGGTTCGAGTCCCCTAGGGGACGCCATTTTTATCGCT